>DASYDR010000249.1:0-35529 GCA_036499545.1 Roseomonas sp. | reverse complement strand
GCTGGCTGAGATGCATATGAACCGGTTCCCGACCAGGCGATGTCGGCGCGGCGCCTGACCTGCACCGTATCGCCACGCCATCATCAGGGACCACCGCCATGAGCCTGCATGTCACCGGCATGATCTGGGCCCGCCCCACCTCCGATCTCGAGGTGCAGGCGGGTCCGGCCTTCCAGCCCGACTTCATCACCCGCATCACCCGCCTGCATGAGGAAGGCGGCTTCGACCGCGTCCTGGCCGGCTATTGGACCAATGCGGCGGACGGCTTCCTCGTCCTCGCGCACGCCGCCGCGGTCACCACGCGGCTCAACTTCCTGCTGGCGCATCGCCCCGGCTTCGTCGCGCCGACGCTGGCGGCGCGCCAGCTCGCGACGCTCGACCAGCTGACCGGCGGGCGCCTCGCGCTGCACGTCATCTCGGGCGGCGAGGACGTCGACCAGCGCAAGGATGGCGACTACGAAGGCCATTCGGCGCGCTACCGCCGCACCGATGAATTCCTGGGCATCCTGCGCCGCATCTGGACCGCCGACGCCCCGATCGATCACGATGGCGAATTCTATCGCTTCGCCCAGGCCTGGTCCGACATCCGGCCGGCCCAAACGCCCTATCTGCCGATCTTCTTCGGCGGCGCCTCCGACAGCGCGCTGCAGGTCGCGGCTCGCCACGCCGATGTCTATGCCCTGTTCGGGGAACCGCTCGCCGAGACCGGCGCCATGCTCGACCGCGTGCGCACCGCGATGCCGGCGGCGCGGCAGCTCGCTTTCTCCTGGTCGAACCGGCCGATCATCGCGGCGACCGAGAAGCAGGCCTGGGAGAAGGCGCGGGATATCCGCACCCGCGCCGTCGCCAAGCTGGAAGCCAGCGGCACCGCCGGCCTGATCGCCGCCGGCCAGGCGGTGAACTCGCAGCGCCTGGTCAGCCTGTCGCAGCGCGGCGAGGTGCATGACGAACGGCTCTGGACCGCGCTGGCCGGCGTGCTCGGCGGCCGCGGCAACAGCACGGCGCTGGTCGGCACCGCGGAGCAGGTCGCGCGGTCGCTGCTGCGTTACCGCGCGCTCGGCGTCTCGCACTTCATCCTGCGCGGCTGGGATCCGTTGCCCGATGTCGCGCAATACGGGCGGGAGCTGATCCCGCTGCTGCGCGAACTGGCCGATACCGAGGATCGGCGCCGCGTCTCCGTTGCCATCCACGCCGCCGCCGAGTGAGACCCGCGATGATCACCACCTTGTCCCGCCGGGCCTTGCTCGGCGCCACATCCCCGCTTGCCAGCCCCGCCATCGCGCGCGCCCAGGCGCCGGTGCTGCGCATCGGCAACCAGAAGGGCGGGCTGCGCTCCCTCATCGAGGTCTCCGGCCAGGGCCGCGACCTGCCCTACCGCATCGAATGGAGTGAGTTTCCGGCAGCCGCGCCGCTGCTGGAAGCGTTGAACGCCGGCGCCATCGATCTCGGCACCCAGGGCGACCTCGCCTTCCTCAGCGTCTTTGCCAATGGCGCGCCGATCAGGGCAATCGGTGCCACGCGCCACCAGCCGGGCGCGCAGGCGATCCTGGTGCGGGATGACGGGCCGATCCGCAGCCTGGCCGATCTGCGCGGCAAGCGGGTGGCCGGCAATCGCGGCGGCTGGGGCCAGTACCTGGTCCGGGCCGCCCTGCAGCGGGAGGGCATTCCGCCCACCGAGGTCACCATCGTGCCACTCGGCCCGGCCGATGCCTCCCTCGCCTTCCGCTCCGGCGCCGTCGATGCCTGGGCGATCTGGGAGCCGTACAACTCGATCGAGATCCTGGGCTTCGGCGCCCGCGTGCTGGTCGATGGCACGGGGCTGACGCCGAGCGTGAACTTCATCTCTGTGCATGAGCAGGCGGTGCGCGATAAACGCCCGCTGTTGCAGGATTTCCTGCAGCGGCACCAGCGCGGCTGGGCCTGGTCGCGGGACAACATCCCCGCCTTTGCGCGCGCGACATCGGTGCTCACCCGCATTCCGGAGCCGATGCTGCGCCGCGCTTATGAGGTGCAGCGGACCCGCGCCATCCCGATCGACGCCGCGCTGGTCGCAGAGCTGCAGCAGGCAGGCGACCAGGCAGCGGCGTTCGGCGTCTTCACCCGCGCCATCCGCGTCGCCGATGCCTTCGATACCAGCTTCACCTTGCCGGCGGAGGGCTGAGCCCATGGCGCATCGTCCCGAAACCCTGGCGCTGCATGCCGGCTGGCGTGCAGATGCCAGCAATGGCGCCGTCGCGGTGCCGATCTACCAGACCACCTCCTACCAGTTCGCCGACAGCGCGCATGCGCGCAGCCTGTTCGGGCTGGAGCAGCTCGGCTTCATTTATTCCCGCACCGGCAACCCGACCGTGGATGTGCTGGAACGGCGGCTGACGGCGCTGGAGGGCGGCGCCGGCGCGCTGGCGCTCGGTTCCGGCCAGGCGGCCTCCGCTTTCTCGGTGCTGGCGCTGGCGCAGGCCGGCGACAACATCGTCTCCTCCACCGATCTCTATGGCGGCACCTGGAACCTCTTCGCCAATACCCTGCAACGGCAGGGCGTCACCGTTCGCTTCGTCGACCCGGCCGATCCGGAGAATTTCGCGCGCGCGACCGATGCACGCACCCGCGCCTATTACGGGGAAACATTGCCGAACCCGAAGCTGATCACTTTCCGATCGCGGAAGTGGCGGCGATCGGGCGCCCGCTCGGCATTCCCCTGATCCTGGACAACACCGCGGCGCCGCTGCTCGCGCGGCCCTTCGAGCATGGCGCCGCGATCATCGTCTATTCGGCGACCAAGTATCTCGGCGGCCACGGCACCTCGATCGGCGGTGCCATCATCGATGGCGGCCGCTTCGACTGGACCGCGAATCCCGGCCGGCAGCCGGCGCTGACCGCGCCGGACCCGAGCTATCACGGTGCGATCTGGACGGAGGCGGCGCCGAAGCTCGGCGTCGCGCCCTATATCGCGGCGGTGCGCAGCTCCGTGCAGCGCGACCTCGGCGCACCGCTGTCGCCTTTCAACGCCTTCCAGATCCTGCAGGGGATCGAGACCCTGCCGCTGCGCATCCGCGAGCATTCCCGCAACGCCGCCACCGTCGCCGCCTGGCTGGCGGAGCGGAACGACGTGCTGCGGGTGATCCACCCATCGCAGCAGATCGGGGAAGCGCGGGCGCGAAGCGAGCGCTACCTGCGCGGCGGCCAGGGCGGGCTCGTCGGCTTCGAGCTGCGCGGCGGCGCCGCGGCCGGCGCCCGTTTCATTGATGCACTGGAGCTGTTCTACCACGTGGCCAATATCGGCGACGCGCGCAGCCTGGCGATCCATCCGGCCAGCACCACGCACAGCCAGCTCTCCCCCGGCGACCAATTGGCGACCGGCGTGACGCCGGGCTATGTCCGGCTGTCGATCGGGCTTGAGCATATCGACGATATCATCGAAGACCTCGACCAGGCCCTGGCGGCGGCAGCCCTGCCGATCGCCGCCGAATGAGCACCGGAGCCACCATGTCCGCCGACCCGCGTTTCGCCCTGCCGCTTCTCGACCTGCGCCACCTGGATGGCGACGCCGCCGCGCGCGCCGCCTTCCTGGCCGATCTTCGCGCCGCCGCGCGCGATGTCGGCTTCTTCTACCTGGCCGGGCACGGCGTCGACCCGGCGCTGGAAGCCGCGGTGGTGACCGAGGCAAACCGCTTCTTCGCCTTGCCGGAGGCCGACAAGCTGGCGGTGCAGATGGTGCATTCGCCCCATTTCCGCGGCTACAACCGCGCGGGGCAGGAGCTGACGCGCGGCCAGCCGGATTGGCGCGAGCAGTTCGACATCCATGCCGAGCGGGAGCCCTGGCCGCAGACCGCGGCTGCACCCGCCTGGACCCGGCTGCAAGGGCCGAACCAATGGCCGGCGGCGCAACCCGGGCTGCGGCCGGCGCTGCTGGCCTGGCAGGCGGCGCTGACCCGGGTCGCGATACGCGTGGTGAGCGCCTTCGCCGAGGCGCTGGAGCAGCCGGCGGACGCGCTCGCCGCGATCTACGACGGCACGCCCAACCAGACGATGAAGATCATCCGCTACCCCGGCCGCGATGTGGCGGAGAGCGACCAGGGCGTCGGCGCGCACAAGGACAGCGGCCTGCTGACGCTGCTGCTGCAGGACGCGGTGGGCGGGCTGCAGGTGCAGGGCAGGAATGGCTGGATCGACGCGGTGCCGGTGCCGGGCACCTTCGTGGTGAATATCGGGGAGCTGCTGGAACTGGCATCGAACGGCTATCTGCGCGCGACGGTGCATCGGGTGATCAGCCCGAAGGGCCGCGACCGGCTGTCGATCGCCTTTTTCCTGGGCGCCCGGCTGGATGCGAATGTGCCGGTGCTGGCGCTACCGCCGCATCTGGCCGCGGAGGCGACCGGTCCGACCGCGGATCCGGACAATCCGCTGTTCCGCAACGTTGGGGCGAATTACCTGAAGGGCCGGCTGCGCTCCCATCCGGACGTCGCGGAGCGCCACCACGCCGATCTGCTGGCGGCCAAGGGCGGCTGAGCCGCGCAGCGATCACCTGGCGGATGGGGAACGCTTCAGCCGCATCGCATAGGTGAAGCGATCCGCCGGATGCCAGCTTTCGGACACCGCGAGTGGCGCGCCGGCTGCGTCCAGGTAGCGGCGGGTGATCCGCAGCGCGTGCATGTCGGCCTCCGCGCGCAGCGCCTCCGCCACGGCGCCGGCCGGGATGCCCGCGGCGTGGATCCGCTGGGAGACCTCCGCGATCGGGCGGCCGGACCATTCGGCGAGCACGGTCGCGATCAGCCGCTGCCCCGCCTCGCCCAGCCGCAGCCGCCGCGGCAGATCGGCCGGCGCCGCCGCCGCATCGGCATAGGTGTCGGTCCAGCAGAGCGGCTCTCCCCCCGCCGTCACCGGAACGCGAAGGCTGGAGACGCGGTGCCAGCGACTGCCCGGACGCAGCCCGAGCCGCGCCGCCAGCGCGTCATCGGCGACGACCGGCGCCACCCGCAGGATGCGGCGTTCGGTCTCGGCCGCATATTGCAACAGGTCGTCCACCGCGGAGAGCGACTGGACATAGCCGCCGGCCGCCGGCGCGGCCTGCGTCGCGGTGACGCGGGTGCCGGCGCGGCGGCGGCGCGACACCAGCCCCAGCTCCTCCAGCCGCTCCAGCGCTGCCCGCACGGTGGCGCGGCTGACGCCACGCTCGGCCGAGAGCTCGAGTTCGGTCGGCAGTTGCGAGCCCACGGGATAATGGCCGCGGGCGATCTGCTCGGCCATGTCCTGGGCCAGGGCGGCATAGCGCGGGCGGGTGGGGGTGCTGAATGACATCGCTACAGAAGGTAAGATCCGGCGCCCGGTTGACAAGCATTTCCAGCCGCCCTGATATGTCCGTACCTTTCGCCTGAGGCGGACCAATGCAACGGCCCGCCCAGCCCCGGGACCAGGGAACGGACCATGCCCAGCACACCCATCGAAAGCCTGCTGTTCCGCGACATGTTCGGCACCGCCGAGATGCGCGCCGTCTTCTCCGACGAAACCATGGTCGGCCATTACGTCGCGGCGGAAGTGGCGCTGGCCCGGGCGCAGGCCCGGCTCGGCGTGGTGCCGGCCGCGGCGGCCGAGGGCATCGCCGCCGCGGCGGCGGGCCTGGTCATCGACTGGCCGCGCCTGCGGCGCGAAACCGAGAATGTCGGCTATCCGATCCTGCCGATGGTCCACCAGCTCGCGGAAGCGGCCGGCGAGGCCGGGCGCTTCGTGCATTGGGGTGCCACGACGCAGGACATCATGGACACGGCGGTCGCGCTGCAGCTGCGCGCCGCGCTCGACATCATCGGCCGCGACATCGACACGCTACGCGACATCCTGGCCGAGCTGGCGCTGCGCCACCGCGATACGCCGATGGCCGGGCGCACCCATCTGCAGCAGGCGCTGCCGATCACCTTCGGCTACAAGGTGGCGATCTGGCTCGCGATGTTCGATCGCCATGCCGAGCGGCTGGAGCAGCTCCGGCCGCGCGTGCTGGTCGGGCAATTCGCCGGCGCGGCGGGGACGCTGGCCTCGATCGGTGCGGGCGGGCTGGAGGTGCAGGAAGGCTATTGCCGGGAACTCGGCCTCGGCGTGCCGCCGATGACCTGGCATGTGGCGCGCGACGGCATCGCGGAAGCCGTCGGCTTCCTCGGCCTGGTCACCGGGTCGCTCGCCAAGCTCGCCACCGACATCATGCTGATGATGTCGACCGAATTCGGGGGCGAGGTGCAGGAGCCTTTCGTGAAGGGGCGCGGCGCCTCCTCCACCATGCCGCAGAAGCGCAACCCGATCTCCTGCGAACTCATCCTGGCCGCCGCCGCCACGGTGCGCCAGCAGGTCGGGTTGATCCTCGACGGCATGGTGCATGATTTCGAGCGTGCGACCGGGCCCTGGCACCTGGAATGGGTGGCGGTGCCGGAAAGCTTCATCCTGGCCGGCGGCAGCCTGCACCAGGCGATCACCATGCTGGGCGGCCTCGTCGTCGATCCTGACCGCATGCGCAGCAACCTCGACCTCACCGGGGGGCTGATCGTGGCGGAAGCGGTGATGATGGCCGCCGCCCCGGTGCTCGGCCGCCAGCACGCGCATGACGTGGTCTACGACGCCTGCCGCGCCGCCATCACCTCGGGCCGCAAGCTGGCGGCGGTGCTGGCCGAGATGCCGGATGTGGTGGCCGCGCTCGGTGGGATCGCGGGCGTGGAGCGCCATTGCGACCCGGCGAATTATCTCGGCCTGGCGCCGGCCATGGTCGACCGGCTGCTGGCCTCGCGCCGGCCGGCCTGAACACGCTCGATCCGAAGGAGAATTCGATGACCGACAACTACGAAGCGGGCATGAAGGTGCGCCGCGCCGTGCTCGGCGACGCGCATGTGGACCGCGCGGCCGCCCGCACCAACGACACCAATCGCGAATTCCAGGATTTCATCACCCGCTTCGGCTGGGGCGAGATCTGGACGCGCCCGCATTTCGACTATCGCATGCGCCGCATCCTGGTGATGGGCACCATGGTCGCGCTCGGCCGCTGGGAGGAGTTCCGCATGCATCTGCGCGCGGCATTGGCCGACCAGTTCTCGATCGAGGACGTGAAGGAGATGCTGCTGCAGCAGTCGATCTATTGCGGCTTCCCGGTCTCCAACACCGCCTTCCACCACCTGGAAGAGATCATCGCGGAGCTGAAGGGCCAGGGCATCCGCATCAACGGCCTGGAAGACTGACACCCGGCGGAGACGGCGGCCGGCTCGAGGGGAGGATATCATGAACACGGTCACCAGGCGCGGCCTCATGCTCGGTGCCACGACGCTCGCCGCGGCGGGACCGGCGGGCGCACAAGCGCCCTACCCGACCCGCCCGATCACCCTCGTCGTACCGGCCGCGGCCGGCGGCGGCGGTGATTTCACCGCGCGGCTGCTGGGCGAAGCGCTGATGCGCCCACTCGGCCAGCCGGTCGTGATCGAGAACCGGGTCGGCGGCAGCGGCAACGTCGCCGCCACCTATGTCGCCCGCGCCCAGCCGGATGGCCAGACGCTGCTGCTGGCCTATTCCGGATCGCATGTCGCCAATCCGGCGCTGTTCCGCAACCTGCAATGGGACCCGGTACGCAGCTTCGACCCGGTGGCGCTGGTCATCACCGCGCCGCATGTGATCGTCGTGCGCAAGACCCTGCCGGCGACGAACCTGACGGAGCTGATCGCCTATGCGAAGGCCAATCCCGGCAAGCTGAACTACGCGACCTCCGGTACCGGCACGATCCAGCATATCGGCACCGAGCAGTTCGCCCGCCTGGCCGGGATCAGCATGACGCATGTGCCCTATCGCGGCGCGGGCCCGGCCATGAACGACCTGCTGGCCGGAACGATCGACCTGATCATCACGACGCCGCCGGCCATCGTGAGCTTCGTGCAGGCGGATTCCGTCCGCGCGCTGGCCATCACCAGCCGGACGCGCCACCCGATGCTGCCGGATGTGCCCACCACCGCGGAAGCCGGCATGCCCGGCTTCGAGCTGGAAGCCTGGTTCGGCATCTATGCGCCCGCCGGCACGCCGCCGCCGGTGATCGCGCGGCTGACCGAGGAGATCGGCCGCATCGTGAACAGCGCCGAGTTCACGCGCCGCGCCGAGGAGAGCGGCACCTACGCGACCTACCAGAATCCGGTCGAACTCGCCGCCTTCACCCGCAGCGAACTGGCGCGCTGGTCGGCCATCATCCACGACCTCGGCATCACGCTGGACTGAACGTCAACGCTCGACGGCGATCGGCGCGGCGACGGCGTTCAACGCGTTCGCCGCGGCGCGCGGATCGAGACGGATCTGCAAGCCGCGCTGGCCGCCATTGAGGAAGACATACGCCTCGCCCAGCGCCGCCTGCTCGATCGCCACCGGGACCTGGCGCTTCTGGCCGAAGGGGCTGATGCCGCCGACATGGTAGCCGGTCATCCGCTCCGCCTCCGCAGGCGGCATCATCTGCGCGCCCTTGCCACCGAAGGCGGCCGCCAGCTTCTTCATCGCGACCTCCTGGTCGGATGGCAGGATGACGCAGACCGGCTTGCCGTCGACCAGCGCCATCAAGGTTTTCAGCACCCGGCACGGCGGTTCGCCGAGCGCTTCCGCCGCCTGGATCCCGATGCGGTCCGCATCCGGGTCGTAGTCATAGGCATGCAGCGTGAAAGCGATGCCCGCCTTCGCCAATGCCTGCGTCGCACGCGTTTCCTTCGCCATCCGGGGCGCCGTCCTCCATCGCCAACCGGCCCGCGGCGGAACGCCGGGCCATCACGGCACGCAAGTGCCACTGATCATCAACAATAAACTGCCATCCGGCTTCGCGCGCCGACTGGTCTCCCGGCATATTATCGATAATATCGCCGGCAAAATCAGGAGGAAACCACCATGACCCATCGTCGCGCCTTCCTCGCCCTGAGCGCACTGGCCCCGATCGCCGCCCGGGCGCAGACAGCGGCCCAGCCGGCCTGGCAGCCGAACCGGCCGCTGCAGATGATCGTCGCCTATTCGGCCGGCGGCGGCACCGACATCGCCGCCCGCATCATCGCCCGCTTCATGGAACGCGACCTGGGCCAGCCGGTCGCGGTGCTGAACCGTCCCGGCGCCGGTGGCGAGATCGGCTTCGCCGAACTCGCCCGCGCCCGCCCCGATGGCTACACCATCGGCTTCATCAACACACCGACCATCGTCAGCGTCCCGATCGAGCGCCGCACCACCTTCCAGCGCGACAGCTTCGCCCTGCTCGGCAATATCGTCGACGATCCGGACGGGCTCTGGGTCATGCCGAACAGCCCCTACCACACGCTCGCCGACCTGCTCGAGGATGCGAAGCGCCGGCCGGAGACGATCGGCTACGGCACCACCGGCGTCGGCTCCGACGATCACTTCGCGATGCTGGCGCTGGAACGCGCCGCCGGGGTGAAGCTCGTGCACGTGCCCTATGCCGGCGCGTCGCAGATGAAGACCGATCTCGCCTCCGGCACCCTGCCGCTGGCCTGCACCAATCTCGGCGACTGCATCAATGACTACCGCCAGGGCACGCTCAGGCCGCTGGCGCAGATGGGCGAGACGCGCTGGGAACGGGCACCCGACCTGCCCACCTTGAAGGAGCTTGGCTACAATGTGGTCGAAGGCTCGATGCGCGGCATGGCGGCGCCGGCCGGGGTGCCCGCCCCGATCGTGGCCCGTCTGGCCCTGTCGATCCGGCGCATGATGGACAATCCGGAATTCCAGGCGCAGGCGGACCAGCAGAACCTGCCGCTCCGCTACCTCGGCCCCGAGGCCTTCGCGGAGGAACTGCGGCAGCTGGAAATCCGCTGCCGCGCCCTTTGGGCCGAACATCCCTGGCGTGACTGACACCGGGCCATCGGTCGGAGCGTCACGCGGCCGGCATGGGGCATTCCGTCCAGGCGCGCATCGACCGAACCTGCGCTAGACCGGACCGGCCCCGCCCGCCGCACCCCCAGACGGGGTGACGGCCGGCGGGGAACTGGCCGGCATCGGATGCGCGGGGAAGCAGCATGGGCGTTGACCACATGATGACGCCTGTCCGGCTGATGCCGGCGGCCGGGAATATTACCGGCGCGCAATTCGGAAAGGACGGTCTAGTCTCGATGGTGCCGCCGTCCGGCATGGCCACCCAGCCGACGGACAGCGGCGCGACGTCATAGGCAACGGCAACCATCCGGAACGCCGCATGAAAGCCCTGGCCATCCCGGCCGCCGGACAGCCACCGGCGGAGGCGCGATCCGCGCCCGCCGTACGGCAGGCCATGCCCCGGGCCCGCGGCGCCCTGGCGATCTCGGCCGCAGCCGGGCTGCTGCAGACGGCAGCCGCCCTGCTGTGGCTGCCGCAGGCCGGACTGATCGCGCTGGCGGTCCAGGGCATCGCCGCGGGCGCGACGGCGCAGGCCGCGCTGGCGCCGGCCGCCGGCGTCCTGGCGCTCGGGCTGCTGCGCACCGGGCTCGATATGATGGCGACGCGGCGCGCCTTCCGCGAGGCGCGCGCGATCCTGTCGGCACTGCGGGACAAGGCCGCCACCGCGCTGGCGGCGCGGTCACCGCTCGACGGCGCACGCCCGGCCGCCGGGCTGGCGGCCAGCGCGATGGCGGAACAGGCGGAAGCGGTGCTGCCCTACCTGGCCCGCTTCCGGCCGATCCGGCTGCGCGCCACGATCCTGCCGCTGGCCATCCTCGCCGCCATCCTGCCCTTCTCCTGGCTCGCGGCGCTGGTGCTGCTGGCCACGGCGCCGCTCATCCCGATCTTCATGGCCCTGATCGGCCTGCGTGCGCAGGAAGCGAGCGAGGCGCAGATGCTCGAGCTCGGCGGCATGAACGGCTTCCTGCTGGACCGGCTGCGCGGCCTCGCCACCATCCGGGCGCTGGATGCGGTGGATGCCACGGCGCGGCGCCTGCGCGCCGCCGCCGATGCGCTGCGCCGGCGCAGCATGGCGGTGCTGCGCATCGCCTTCCTCTCCTCCGCGGTGCTGGAATTCTTCGCCGCCCTCGGGGTCGCGATGGTCGCCGTCCATATCGGCTTCCATCTGCTCGGCCAGTTCCCGATCGGCACCTGGGGCCATCGCCTCGACCTCGGTGAAGCGTTGTTCGTGCTGCTGCTGGCGCCGGCCTTTTTCGAACCGCTGCGCGACATGGCCGCCGCCTGGCATGACCGGGCGGCCGGCGAAGCGGCGCTGACGGCGCTGGACAGGCTGGCCGCGCCCGGCCTGCCCCTGCCCGGCGCCCTGGCGGCGGCGTCGCCCGCGGCCGCGCCGCCCGGGCCGCCGGGCGTTACGATCGAAGGGCTGGGCTTCCGCCACGCCGGCGCCGCGGCGCCGGTCCTGACAGGGCTGGACCTGGCCATCGCGCCCGGCGAGAGGGTGGCGCTGCTGGGGCCGAGCGGCGCCGGCAAATCGACGCTGCTGGCCCTGATCGCCGGACTGGCCCCCACCACGGAGGGCCGCATCACCATCGGCGGCGTCGCGCTGACGGCGGCGAGCGCCCCGGCACTGCGCGCCCGCATCGGCTGGATCGGGCAGCGGCCGCATCTCTTCGCTGGCTCCTTGCGCGCCAATATCGCGCTCGGCCGAGCCGGCATCGGTGGCGCGGAAGTCACGGCGGCGGCTGCCGCGGCGGCTTTCGCCATCCTGCTCGGCGATGAGGGGCGCGGCCCGGTCGGCGAAGGCGGCGCCGGGCTGTCCGGCGGCGAAGCGCTGCGGCTGGCGCTCAGCCGCGCCATCGCCGATCCGCGGGCGGAGCTGATCCTGGCCGACGAGCCGACCGCGCATCTGGATGCGGCCACGGCCGCGGCGGTGACGGACGGGCTGCTGGCCCTGGCCGCAGGGCGTACCCTGATCGTCGCGACCCATGACCTGGTGCTGGTGGCGCGGCTCGACCGCGTGGTGGCGGTGCCGTCGTGACCCATCTCCGGCCGATCCTTGCGCTGTTCCTGGCCGAAGGGCGCGGCATGCTGCGGATCGGCGCGTTGCTGGCCGCGGTGACCGCGCTGGCCGGCATCGCGCTGCTCAGCCTGTCCGGCTGGTTCATCACCGCGACCGCGATCGCCGGCCTGTCCATCGGCACCGCCCTGGTCTTCGACGTCTTCCAGCCCTCCGCCGGCATCCGCCTGCTGACCCTGGCGCGCACCGCCGCGCGCTATGGCGAGCGCGTCACCACCCATGATGCGACACTGCGCATCCTGGCCGGGCTGCGGGAACGGCTGTTCCGCGGCTGGGCGGCGCCCGGCGCGGCCCGGCGGCTGCTGGCCCGCCCGGCCCGGCTGCTGTTCCGCCTGACCGTCGATGTCGATGCGCTGGATGCGCTCTATCTGCGCGTGCTGATCCCGGCCGGCGTCGCGCTGGTCGCGGCCCTGGCCGCCGGGCTGGCGCTCGGCCTGCTGCAGCCGCTGCTGGGCCTCGGCGTGCTGGCGCTACTCGGCTGCGCCGGGTTCGGGCTGCCGGCGCTCGCGGCGCGCCGGGCCCAGGCGCCGGTCCGGCGCCGGGCCCATGCCGTGGAAGCGCTGCGCGCCCGCAGCATCGATCTGGTGTCCGGGCAGACGGAACTCGCGATGGCCGGCCGCCTGGCGGCCCAGCACGCGGCGGTGATGGCGGCGGATCGCCGCATGGCCGTGGCGGATGATGCGCTGAACCGCATCGAGGCCCGGCTCGGCGCCGGCTTCGGCGCCATGGCCGCCATCCTGCTGGCCGGCACACTGCTGGGCGTCGCGGCGCTGGCCGAACGCGGCGTGATCGGCGCCCCGGCCGCCGCCTTCGGCCTGCTGGTCGCCTTCGCAGCGGTCGAACCCTTCGCGGCCCTGCGCCGCGGGGCGCTGGAACTCGGCCGCAGCCTGCTGGCGGCGCGGCGACTGGGGCCGCGGCTGGCGCCACCGCCGCCGCCGGACCGCCCGGCGGCGCCGCCGCCCGGGCTGGCGCTGCGGCTCGATGCCGTGACCCTGCGCCATGATGGCGCGCACCGGCCGGCGCTGCACAGCCTGGACCTGGCCGTCGCGATCGGGGAGCGGGTGGCGCTGCTCGGCCCGAGCGGCGCCGGCAAGACCAGCCTGCTGACGCTGCTGGCGGGCGAGCAGGCCGCCGAAGCGGGCCGGGCGGAAGCGCTGCCGGCGACCCTGCTGACCCAGCGGACGGAGCTGTTCCGCGACGATCTGCGCGGCAACCTGCTGCTGGCGGATCCCGCCGCCGATGATGGCCGCCTGCGCGCCGCGCTGGCCGATGCCGGGCTCGCGGCGAACCTCGATGCCATGCTCGGGGAGGATGGCCTCGGCCTCTCCGGCGGCCAGGCGCGGCGGCTGGCGCTGGCGCGGTTGCTGCTGCGCGACACGCCGCTCTGGCTGCTCGACGAACCGACCGAGGGGCTGGATGCGGCGACCGCGCGCGACGTGCTGCGGCGGCTGCTGGACCGGGCCGCCGGCCGCACCCTGCTGATCGCGACGCATATCCGGCGGGAGGCGGAGATCGCCGACCGCCTGCTGCTGATCGGACATGGAAACATCATCGCCGCGGCGCGGCGCGGGGAACCGGTTTTCGCCAGTCTCCTCGCCACGCTGCGGCCCGACTGACGGCGCTGCATCCGCGGCGCCCTGGAGTTGCCAGAGAGGAGGCCGGGGGAACCCGGTGAAGGCAGGATGGACCTCGATATCGTGGCACTGTCGCGACTGCAGTTCGCGATCACCGCGCTCTACCATTTCCTGTTCGTGCCGCTGACACTCGGCCTGTCGATCCTGCTCGCGATCATGGAGACGGTCTATGTGATGACCGGCCGCGTGATCTGGCGGCAGATGACAAAATTCTGGGGCACGCTGTTCGGCATCAACTTCGCCATGGGCGTGGCCACCGGCGTCGTCATGGAATTCCAGTTCGGCATGAACTGGAGCTACTACAGCCATTATGTCGGCGACATCTTCGGCGCACCGCTCGCGCTCGAGGGCCTGATGGCCTTCTTCCTGGAAGCGACCTTCGTCGGCCTGTTCTTCTTCGGGTGGGACCGGCTGTCGAAGGTCGGCCATCTGGCCGCCACCTGGGCGGTGGCGCTCGGCTCCAACTTCTCCGCGCTCTGGATCCTGATCGCCAATGGCTGGATGCAGAACCCGGTCGGGTCGGCCTTCAACCCGCTGACCATGCGAATGGAACTGACCGATTTCTACGAGGTGCTGTTCAACCCGGTCGCGCAGGCGAAATTCGTGCACACGGTGTCGGCCGGCTATGTCTGCGCTTCCATTTTCGTGCTCGGCGTCTCCGCCTGGTACCTGCTGAAGGGCCGGCATATCGATCTGGCCAAGCGGTCGATGACCGTCGCGGCATCCTTCGGCCTCGCCGCGTCGCTGTCGGTCGTGGTGCTGGGTGACGAGAGCGGCTACCTCACGACCGAGCACCAGCGCATGAAGCTCGCCGC
The DNA here is from genome assembly GCA_036499545.1 of Roseomonas sp. GTDB lineage: Bacteria > Pseudomonadota > Alphaproteobacteria > Acetobacterales > Acetobacteraceae > Plastoroseomonas. Next base: position 21,136 of record DASYDR010000249.1, on the reverse strand, counting down.
CATCGAAGGCATGTGGCGGACGGAACCGGCGCCGGCGGCCTTCACCGCCTTCGGCTTCCCTGACCAGGCGGCGCGGGAGACGCATTACGCGGTGCATATCCCGATGGCGATGGGCCTGATCGGCACCCGGTCGCTGAACACCCAGATCCCGGGCATCGAGGATCTGGTGGTCTCCGCCCAGCAGCGCATCCGTGAGGGGCTGCGCGCCTATGACGCCCTGCAGCGCATCCGCGCCGCCGGCAGCATGGCCAATGCCTTGCCGGACGACCTGCGCCTGTTCGAGAATTACGGGCGCGAGATGGGCTATGCGCTGCTGCTGCGCCGCTATGTCGATGATCCGCTGCAGGCGACCGACGCGCAGATCGAACGCGCGGCCTGGGACACGGTGCCGCCGGTGGCGCCACTGTTCTGGAGCTTCCGGATCATGGTCGGGCTCGGCATCTTCTTCATCCTGCTGACCGGTACCTTCTTCGTGCTCTCCGCGCGGCGCCGGCTCGATCGCCACCGCTGGCTGCTCTGGGTCGCGGTGGCGGCGATCCCCGGCCCCTGGATCGCGATCGAATGCGGCTGGATCGTCGCCGAGCTCGGCCGCCAGCCCTGGGTGATCGAAGGCGTGCTGCCGACCGCGGCCGCGGTCTCCAGCCATGGCGCCCTGCCGGTGCTGCTGACCATCATCGGCTTCGTCGTGATCTATACGATCCTGCTGGTGATCGAGCTCGGGCTGATGCGGAAGGCCATCCTCAAGGGGCCGGAGCCCGACCACGCGCCCTCTGCGATCCTCATCGACCCCCGCATCGTCCCGGCGGAGTAACAGCCATGATCCTCCATGAACTCCTGAGCTACGAGACGCTGCGCCTGATCTGGTGGGCGCTGCTCGGCGTGCTGCTGATCGGCTTCGCGGTCACCGACGGCTTCGATCTCGGCACCGCCGCGCTGCTGCCCTTCGTCGGGCGGACGGATGTCGAGCGGCGGGTCGCCATCAACAGCATCGGCCCGGTCTGGGAAGGCAACCAGGTGTGGCTGATCCTGGGTGGCGGTGCGATCTTCGCCGCCTGGCCGGCGCTCTATGCCGTATCCTTTTCCGGCTTCTACCTGGCGATGTTCGCGGTCCTGGCCGCGCTGATCCTGCGGCCGGTCGCCTTCAAGTTCCGCTCCAAGCGGGAGGATGCGCGCTGGCGTGAGACCTGGGACTGGGTGCTGTTCGCCGGCGGCCTCATCCCGTCCCTGATCTTCGGGGTCGCGGTCGGCAATGTGCTGCAGGGCGTGCCCTTCCGCTTCGACGACCATCTGCGGATCTTCTACGAGGGCAGCTTCTTCGGGCTGCTGAACCCCTTCGCGCTGCTCTGCGGCCTGCTCTCCGTCGCCATGCTGGTCATGCATGGCGGCGCCTGGCTGGCGCTGAAGACCGCCGGCCGGGTCGCGGATCGGGCGCGCAACTATGGCAGCATCGCCGCGCTGATCACGATCCTCCTCTTCGCGCTGGGCGGCGTCGCGCTGTCGCACTTCGTCGACGGCTATCGCATCACCAGCCCGATCGTGACGGAAGGCCCGTCCAATCCGATGCTGAAGACCGTGGTGCGGGAAGCGGGTGCCTGGTTCGCCAACTACACGGCGCGGCCCTGGACCCTGGCGGCCCCGATCTGCGGCTTCCTGGGCGCCCTCTGCGCCCTGATCGGCTTGCGGGCGCGGTGGGAGGTGCTGACCCTGCTGTCCAGCAAGCTGGCGATCTTCGGCATCATCGCGACGGTCGGCGTTTCGACCTTTCCCTTCCTGCTGCCCTCCTCGCTCGATCCGCGGGCCGGGCTGACGGTGTGGGACGCCTCCTCCAGCCACATGACGCTGTTCATCATGCTGGTCTCCACCAGCATCTTCCTGCCGCTGATCCTGCTCTACACCGGCTGGGTCTACCGGGTGCTGTGGGGGAAGGTTGACGAGAAGCAGATCCGCAGCGGCAGCGGCCACGCCTATTGACCGCGCATCCGAAGGAGAGACGCCCATGTGGTACTTCGCCTGGATCCTCGGCCTGCCGCTGGCAGCGCTGTTCGCGGTGCTCAACGCCATGTGGTACGAGCTGATGGAGGAGAATGCGGTGCCGGAGAAGCGGCAGCGCCGCTGATGCCGCACCGGCCCATCATCGCGGCACGGTCTTGCGCGGGCCGCGCCGTCATGATGTGAGACGGCCGGGAAGCGGCCGTGACGAATCGCGGCGCGACGCAACTCCGCGATGTACCGGGCGCTTCCGGTCGCGTGCGGCAGGTCACATCCGCATGATGAGGCAGCTGGCACCGTCCACCACCGCGGCATGCCGGCCGGAGAGGATCGAGGCATGACGGAGAACATCACCACGCGGTGCTGCGTGGTCGGCGGTGGGCCGGCCGGCATGATGCTGGGCGTGCTGCTGGCACGGGCGGGCATCGACACCGTGGTGTTGGAGAAGCATGCCGATTTCCTGCGCGACTTCCGCGGCGACACCATCCATCCCTCGACCCTGCAAGTGCTGACGGAACTCGGCTGGATCGAGGATTTCCTGCGCCTGCCTCACCAGGAGATCAGCGACATCGGCATCCATGTCGACGGCGTGCCCGTACCGGTGGCGGATTTCTCCCACCTGCCGGTGCAATGCCGCTTCGTCGCGATGCTGCCGCAATGGGATTTCCTCGACTTCCTCGCCGATCGTGGCGGCAGGTTGCCGGGCTTCCATCTGCATCGGCGGGCCGAGGCCATGGACCTTGTCATCGAGGACGGGCGCGTCGCCGGCGTGCAGGTGGAAACACCGGGCGGCACCCGGATCGTGCGCGCGGATCTGGTGGTCGCGGCCGATGGCCGGCATTCGCGGCTGCGCTCGGCCGCCGGCTTCCAGGTGCGCGACCTCGGCGCGCCGATGGATGTGCTCTGGATGAAGCTGCCGCGGCTGCCATCCGATCCCGCCGCGGTGCTGGGCAATGTCAAGGCCGGCCGCCTGCTGGTGCTGATCAACCGCGGCAGCTATTGGCAATGCGCCTATGTCATCCCGAAAGGCGGCTACCGGGCGGTGCGCGCCGAAGGGCTCGATGTCTTCCGCGCGGCGCTGGAGCGCACGGCGCCCATGCTCGCGGGCCGCACCGCGGCGCTGGAGAGCTGGGACGCGGTGCGGGTGCTGACCGTCAGCGTGGACCGGCTGGAAAGCTGGTGCCGCCCCGGGATGCTCTGCATCGGCGATGCCGCGCATGCCATGTCGCCGATCGGCGGCGTGGGCATCAACCTGGCGATCCAGGATGCGGTCGCCGCCGCGCGCATCCTGGCGCCGGCCCTGCGGCGGGGCATTCCCGACCTCGACATGCTGCGCCGGGTGGAACGCCGCCGCCGCTGGCCGACCCGGGCGACGCAGCGCCTGCAGATCCTGGCGCAGGACCGCATCATCAGCCCGATCCTGGCAGGCGGCGGCAATGGCGGCGGCGGGCTACCGCTGCCCCTCCGTCTGCTACGGCACATTCCCTTCCTGCGCCGCATCCCGGCGCGGCTGCTCGGCATGGGATTCCGCCCCGAGCATATCGGGTAACAGCGGCCGGCCCGGCGCGGGTGCTATTCCCCAGCCGTCCATTCGCCCCCATGATGGCCGCGGGACATTGGCACCGCGCCGAAGCGCGGGCCGAGGGGAAGGGGAATGGACCGATGGGCGCCACACAGGGTACCGGCCGCAGGGCGCTGATGCTCGCCGGTGGCGGACTGGCCGCCGCGGCGATCTGGCCCGCGGGGCGTGCCCTCGCGCAGGTCTCCGACAACCTCGTCAAGATCGGCGTGCTGGACGACATGTCCGGCGTCTTCGCGGACCAGCAGGGCATGGGCGACGTGGTCGCCGCGCGCATGGCGGTCGAGGATTTCGGCGGCCGCGTGCTCGGCGCCCCGATCGAGCTCGTCTACGGCGACCTGCAGAACCGCGCCGATATCGGCATGGGCATCGCCCGCCGCTGGTACGACCAGGAAAAGGTCGATGCGATCTTCGGGCTGGGCAATTCCGCCGTCGCCCTGGCGGTGCAGCAGCTGACGCGGGAGAAGAACCGGATCAACATCTCGATCGCCGCTGGCACCACCGACCTCACCGGGCGTGGCTGCACGCCGAACGGCCTGCACTGGACCTTCGACAACTACGCGCTCGCGCGCGGCACCGCCTCCGCCATGATCGCGGAGGGCAAGCGCCGCTGGTACTTCATCACCTCCGACTACGCCTTCGGCCATTCGCTGGAAGCCAATGGCACCGAGATCGTCCGCAAGCTCGGCGGCGAGGTGCTGGGCTCGACCCGGGCGCCCCTGAACGAGAGCGATTTCTCCGCCCATCTGCTGCGCGCGGCGAATTCCGGCGCGCAGGTGGTGGGGCTGGCGGTGGCCGGCACCGACCTGATCAACGCGGTGAAGCAGATGGGCGAATTCGGGCTGATGCGGCGCGGCATCCAGCCCGCGGCGCTGCTCTGCCTGCTGACCAACGTCAAGGCGATCGGCCTGGAGACCGCACAGGGGCTGGTCTTCACCGAGGCCTACTACTGGGACCAGAACGACGCGACGCGCGCTTTCTCCACCCGCTTCGCGCGCCTGCATGGCCGGCCGCCGACCATGTTCCAGGCGAGCACCTGGGGGGCGGTGACGCATTACCTGAAGGGCGTGCAGGCGGCCGGCACCGACGCCGCGCCGGCGGTGATGGCGAAGATGCGCGAGATGCCGATCAACGACTTCATGACCCGGAACGGCCGCATCCGGGAAGATGGCCGCATCATCCGCGACATGTACCTCATGCGCGCCAAGCGCCCGTCGGAATCGCGCGGCGAATGGGACCTGCTGGACGTGGTGCAGACCATTCCCGGCGAGGAGGCCTTCCGGCCCGCCAGCGAAAGCGAATGCCCGGCACTGCGGCGCTGAGGAGCGACATCCATGTGTGATCCGTCGGACGCCCGCGGCCCGGGCTGGCGCGGCTGGCGAGACATGCCGGAACCGCCCGCGGCCATTCCCGATGGCCCGTGGCTCGATCTCTCGCATCGGCTCAATCCCACCATGCCGCGGGTGCCGGTCTTCCCGCCGCCGGTCTTCCGGCGCCTGAAATGCATGCCCGCCGATCCGCTGAACGTCACCGAGTTCAGCATGGTGGTGCATACCGGCACACATATCGACGCGCCGCGCCATTTCTTCGCCGACGGCCCCGCGCTCGAGGAGATCCCGCTGGCCCGCCTGCACGGCCCCGGCGTCGTCTGGCGCTTCGAAGGCCTGACCGCCGACAGCCTGATCGGTGTCGCGGAGCTCGAGGCGGCGCGGCCGTTGTTGCGGCCCGGCGATATCCTCGCGATCGATACCGGCTGGTCGCTGCTGGCGGGTACCGAAGCCTATGAGGACCATCCGAGCTTCACGCCGGAGGCCGCGGACTGGCTGGTGGCGCAAGGCATCAAGTTCCTCGCCTGCGACGTCCCGACGCCGGACATGCCGGTGCATCGCCGCCCGGCCGGCTTCGACTGGCCGGTGCACAAACGCCTGCTGAGCCGGGGCGTCCTGATCTGCGAACACCTGCGCGGCCACGCCGCGCTTGCCGGCCGGCGCGCGGAATTCATGTTCAACGCGCTCAACATCGAAGGCTCCGACGGTTCGCCGGCGCGGGTCCTCGGGCGCGCCATCCGCGACTGAATCCGGAGAGAGTCCATGACAACGAAGGCCCTGGCGGATTTCGTCGCCAGCCTGCGCTACGAGGATCTGCCCGACGCGGTCGGCTGCGCCGTCTCCGCCTGGACCGAGGATGCGGAGAAGGCCCGGATCGCGCGTGACATCGCGGCGCTCTATCCCGCCCCCGGCGGCGCCGGCGTGATCGGCGCGGCCGGCGTGGCGGCGCAGCCCGGCTTCGCCGCCCTGGCGAATGGCATCCTGATCAACGCCGCCGACAATGACGACACGCACAAGCGCGCGCTGCTGCATGTGGGATCGGTGGTGGTGCCGGTGGCGCTGGCACTCGCGGAGACGGAGCGGCTATCCGGCCGCGACCTGATCCTGGCGCTGGTCGCGGGCTATGAGGTGGCGGTCAGGGTCGGCATGGCGGTGATGCCGACACATTACCGCTTCTGGCATTCGACCGCGACCAACGGCACTTTCGGCGCCGCCGCGACGGCGGCGAAAGCGCTCCGCCTCGATGCCGCCGGCGTCCGGATGGCGCTTGGCCTTGCCGGCACCCAGGCCGCCGGCCTGAACACCTTCTTCGAATCCGGCGACATGACCAAGAGCATCCATCCCGGCAAGGCGGCGCTGAATGGCGTGCTGTCGGCGCAGCTGGCGCGCCTCGGCGCCACCAGCCCGCCCGGCATCCTCGAGCATCCGAAAGGCTATCTCGCCGCCTTCTCGCTGGATCCGAAGCCGGAGGCGTTGACCGCCGGGCTCGGCAGCGACTGGCAGATCCTGCAGAACGGCTTCAAGTTCTTCCCCTCGATCCTCGCCAGCCATTCGCCGATCCAGGCGACACTCGCCATCGTGCAGCGGCATCCGATCGATCCGGCGCGGATCGCGCGCATCACCAATGAAACCTACACGACGGTCAGCACCCATTTCTCATCGAAGGAGGTCGGCTCCGTGATGGCGGCGCGCGTCTCGGTGCCTTATTGCATCGCGGTCGCGGCGGTGGACCGGGCGCTGACCCAGGCGCAATTCGCGCCGGCGCGCATCAACGATCCACTGGTGCGCCAGGTGCTGGCCCGCACCGAGACCATCGCGGATGCCGCGCTGGACAAGCTCTACCCCGCGAACTTCCCGGCCCGCGTCACCATCACCCTGAATGACGGCCAGAGCTTCACGGAGACGGTGATGCTGCCCAAGGGCGATCCGGGCGCGCCGCTCAGCGATGACGAGCTCGATGCGAAGTTCCGCGCCAATTGCGCCGGGCGGCTGGACGTCGCCGCGACGGAGCGGTTGCGCGCCGCCATCCTCCGCCTGCCGGACACCGGATCGGTGGCCGGCCTCGCGGCGCTGACCGATCAGGCCGGCGGCAGGATGCCGGCCGCGCGATAGCCGGCGATCTGGTCAGCGAACATCGCCCAGGTATCGACGAAGCCGGTGAAGCCGGCGGTGCGTGCCGCGGCCATCGAGGCCAGCACGTCGTAATCCATGCCCAGGAAGAAATCGGCGAAGTCCCAGCTCGCCACCTGCCCGATCGGCAGCACCAGGCCATGGCGCTGACGGATCGCCTCCCAGACCGGCGCCTTGTCCGCCATCCAGTGCTTCATCGACAGGCTGCGCACCGTACCGGCCTGGACGCCGAACTGTTCCGCCAAGAAGGGCCAGAGGTCGCGCCAGCGGAAGCTGTCGCCATTGCTCAGGTTGAAGGCGCGGTTGGCGCAGCGCGGCTCACCCAGTATCCAGAGCACGCCCTGCGCCAGCAACCCGGCATCGGTCAGCTCGCGCAATGCGTTCCAGGTGCCGGGCTTGCCCGGGAAATCGAAGGGAACCCGCAATTCCCGGCAGATCGCGGCATAGGCACCCAGGGTCGAGACCATGTTACGGGCGCGGCCGGGCGCCATGTCGAGCACGAAGTTCGGGCGACTGGCACTCCAGACCCAGGATTGGCCCTGCTGCCGCGCGACGACGAAATCCTGCTGGTCGTAATAGAAATTGGGCGGCAAATGGCGCGGGTCATCCTCCCGCGCCGGGGTGCGGTAAGGGCCGATATGCGACCCGTACCATTTGCCGCCTTGCATCAGATGGATATGCGCGAAGCGCGGCAGGCTGGCTTCGGCGGCCTCCACCAGGTTGCGCAGCATGCGCAGATTGCCGGGCACATCCTCAACCCCGGTCTCGCCATGCGGCGCGCGTGATGCGTAGACGATATGGGTGATGTCCGGGCGCGTGGCCAAGGCGTCCTTCAGGCCCCGCCCGTCATTGAGATCGGCGGTCAGCCAGGGGCCGGACTCCGCCGGGCGATTGCGCGACAGGCCGAGCACGGTGCTGCCGGGATCGGCCCGCCCCTGCTCCAGGATCCGGCTGGCCGCGGCGCCGGACGCCCCCACAATCAACGTCACCCGTGTGTTGTCCACGCGGCTTCCCCCCTGCCCCTGTCGCGCCGGGAAGAATGGCGCAGCCCGCGCTACGGCACCAGTACGCCCGGGTTCATCAGCCCCCGCGGATCGAGCGCCTGCTTGACCGCCCGCATCATCCGCAGCTCGACCGGCGATTTGTAGAGCGGCAGTTCCGCCGTGCGCTGGCGGCCTATCCCCTGTTCGGCGCTGATCGAACCGCCGAGCGCATCCACCGCGTCATGCACCAGCCGCGACAGCGCCGGCTGCATCGCCTGCAGATCGGCATCCGTGGTGCCGGGCGGGCGTGCGACATTGTAGTGCAGGTTGCCGTCGCCGAGATGGCCGAAGGTGAAGTTGCGCAGACCCGGGAAGCGTGCCTGCAGCGCCGCATCCATGCCGGTCACGAAATCCGGCACCGCCGAGACCGGCAGGGAGATGTCGTGCTTGGCGCATTTGCCGTCCTCGGACAGCGCCAGGGTGATGCTCTCGCGCAGGCGCCACATCGCTTCCGCCTGGGCCAGGGAAGCGGCGATGCCCACATCGGTGATCTCCTCCGCGTCCAGCGCGGCGCCCAGCACCGGCTCGAAGCGCGCCTGGGCATGGGCTTCGCTTTCGCTGTCGCTCAGCTCCAGCAGCACGTACCAGGGCGCATCGAGGGTGGCGAAAGGCAGGCGCAGCTCGGGGTAATGCCCGGCCACCAGGTGCAGGCAGGCGTCGGAGATCAGCTCGAACCCCGTCAGCGCCGCGTCGAAGCCGGCGCGGCAGCGGGCCAGGAAGCGGCCGGCATCCTGGATCGAGCGTAGTGCCGCGAAGGCCGTACAGCGCGCGGCCGGCAACGGAAAGAGCTTCAGGGTCGCGGCGGTGATGATGCCCAGCGTGCCTTCGCTGCCGATGAAGAGGTTCTTCAGGTCGTAGCCGCTGTTGTCCTTGCGCAGGCCGCGCAGCCCATCCCAGACCTCGCCATCGGCCAGCACCACCTCGAGCCCCAGGGTCAGCTCCCGCGCATTGCCGTAGCGCAGCACCTGGGTGCCGCCGGCATTGGTCGCCAGATTGCCGCCGATGCTACAACTGCCTTCGGCGCCGAGCGACAGCGGGAACAGCCGGTCGGCGGCATGCGCCGCCTGCTGCACCGCCTGCAGGATGCAGCCGGCTTCGACGGTGATGGTGTCGTTCTCTGCGTCCAGGCCGCGGATGCGGCGCAGGCGGGACAGCACCAGCACCACGGCGGTGCCGCTCTCATCCGGGACCGCCCCGGCGACCTGGCCGGTATTGCCGCCCTGCGGGACCACCGGCGCGCCGTGGCGGGCGCAGGCGCGCATCACGGCCGCGACCTCCGCCGTGCTGCCGGGCAGCACCACGGCGCGGGCACGCCCCCTGGTCAGCTTGCGCCAATCGACCAGGTAGCTGTCCGGCGCGGCATCGCCGGCGATCACATGCGCCGGCCCGACCGCTTCCGCCAGGGCGGTCAGCAGTGCGTCGCCGCTCATGCCGCCACCGGCGTCAGCATGCGGCCATCGCGCAGGAAGGCCCGCAGATTGTCCAGCACCAGCCGCTCCATCGCTTCCCGCGTCTCCCGCGTCGCGCTGCCGACATGCGGCGTCAGCACCACGTCGTCGCGTCCGCGCAGCGCCGCCGGCGCGCCCGGCTCGCCATCCAGCACGTCGAGGCCGGCGCCGCCGAGGCGGCCCGCCTCCAGCGCCTGGATCAGCGCCTCCTGGTCGACCACCGAGCCGCGGGCGATGTTCACCAGGATGCCGCGCGGCCCCAGCGCGTCCAGCACCGGCGCCGAGACCAGATGCCGCGTCGCCGGGCCACCCGGGCAGGCAACGACCAGGAAGTCGCTCCAGGCCGCGAGCGCGGCCAGCGACGGCTCGAAGCCGTGGGGGCTGTCCGGCCGCGGCGCGCGGGTGGTGTAGCGCACCTCCATGGCGAAGCCCTGGCCGCGCCGCGCGATGGCCTGGCCGATGCGCCCGAGCCCGAGCACGCCGAGCCGCTTGCCGGAGATGCGGGTGGTCAGCGGGAATTCGCCCAGCACCCGCCAATGCCCATCCCGCACGTAGCGGTCGGCGGCACCGATCCGCCGCGCCGCCGCCAGCATCAGCGCCCAGGCGAGATCGGCGACGCAGTCATCCAGCACGTCGGGCGTATTGGCCACCTGGATGCCGCGGGCCTGCGCCGCTTCCGTCGCGATGGTCTCGTAGCCGACACCCCAGCTGCTGATCGCGCGCAGGCCCGGCAGCGCCGCGATCAGCGCGGCATCGCAGCCGCGCCGGACCGAGGTCGCGACCAGCCCGACCCCGGCCCCATGCGCCGCGAGCCAGGCCGTCTGATCCGGTTGCTCCCAGAGCCGCACCGCGGCGAATTCCTCGCGCAGGCCCTGATCGGCGAGCGGGCCGATGGGGGCGAGTTGCAGCACGCGCATCGGGGTGCCGGACATAGGCGCGTCAGGCCTTGGGCGCGGGCAGGTAGCCGGCGGCGGCCGCGGCATCCGCGAAGCTCTGCCCGGCACGGATGCGCTCCTCGACCGCCGCATCGACGGCGTTGATGCGCTCCGCCGCTTCCAGCACCGCCTCGAGCCGGGCGCGCGGGATGGCGACGATACCGGTGTCGTCGCCGACCACGAGGTCGCCTTCCGTCACCTGCACACCGCCGACCATCACCGTGCCGCCGAGCGGCTGCAGCCGCAGCCGGCGCTTGCCGGTGGTCGGCGCGACCCAGCGGCTGGCGAGCCAGAGCCCGGTCGCCTGGATCTCCTCCACATCGCGGCAGGCGCCATCGATGACGACGCCGGTGGCGCCGCGCTGGCTGCAGGCGAAGGAGGCGAGGCCGCCAAGGGTCGAGATCGGCGCGCCGTCGACATCGATCATCAGCACCTTGCCGGGGCCGGTGGCGGCGACCAGCGTCCCCACCGCGAATTCGCCCTTGTCGAAATCGCCGAAGCGACCCGGCACCTGACGCGCGGTGGCGGCGAAGCCGCACATGCGGCCATGGCCGCTGCGCTGGGCGATGCCCTGCAGCACGCCTTCGATACCGAATTCATCCAGCGCATCGGACCAGGTGCTGACGGCGATCTTCGCGCAGCGGGCCAGCAGTTCCGTCTCAGTCATCGCGATATCCCCTTCTTGTATCACGCATCCGATTCAGACCTCCGGGCCATTCGGCCCTTCGGTCACCAGATGCTCAGTTGATCTGCGCGCCGGAGATGCGCACCGCTTCCGCCCAGCGCGCCGCTTCCCGCTGGATGAAATCGTTGAATTGCGGCGGGGAGAAATTGTTCACGTCGGCGCCCAGATCGACAAGCCGCTGGTTCATGGCCGGGTCGGCGACGATTCCCTGGATGTCCTGCGCGATCCGGTCGCGCAACGCATCCGGCAGGCCGGCCGGCGCGAAGGTGCCGAACCAGGTGGCAAATTCGAAATCCGGCATGCCGGCCTCGGCGAAGGTCGGCACATTCGGCAGCACCGGCATCCGCCGGGCATTGGCCAGCGCCAGCGCCTTCAGCTCTCCGCTGTTGATGAAAGGCAGCACCGCCGAGAGTGTCGAGAAGGAGAACTGCACCAGCCCGGCCAGCAGGTCGGTGTTCAGCGGCGCGTCGCCGCGATAGGGCACGTGTTCGGAATTGATGCCGGTGCGGCCCTTGAACAGCTCCGAGGTGAGGTGCTGCGCGGTGCCGTTGCCGGTCGATCCGACGGCGACGCCCTGCGGCTGCGCCTTCGCCCAGGTGATGAATTCCTGCACCGTATTCGCCGGCACCGACCGGCCCACCACCATCACCAGCGGCACCGTCGCGGTCAGGGTGATCGCCGTGAAATCGCGGATCGGGTTGTAGGGCAGGTTGCGGTAGAGGCTGGCGCTGATGGTATGCGCGGAGGTGGTCTCGAACAGCGTATAGCCATCGGGCGCCGCCTGCGCGACGAGCTGGGCGCCGATCGTGGCCCCGGCGCCGGCGCGGTTTTCCACCACCACCGCCTGGCCCCATTTGGTCGTCAGCTTCTCGGAGATCAGGCGGGCGACAATGTCGGTGGCGCCGCCGGCCGGATAGGGCACCACCATGCGCACCGGCCGCGTCGGCCAGCTCTGCGCCCGGGCGATCGCCGGCAGGCCGAGCAACCCGAGCCCGGACAGCGCCCCCAATGAGCGGCGCGTGATCTTGTTCATGGCGTCCCTTGCCTTCCGTAACCTGGATTCGGGTGCGTGGATGCGCGCCCCGGCCACGGCTGGCCAGACGGTCGATGCCGCCAATCCTGGCAATGGAATTATTGATAACGCCTAGAGGCGCGCCGCGGCCTTGCCGGCGGCGCGTCGGATTGAGACCGCCGGCCTTCCAGCCCCCTCATCATCCGATGCTCAGCCGAGCCGGTAGAAGCGCGCGGCGGTGTCGTGGAACAGGGCGGCGCGTTCGGATGGCGACCAGCCGGCGGTGATGCGCTTGAAGGCGTTCCACATCTCGGTATAGCCGCAGCTCGCCTTGTCGACCGGGAAGTTGCTCTCGAACATGCAGCGCGCGGCGCCGAAGGCTTCGACGCAGGTCTCGATATAGGGCCGCCAGGCCGCGGCCAGGCGCGCGGAATCGGGCGGCGCGGCGCCTTCGTGCAGGCCGAAGCCGAACAGCCGCATGCCGAGGCCGCCAAGCTTGATGCACAGGTTCGGGCAATGCGCCAATTCGCGGATCCCGGCCGACCAGGCAGCAAAGACGTGCCGGCCACGATCGGCATAGGGACCGATGCCGATGGCGCCGCCGACATGGTTGAGCACGATCGGCGTATCCGGGAAGGCATCGGCCAGGTCGCGCAGCTCCGCCAGCTGGGTGTGGTACATCCAGGCATCGAAGCTGAGCCCCAGCGGCGCGAGCTGCGCGAAGCCTTCGCGGAAGGCGGGATCGTGCAGCACCACCGGCGGCGGCGCCGCCAGCGACCCGCGCGCCGCGGCATCCGGATGCCAGGCGGAGGTGAAGCGGATGCCGCGGAAATGCCCGGCGCCGGCCTCGATCTCCGCTTCCAGCGCCGGCCGGATGGCCGCGCCCGCGGTCAGATCGGCGAAGCCCACGATGCCATCCGCCACGCGCATGCCACCGCGCGCGACCGCCTGCCCGGCGATTCCGGCGGCGAAGGCAACTTCGCCGACCGGCCGCAGCAGCGGGTCGCCATCGGTCCGGTAATGCGTCTTGCATTCGATGAAGACGCTGGCGCGGATCGCGTGCCCGCCGCCGGCATCCGCCAGGATTTCTTCCAGCTCATAATTCTGCCCGCGCGGCGGACCCCAGAGGTGATGATGCGGGTCGATGATCGGCAGATCGGGCTCCAGCGCCGCTTCCCGATTCAGCGCCAGCCATTCGGGCCGTACTTCCGGATGGCGGGCGGTGGGATCGCTATAGGATCGGGCGGTTGCGGTCTGGTTCAAGGCTTTCCTCCGGGTCCCGGCCGAAATGTCGACACTCGTTCGCGGCAGCCTATGCGGCAACCGCACCGCCGTCGATCCCCGCACGTGGCAATCCGCGGTACGCGCGTTGACAGGGGAACGGGACCTCCGCCTAACTGTCGACAGGGCGGGAGTGCGGCATCATGAACCTGACCATCGACGCGGCGGCAGGGCAAGCGGGGTATCGTCGATGAGTGTCCTGCCCCTGCACGGCACCACGCTGGGCGACGGGCCGCTGGTCGTGCTGCTGCACCCCGTCGGGCTCGATGGCGGCTTCTGGGGCGGCCTGCCTGGCAGCCTGGCGGCATCACGCCGCGTGCTCAGCCTCGACCTTGCGGGGCATGGTGCTTCCCCTCCGGCCACGGAGAAGCGGCCGATCGAAGCCTATGCCGATGACGTCGCCGCCGCGATCCGCGCCGCCGGCGTCGGGCCGGCGGCGGTGGTCGGGCTGTCGTTCGGCGGCATGGTCGCGCAGATTCTCGCGATCCGGCATCCGGCGCTGGTGGCGGCGCTGGTTGCCTGCGGCTGCGGCGGCACCTTCCCGGACGCGGTGCGCCCCGTCCTGCGCGAGCGCGGCCTGGCCGCGGAGCGCGGCGGCATGGCTGCGATCGTCGAGCCGACCATCGAACGCTGGTTCACCCCTGGCTTCCGTGAGACGCCGGCCGTGGCGCGCGTGCGGCAGCGACTGCTCGGCGACGATGTCGCCGGCTGGTCGGCCGGGTGGCACGCGATCGCGGGCCTCACCGCCACGCCGTTGCTCGGGCAGGTCACCGCGCCGACGCTGGTCATCGCCGGCGAGGCCGATGCGGCCACGCCGCCGGCGGCGTCGGAAGCGACCATCGCCCGCGCCATCCCCGGCGCACGCTTCACCGTGCTGCCGGGCGCGCCGCACATGATGCAGATCGAAAGCGCGGCGGCCTTCACCACGGCTGTGACGGGCTTCCTGCTGCGCGACGCGGCCTGACCATGGCACTGCTGCATCATCGCTTCACGGCTGGCCCGGATCATGCCGGCCCGGCACTGCTGCTCATCCACCCGATGGGCGCGGCGCTGGATTTCTGGGATGCCTGCCTGCCGGCCTGGCAGGGCCGCCTCGCCTGCCTCGCGGTCGACCTGCGCTCCGCCGGCGCTTCCCCGCGCGACACGACGCCGCCCGGCCTCGATCGCCATGTCGCGGATCTGGAAGCGCTGCGGGCCGCGCTCGGTCTGCGGCAGGTGGTCCCGATCGGCTGCGCCGTCGGCAGCATGGTCGCCAGCGCCTATGCGGCGCGCCATGCCGCGCGGGTTCCCGCCCTGGTCCTGTCGAACCCGACACCGCGCACGGCGGAGGCATCCCGCGCGATGCTGCTGGCACGGGCGGCGGCGGTGCGGCAGGGCGGCATGGCGGCGATCCTGCCGGGCGCCGTGGACCGCCCCTTCGAGGCGCAGCCGCGTGACGAGCGCTATGAACGCTACCTGGCCGCCTTCGTCGGCCAGGATCCGGCCGCCTATGCCGATGCGGTCCTCGGCTTTGCCGGGGCCGATGCCACCGGCGACCTGCCGCGGATCCGCTGCCCTGCCCTGCTGGTCGCCGGCGCGCATGACCTGCTGCTGCCGCCGGCCCTGGCCGAGACGGTGCGCGGCCTGATGCCGGAAGGGCTGGCCCGCGTCGAGATCGACGCCGATGGCGCGCATTTCCTGCCCTATCAGCAGCCCGCGCGCTTCGCCGCACGGGTCCTGGATTTCCTCGCCCCGATCCTGGGGCAGCGCATGGCCGGCCAAGAAGGATAGGAAGCATGGCGAACAAGGGCATCCTGCTGGTGATGATGCATCCGCCGCCGGCCTTCGAGGAAGAGTTCAACGCCTGGTACGACACCGAGCATGTGCCGGAACGCCTGGCCGTGCCCGGCATCCTGACCGGGCTGCGCTTCTACAACGCCGATGGCGGCGCGCCGCGCTACCTGGCGATCTACGACCTCGAACGCCTCGCGGTGATGACCTCGCCGGAGTATCTGCGCGTCGCGCATGAGCGTTCCAGCCCCTGGACCAAGCGCGTCACGGCCCGGGCCCGGGTGCAGCGCTATGCCGGGGAGCAGGTCTATCCCGGCGACAGCATTACCGGCCGCGCCGCGCAGATCCGGCTGCTGCGCTTCCGCGGCCTGCCGGCCGACCGGATCGGCAGCGTCGTGGACGGGATGCGGAGCAGTTTCGAAGCCCGGCCGGAGGTGAAGCAGGTTCGCGTCCTGGCACATGACAACGGCACGGCCGGTCTGGACCTGCTCGGCATCGTCGAGACGCGCACGCCGCTGCCCACGGCGCTCGATCCCGCCGCCTTCGGGGACGCCGCGGAAGCACTCGACCTGGTCGGGACCTATACCGCTTTCCCATGAGGCGGTCCGTCCGGGCACGCCACGAATGATTGACGGCGGCGGCCCGGACCCGACACAAGCAGGCGACGCTGCAGGAGAGGCACGGGATGCGGAGTATCGGGTTCGACCCTTCGGCCCTTCGGCCGCGACCTGACGCATCCTTCGTCGGCGCATGAAGCGCGCCGCGGATACCGGCAGCGCGAAGGCGGGCGCCTCGCCGGCCACGGATGGCGGGCCATCCCTGCCGCCGGAGCAACGCTTCCGTTCCATTTTCCGGCGCGTGCTGTCGCGCGGCGAGGAACACCCGTCGCTCGTCCTGGAAATCGCCTGCACCCTCGGCACCGAAATCCTGGACGAGGCGCTGCCGCCCGGCCGCGACCTCAACTCCGTCGACCTTGCCCGCCGATTCAGCACCAGCCGCACGCCGGTACGGGAAGCGCTGGGCATGCTGGAGAAGGAGGGGCTGGTCGAGATTCCGCCACGCCGCCGTCCGCGCGTCGCCGAATATGGGCGTGACGAAATCCGGGAAATCTACCGGGTGCGCGCCGCCATGCTGGGGCTGGTCGCCAGCGAGGCCTGTGAACACGCCAGTGATACGGAGCTGGCGGAGCTGCGCGTGCTGGTCACCGCCATGCAGGATGCCGCCGCGCATGGCGAACGCGATGGCTATTACTGGGCCAATGTCCGCTTCCACGAACGCTTCGCGGAACTGGCCGGCAATCGCACCCTGCTGCGCCTGCTGGATTCATTGGTGCTGCGCAGCCTGCGCTTCCGCCGCCGCTCCCTCTCCAACCCCGGACGGGTCCGGCGCTCGATCGCCGATCACGCGCGCCTGGTCAGTGCGCTGGAAGATCGTGACGCCACCCTCGCCTCCGCGCTGGCCAGCGCCAATGTGCTGGGCGCGCTACGCATGCTGGAGGCGATGCTGGACGAGGATGCGCGCGCCGCCCAGCACGCCCTCAGCCGAGGGTGATGTTCGCCTCCCGGATCACCTGGGTGACGACGGCGCGCTGGCGCTCCAGCCAGGCGGTGAACTCCGCCGTGCTGTTGCCGACCAGCACGGTGCCGAGCGGGGCCATGCGCGCCTGCACGCCGGCATCGCGGCAGGCTTCCGCGACCGCCGCCTGCAGCTTCGGCAGGATCGCGCGCGGCGCGCCCTCCGCCGCGAAAAGCCCATTCCAGTCATCCATGTCGAAGCCCGGGAAGCCGCTTTCATCCAGGGTCGGGACGCCAGGATAGGCCGGGCTGCGCTCGGTGCTGGTCATCGCGAGGACGCGCGCCTTGCCGGCCTGGATCGGGCCGCGCGCGGTGGAACTGGTCAGGATGATGGCATCGAGCTGCCCGCCCATGATGTCGCGCGCCGCATCGGCGCCACCCCGATAGGGCACGTGCAGCAGGCGAAGCCCGGCCTTCTGTTCCAGCAGTGCCAGCGCGAGATGGCCGGAACCGGCCGCCGGCGGCGTGCCGCAGGAGACGGTGCCGGGGCGGGCGCGGACATATTCGATGAATTCGTGGATCGTCCGCGCCGGAAAGTCGCTCTTGACCGCGACCACCTGCGGGAAGCGGGCGGTCAGGGTCACCGGGACGAAGGCGGTGCGATAATCGAAGGGCAGGTCGCGCAGCAGCAGCGGGTTGGTGATCTGGTTGGCGGCATCGAGCAGGTAGGAATAGCCGTCGCGCGGTGACCCGAGCACCGAGGAGGCGGCGACCACCGCATTGCCGCCGGTGCGGTTCTCCACGAACACGGTCTGGCCGAGCAGCTCGCCCAGCTTCGCGGCCAGCGGCCGGGCGGCGCTGTCGCCGCCGCCGCCGGCGGTGAAGGGGCTGACCAGGCGGAGGGGCCGCGCCGGCCATTCGGGCTGGGCGCGCGCCGATCGCGCGATGAAGGGTACCGTGAGGCCGAGCCCCAAGGCGTGACGCCGCCCAATGCCGCTCATCTCTTTCCTCCCCAGGGTTGTTCCCAATGGCTATCCGGCGACGCCCTCCCGCCGCAGCGCCGCGATCTCGGCTTCCGCATAGCCGGCGTCGCGCAGCAGGGCGTCGGTGTGCTCCCCTTTCTCGGGCGCGCCGCACGCGATCCGCGCGGCGCTGGCCGAGAGTGCCAGGGCGGGGCCGAGCAGCTGCAGCAGGCCGAGGCGCGGATGGGTCACGGATTGCACGATGCCGGACGCCTGCACCTGCGGATCGGCGAAGACCTGGTCCATCCTGTTGATCGGCCCGCAGGCGATGCCGGCGCCATTCAACAGCGCGACCCAATGCGCCGCCGGCGCCCGCCGGGTGATGGCCGAGACGGTGTCGGTGAAGGCCGCGCGGTTCGCCGCCCGCGCCGACATGCTGGCGAAGCGCGGATCCGACAGCAGCGCCGGCGCATCGAGGGCGGTGCAGAACTTGCGGTACTGCCCTTCCCCCGACGCACCGATGACGATGCCGCCATCGGCCGCCGGGTAGACGCCCATCGGCGTCATGTAGGGGTGGTCATTGCCGGTCTGGCCCGGCACCTTGCCATCCACCAGCCAGGTCATCGCCTGGAAGTCGAGCATGGCGATCTGCGCCTGCAACAGGGAGGTGCGCACCCATTGCCCCTCCCCGCTCGCTTCCCGGTCCAGCAGCGCGATCAGGATGCCGATCGCGGCGAAGAGGCCGGAGCAGAGATCCGCCACCGGTATGCCGGCGCGCAACGGTCCCTGACCGGGCGTGCCGGTCACCGACATCATGCCGCCCATCGCCTGCGCGATCTGGTCGAAGCCCGGCCGGTCGCGATAGGGCCCGTCTTCGCCGAAGCCGGAGATCGAGGCGTAGACCAGGCGCGGATTGACCGCGCGCAGCTCCTCATAGCCGATGCCGAGGCGGTGCTTCACGTCGGGGCGAAAATTCTCCACCACCACATCGGCGCGCGCCGCCAGGCGCTTCAGCACCGCGACGCCTTCCGCTTGCTTCAGGTCGAGCACGATGGAGCGCTTGTTGCGGTGCAGGTTCTGGAAATCCGATCCGTCCCGGGCGCCGGTCATGTCGTCTTCCGCCGGTCCTTCGACCTTGATGACCGAAGCGCCCCAGTCCGAGAGCTGCTTGACCGCGGTCGGCCCGGCGCGCACCCGCGTCAGGTCGAGCACCTGGAAGCGCGCCAGCGGCGCGCGCGGGCCGGCGCCGTTCATGCGTCCAGCACCGCCGGATCGAAGGGATAGGGCACCGGCGGCCCGCCGCGGCGGGGCAGCACCACGCGGGCGGTGCCGGGCGTGCCTTCATCGCCTTTCTGGTTGCGCAGCCCGATCTCGAGCTCGACGATGCCGAAGCGGCCGCGCTCCTCCTTGCCGGTGACGCGGCCCCAGGCGGTCAGCGTGTCGCCCGGCACGTTCATGCCGCGGAACTGGAAACCGACCTTCCAGGCCCAGCCGGTCTCGCCCACCCAGTCGGACAGCAGCTGGATCATCACATGCTGCTTCCAGCTGCCATTGACCATGACGTCCGGCAGGCCGTCATGCTCGGTCGCGTATTTCCAGTCGTAATGGATGCGGTGCCAGTTCTCCATCGCCGCTGACCAGCGCATGATATGCGCGGTCGTCATCGGTCCCTTCACCAGGGCCGGGATGTCCTGGCCGATCTCGACATCGTCGAAGACGGCGCCTTGCTTGCTGCCCATCGGCTCGGCCCTCATCGCAGGATGGTGGTGTTGGTGGAGCGCAGCAGCAGCTCGCCGCGATCGGTCTCGAACACGTCCTCGACCACCACGAAGACGATCGGGCCGGTGCGGCCGTTGCGCTGGTAGATATCGGCGTAGCGGCTGCGCACGACCACGCGGTCGCCCGGGCGGGCGTAGCGGAACAGCTCATATTCGTAGCCGCCGTTCATCAGCCGCTTCAACGGCACCTCCACCGCCGGCAGGCCCGGGCGCAGCCGGCGGTCGACGCCGTCGAAATCCGGCTGGTCCATGGCGTCGAGCGGATCGGGTTCGTCCACCGCGCGGCGGACCGCATGCACCGGGAAGCCGGGCGGCGCCACCGGGCCGCCGTAGCGCGCGGCGGCGCCCGGATCCCAGTAGCGCGGCGCGCCATCCATCAGCGCCTGGTGGAAGCGCCGTATCTCGCTGGCTTCCACCAGGTGATGGGCGGTCAGCGGCGGGGCTTCGGCGCCGATCAGGGCGCGCACCGCCGGCGTGATGTAGTCGGGGAACTCCCCCGCCACGCCGCTCACCGGCGGAACAGGGTGGTGCGCAGCACCGCGCAGAGCTCCCCCCTCTGGTTGGTGAAGCGACGCTCCGACACCACCTGGCCGAGCCGGCCGGACTTGCCGTGCTTCAGTTTCGCATCGACCATCGCGGTGCGCACGGTGATGCGATCGCCGACCACCATCGGCTCGTGCAGCTCATACTCGTCCTGGCCATGGACCGTGGCCTTCCCGAAGGGGAAGTCGTGTTCGTAGACGGTGCAGGTGAAGAAATAGAGCCAGAGCAGTGGCCACGGCGCGACCACGCCGTGATAGCCGCGCGCGATCGCCGCCGCTTCGTCGAAATGGATCGGGTCGCGATCGCCGATCGCCAACGCCATGCGGCGCACCGCGCCGAGCTCGACCAGCGTCGTCACGTCTTCCCCGATGGGACCGATCAGGCGGTCGAGATAGGCCTGGGCCTCGGCGTCACTCGGTTCGGTGATGGTGGCTGACATCGCCCTTTCCTCCCATTTCAAGTGGAGCATCCGATTCAGACCTCCGGGCCCTTCGGCCCTCAGGCCATCGGATGCTCACCCACCGCGCCGCGGCAGCGCGACCAGGGCGGAGCCCGGCGTCGTCACCTCGCCGCGCTGATTGCTGATCCAGCATTCGAGATCGATCAGCGCCTGACCGTCCTGTTCGTAGGCGCGGCGCACGCGGCCATGCAGATGCGCCAGGTCGCGCGGCATGGTCGACCCGCGGTTCTGGTCGAAGAAGCGCAGCAGCCGCGCGTCGCGGCCCATCCACTGCACCACCGCGGTCAGCAGGAAGGAGGCCATGAGAGGGCCGGAGAGAATGATCCCCGGCAGGCCCTGCGCCTTGGCGACGTATTCGTCGTGGTGGAATTCGGATTCGTAGTTGTCGCAGGCGCCGGCCCAGCGCACCTGGTCGCCCACCAGCATCGGCCCCTTGGTGACCACCGGCAGATCCTGCCCTTCGGCGAAATCCTCGAAGAATCGCCGCTCGGGTTCGACCGTCTCGACCGTCAGCATGCCTCTCGCTCCCTCATCGGATCGCCTCCGCCAAAGCCGCACGGCGCTGCACGGACAGACCCAGCAATTCACCGAAGACATAGGCGTTGTCGGCGCCGAGCGCCGGCATCGGCGCCAGCCGGCCGCGCCAGCCACCGGCATCCATCCAGGGCAGCGCGATGCT
>DASYDR010000248.1:0-7050 GCA_036499545.1 Roseomonas sp. | reverse complement strand
AAGCGCAGGTCGCCGAAGGGCAGCAGGTGCTTGAAGCCGCGGCCGTCCAGCCCGGTGTGGTTGGTCATCGGCATCGCCTGGTGCTGTCCGATGATCGCATCCGGCACCGGCAGGCCTTCCGCCAACTCGTAGCGCTTTTTCAGGATCAGCAGCCGCGCCACGCCCGCGCCCCGGTTCAGCGCCGTAAAGCGCGTCTCCGGCGGCACATAGGCGAAGCCGCCCGCGGCCAGCGCCACCGGCGCATCGCCGCCGATCGCGACCTCCAGGCTGCCTTCGACCAGATAGAGGAAGTGCTGCGGCGCCACCTGGATCGGCGCCGCGGTGCCGCCACCGGGCTCGATCGCGAGCATCGCCTGCACGAAGCCGGCGCCGAGCGCCGGGGCCGCCAGGATATGCGCGGTGGTGGCGGACCAGGCCGGCAGCCGGCTCTTCAGCACGCCCTCCGGCGGGAAGAAGGCGTAGTTCCGGCCGACGGCGCCGCGGTTGTGGCCGATGGCGCCGGGAGGCACCTGGCCGGGCGGGGCGATGGGCAGGTCTGGGCGCATGCGGGGCTCCTCGGCATGGGCCGGCGGCACCGCCGGCGCGGAACGCCATGGTGCGCGGCGCGGCGGCTTTCGCCAAACCCGCAGGCGCCCGCCGGCACAGCGGCACAGCGGCACAGCATTGAAATCGCCGGGCTTCCTGCCGCGCCGGCTCGACGCGCCGGGCATTTCCTGGGAGAAGCCATGACCGCGACGGCACCGATGCCGGCAATGGAAGACCGACCATGGCAGAGACCAGCAGACCAACCCCGAAGTTGTCGGCGACAACCATCGATCCCAGCGTCTTCCTGCGCGAGGCCGGGATCGGCGCCTGTTGCGAAATCCTGGCCGATAGCCGCTTCGAATACTCCACGCTCGGCGACTACAGCTATCTCGGGCAGCGCTGCATGGTGGGCAATGCCACGATCGGCCGATTCTGCGCCATCGCCGCCGAGGTCCGCATCGGCGCGCCCAACCACCCGATCGAACGGCCGTCGCTGCACCGCTTCACCTACTGCCCCGAATATTACAGCGGCACGGCGCAGCGCGATCACGCCTTCTTCCAGGATCGCCGCGCCGACACGGTGACGATCGGCCATGATGTCTGGATCGGCCATGGCGTCATCTTGCTGCCCGGCGTCACCGTGGGCGATGGCGCGATCCTGGCCGCCGGCGCCGTCGTCAGCCGCGACGTCCCGCCCTACACCATCGTCGGCGGGGTGCCGGCGCGCCGCATCCGCGACCGCTTCCCGCCCGCGATCCAGCAGCGGCTGGCGCGCATCGCCTGGTGGGACTGGCCGTTCGAGACGATCCTGGCGCGGCTGGCCGATTTCCAGTCGACCGATATCGAGGCCTTCTGCGATCGCTGGGACCGGGCGTAACCGCGCGCCGGCTCAGGCCGTGAAGCGGCCCAGCCGGAAAGGCCCGAGATCGATCGTGCTGCGGCCATCGATGGCGAGTTCCGCCACCGCTTCCCCGATCCCGGCCGAATGCTTGAAGCCGTGGCCGGAGCAGGGCGAGACCAGAATGATCCGGTCATTCCCCGGATGCCGGTCGATGATGAAGCCGCCATCCGGCGTCACGGTATAGAGGCAGGCGGCACCGCGCGCCGGGCCCGGGGCCGCGCCGCGCAGCCGGCCGGCGACATGGGTGTCGTACATCCAGGCGCTCTCCCGCGCGCTGATGGCGCGGTCGGCGGTGTCGGGGTCGCAGGCCCCGGCATAATGCTCGGTCGCCACCTTGACCGCGCCGCTGCCGGGCAGGGCCGGAAAGCCGTAGAAGTAATCCTCCGGCCGCGCGCCATGCATCCAGATATAGGCGGGGAAGGCACCCGGCCGGAACGCCGCCGGATCCGCCACCGGGAACCAGTGCAGTTGCTGGCGGAAGGGCACCAGCACCTCGCCGAACGGCAGGCCGAGCAGCTTGCCCGCCCAGGCGCCGGCCGCGACCACCACCTGGTCCGCCAGCACCGGCCCCGCCTCCGTCTCCAGCCGCACCGCGCCGGCGGCGTCTTCCAGCCCCAGCACCCGGCAGCCGGTGCGGATCGCGGCGCCGCAGGCGGCGGCGCGGCGGAGCTGGGCGGCGACGCAGCGCTCGGGATGGAGGAAGCCGCCGCCGGGCTCGAAACAGGCTTCCTCATCGCCCGCCAGCTGGAAGGCCGGGTAGCGGGCAGCGACCGCGGCACTGTCGAGCTGCTCATGCGCGATGCCGTGCCGCGCCGCGACGCCGATGGTGCGGCGCAGGAAATCCGTCTTGCCGTGATGGCCGGTGCGCACGCCGCGCGGGGCCATCATCAACAGCCCGCAGGCGTCGAGCAGCACCTCCCCCGTCTCCGCCTCCAGCGTGCGCCAGATCGCGTGGGAGCGCTGGACGAAGGGCACGTAGCTGTCGCCCTCGCCCACCGCGCAGCGGGTGATGCGGGTCTCGCCATGGCTCGAGCCCCGGTCATGCGGCGGCGCGTAGCGGTCGATGCCGAGTGCGGCGATGCCGCGCCGCGCGAGCTGGTACAGCGTGGCCGCGCCCATGGCGCCCAGCCCGACCACCGCCACCTCCGTCCGCACGGCCTGCATCCGCGTTCCCCTCCTGCCGCCGGCGCCCGCGACACTTCACCCCGAAGCGGCGCGCCTTGCCAGGACCGTCTCACGCCGATGCTACCCGGATCGAGGCTCAATGCGCGTCATGCGTCCGGAAGATGTCGCGGATCGCCTTGAGCATCGTCGAGACGCCGAAATCATGCGCCTTGTCGCCATGGCCGGCGGCGGCGCCCTGGGACGCGGCGACCCGGCGCGACAGGCTCAGCGCCAGCTCCTCCGCCATGCCCGGCCGGTCCTGCAGCAGCGGCGCGAAGCTCGCCTGGTCGATCTCATAGACGATGACCGGCGTCAGGGCGCGCAGGCTTCCCGCCTCCCCCATGCCGGCCAGCAGCCCGGTCTCGCCGAAGCAATCGCCCGGCGCCAGCCGGCCGATCTCCGCCTCGCCATGGCCGGCATCCCGGGTCATGACCAGCACGCCCTTGCGCATGATCATGAGCGAGGAGAGCATCTCGCCCTGCCGCACCACCACCTCGCCCTTGCGGAAGCGGCGCACGGTCGCGGTTTCCGCCAGCAGCTGCCGCTCCTCGTCCTGCAGGGCGGCGAAGAGCGGGATCGCCTCCAGCAGCACCAGCGGCGTCACCCGGGGCGGCTTCGCCGTCTCCTCCGTCGGCGGCGGGGAGGCGCCGGAGGCCGAGGCGGGGCGCGCCAGCATCAGGCCGTGCGATTTCGCGTGCCGGTAGACCAGGTCGAAGATCTCGTTCCGCGCGGCGGTGCGCCGGGCGATACTCTCGACCCGGACCTGCAGCTCCACCTCCAGCGCCTCGGCATCCAGCGCCTTGATGGCCACGCTCGGCGGCGGGTCCTTCAGGATGGTGTTGCAGCTCAGCAGCGCGGTCTGCATCGCCTCGACGATGATGGACGGCATGCGGGTCGGCGCCAGCCGGATCGACAGGCTGATGCCATGCGAGCTGTCCGGATGGCTGATATTGGTCAGGCCGAGCTTGGCCAGCACGCTGTTCGGCAGCACCACCAGGTTGTGCGACCCGCTCAGCAGATGCGTCGCGCGCCAGTTGCTCTCGACCACGCGGCCCTCGGTGCCGTCGCTGAGCACGATCCAGTCGCCGAGCGCATAGGACCGCCCGAGATTGAGCGCGATGCCGGAGAAGGCGTCGTTCAGCGTGCTCTGCAGCGCGAGGCCGAGGATGACGGCGAAGACGCCGGAGGTGGCGACCAGCGCGCCGACCGGCACGCCGAAGACATAGGCGATGATCGACAGCAGGGTGCCGAGCCAGACCAGGCCGATGACGACATCCTGCAGCAGCCGCCCTTCGCGCGGCCTGCCTTCCTGGACCGGGAGCAGCCGGATGCCGGCGATGATCATCCAGGCGATGTGCAGCCACCAGATCGCCTTCACGAAGCCGGCGATCAGCGCCTCGGCCACGCTCGCCCGCTCGGTGTCGGGCTCGTAGGGCAGGATGCCGCCGGTGTGCAGCATCAAGGTGAGCGCCAGGAAGAAGCCGATCAGCGCGACCAGCTTCAGCGCCGCCTGCCGGCGCAGCAGCACGCGCGTGACGAACAGGCTGGCGAGCGCCACCAGCCCCATCGGCAGGATCGGGGATGCCGCGAGCGCCGCCAGGGAGAAGCCATCTTGCATGCGCGCCATTCTCGGCCGGATGGCCGGCCAGCGAAAGCTCCCGCGGACCGGGCCCGCGATCCGGCCCCGGGATCGTATCGCGGCGATGCGGGGAGCGTCAGGCTGGGCTACCCTGCCCCGCCCGAGCACCGAGCAGGATCCCGAGTTGCGCGCACCCTTGTCGTCCCGCCGCCGGCTGCCGGCGGCCCCGAAGCTGACGGACCAGGTCGCGGAGGCGCTGCAGCGCCATATCCTCGATGGCGGGCTCACGCCCGGCGACCAGCTGCCCACCATCACCGACATGTCGGCGACCTATGGCGTCAGCCCGACCGTGGTGCGGGAAGCGCTGGCGCGGCTGCGCTCGGACGGGCTGGTGGAGACGCGCCAGGGGTCCGGCGCCTATGTCGCCGGTACCGCGCGGCCCTTCCGCATCGCGCCGGGCCTGACCGGGGATGCGCTGGTGCGGCGCGTGCTGGAATTGCGGCTCGGCGTCGAGACGGAGGCGGCGGCGCTGGCGGCGCGGCGCGCCCGGCGCCCGGCGGTGAAGCGGCTGGAGGATGCCTTCGACGCCCTGGCGCGGCGGATCGGCGCCGGGGAGCCGGCGACGGCGGAGGATCTGCGCTTCCACCGCTGCATCGCCGATGCGGCGGACAACCCGCTGTTCGGCGAATTCCTGTCCTTCCTGCAGCAATACCTGACCGACAGCATCGCCCTGTCGCATGGCTTCAGCCGGCGGCGCGACCGGATGGCGACGGTGCTGGCGGAACACGCCCGCATCCGCGACGCCATCGCCGCCGGCGACGCCGACGCCGCCCGGGACGCGATGCGCGCCCATCTGGAAGCCGGCATCGCCCGCATCGCCCGCGGCGACGACGCGCCAGGCTGATGCGCGCCGGCGGGCAGGCGCTTCCCGGCGATGAGATGCATGGATTTTCAATACGGAAACTTACAAAATCACCCTCGCGGCGCTAGGTGAAGCGCCATGGGCAAGCTCGATGAGTTCAAGCGGCGGCTGCGGCCCGGGCAGGTATATCGCCGCGCGCAGCTGGCCGAGTGGTCGACCGCCGTCGATCGCCACATCCAGGATGCGGTGCGAAGCGGTGCGCTGACCAAGCTGGCGGGTGGGCTGTATCACGCGCCGAAGCAGACCACCTTCGGGAACGCCCCGGCGGAAGACGGCACGCTCATTGCCGCTTTCCTGAAGGGTGACGCGTTCCTGCTGGCGTCGCCGAACGCCTATAACGGGCTCGGTGTCGGCACCACCCAGATGCACAACCGGACCGTCGTCTACAACCACAAGCGCCACGGCCGCTTCGCGCTGGGCGGCCGCACCTTCGACTTCCGCGTGAAGCGCGCCTTCCCGAAGGCGCTCAGCGAGGAGTTCCTGCTGGTCGACCTGGTCAACACTGTCGACCAGCTCGGCGAAAGCCCGGAGGAGCTGCTGGAGCGGGTCCGGATCCGCATGGCGACCTGCGATACGGCGCGCCTCAAGCGCGCGGTGCGGGCCTATGGCACGGAGAGGACGAAGACCTTCTTCGCGCGCGCCCTGGCGGATGGCGCGGCCCGGCATGCCGTCTGACTTCCTGCATCGCCACCGGGAATTCGCCGACCTCATCCGCGTCGTCGCCAACGCGATGCAGATCGCATCGGCATTGGTCGAGAAAGACTATTGGATCATGCACAGACTGCACGGGCTGCAGCGCCTCGGCCACAGCTCGCAGCACGAACCAGCCCTCCGGCATCGCGATGCCGGACCAGCCGCGGCATGACATGGCGGTGACGCCTGCGCGCGACTTCGCTCTTTCATTTTTTTCGCGCACCGATCGCTTCTAGTCTGGAGGCGCAACGACGGGGTGGGCGGATGAGCAACGCGACATTGGCGGCGGACCAGGCGCAGCGCTGGGTGCTGGAAGGCAAGTGCGTCGGCTGGACCAACCACCAGCCGGCCAGCAGCCTGGTGCAATGGAGCCGGGCGCGCGCGAACGGCAATGCCGCGGCGCCGCCGGCGGTGGACCTTGCCTGCGACATGGTCTGCTACGAATTGCCGATCTGGGCGGCCTATTCCGCCGGCGTGCTGACGGCGGACGGCCTCTACGACATGGTGCGCGAATACGATCACACCAATCACGGCTCGGCCGCCGGCATCATGAAGGCGATCACCTCCCGCTGGTCGTTCCGCAAGACGCTGACCAATGCGGCCATGCCCAGCTTCAGCCGCGGCGACATCGTGTTCTTCAACGATGTGGGCCATGTCGCCATGGCCACGGGCAATGCGCAGGTGCCGAACGAACTCTACAGCGTCTGGGGCATGAACCCGGCGGGCATGCAGCCGAACACGCCGGTGGAGCGCACCAGCGTCGGCCGCCTGCTGGCGCAGATCGCGCTGGGCGCGCCCGGCCTGGCGCAGACCATCACCTATTCCAGCCCGCGCTGGTAATCTCAGCCCGCGCCGAGCAGCCGCGGCAGCAGGGCCGGCCAGCCGGCGGCCAGCGCGGCCGCCTGCCATCCGCCGAAGCCGAGGATCGCCTCCCCGATCCCGACATGCAGGCCGATCGCCAGGTAGCCGCTGGCGACGGGCAGGCCGATCCGGCACCAGGGCCCGCCCCGGCGCGCTTCGGCCGCGCGCGCCCGGGAAGGCGCCGCGCGGCGCGGGAAGGGGATGACGTTGCTGGCGGGGGCAAGGCGGCTCATGCCGTATCAGTAGCACCGGGCCTGATGGCGTTGCTTCTCGCTTCGTTACAAATCATGGCGGCGGCCTGTGCCTTCTGGCACGGTGCGGCAGTGCCCGTCCGCCGTCTGCTCGCCACCGGTCCTCCCGTGGAGATCCGGCCATGGCACCGCCCGCCCGCCGACCGCACCGGCT
>DASYDR010000247.1:0-9212 GCA_036499545.1 Roseomonas sp. | reverse complement strand
ACCCCCGCCGAGGTGATGGCGGAAATCCCCACCACCGACGCCGCCATGGCCACGGTGACCGCCGCGCGCGTGGCGCTGCACGACATCCTGACCGGCGACGACGACCGGCTGGCGGTGGTGATCGGCCCCTGCTCGATCCATGATCCGGCCGCCGCCTTCGACTACGCCACTCGCCTGCTCGCGGTTCGCGAACGCCTCAGCGACCAGCTGCAGATCGTCATGCGCGTCTATTTCGAGAAGCCGCGCACCACCGTCGGCTGGAAGGGCCTGATCAACGATCCGCGGCTGGATGGCAGCTTCCGGATCGAGGAAGGGCTGCGCACCGCCCGCACGCTGCTGATGGACATCAACGGCATGGGTCTGCCGGCCGGCTGCGAGTTCCTCGACACCATCACCCCGCAATACATCGCCGACCTGGTGAGCTGGGGCGCGATCGGCGCCCGCACCACCGAAAGCCAGGTGCATCGCCAGCTCGCCTCCGGCCTGTCCTGCCCGATCGGCTTCAAGAACGGCACCAATGGCGATGTGAAGATCGCGCTGGATGCGATCGTCGCCGCCTCGCAGCCGCACCACTTCCCCGCCGTCACCAAGGAAGGCCGCGCGGCCATCGCCTCGACCCGCGGCAATGAGGATTGCCATCTGATCCTGCGTGGCGGCCGGCAGCCCAACTATGATGCTGCCAGCGTCCAGGCGGCGGCGGAAGCCGCGGCGCAGTCCCGGCTGGCGCCGCGCATCATGGTCGATGCCAGCCACGCCAACAGCAGCAAGGATCCGGAACGGCAGCCGGTGGTGCTGCGCGATGTCGCGGGCCAGGTCGCCGGCGGTGACCGCCGCATCCTGGGCGTGATGGCCGAGAGCAACCTGGTGGCCGGCCGGCAGGACCTGGTGCCGGGCCGCAAGCTCACCTACGGCCAGAGCATCACCGATGGCTGCATCGACTGGGCGACGACGGTCGCGGTGCTGGAGGATCTGGCGCAGGCGGTGCAGGCGCGACGGCGCCAGGCTTGATGGGCCGACGGCGCCAGGCCTGACGGATTGGTGGCGCGGGCCGGCCTGGCCCGCGCCGCATCAGGCGGGCAGGGGCGCGGCGTGCCGGGTTTCGCCAGGGCCACAGAGATCGGCGATCGCGGGGGCGATCGCCTCCGGCCTTGGCAGGCCTTCGCGCGCTTCGCCCGGGAAGGCGAGCGCCCTGAGCTTGGTCGCGACCGCGCCGGGGTCATGCAGGTTCACCCGCAGCCGGGTCGCCGCGACTTCGGCCGCCCAACTGCGGACCAGATGCTCCATCCCCGCCTTGCTGGCGCCGTACATGCCCCAATAGGGCGTCGGGTCGCCCGCCCGCGCATCGGTCAGGAACACGGCGCGGCCGGCATCGGAAGCGCGCAGCGGCGGATCGCAGCTGCGGATCAGGCGCCAGGCGGCGGACAGGTTCACGCCGATGACCGCGTTCCAGTCGCCGGGTTCGATATGGGATACCGGGGTCAGCCGGTTGAGCGCACCGGCCGCATGCACCAGGATGTCGAGCCGCCCGAAGCGCTCATAGATCGACGGGCCGATCTGGTCGATCTGGTCCTGATCCTTGACCAGGTCCAGCGGCAGCAGCGTGGCCTTGCCGCCGGCGGCCTGGATGGCGTCATCGGTATCCTCGAGCCCGCCCTGGGTGCGGGCGGTGAGCACCACATGCGCGCCGCGGCGCGCGAGTTCGAGGGCAACAGCCGCACCAATGCCGCGGGAGGCGCCGGTGACCAGCGCCACCCGTTCCGTGAGCAGGCCCATCACGTGCCGACGGGCTGCAGCAGCGAGAGCTGCTTCTCCGCATTGTCCTGCCAGTCGGTCAGCGGGATCGCGTATTCGCCGGTGAAGCAGGCATCGCAATAGGCCGGCTTGCCCGGATCGCGCCCCGGCTGGCCGAGCGCGCGGTAGAGCCCGTCGAGCGAGATGAAGGCCAGGCTGTCGACGCCGATGATGCGTGCCATCTCGTCCAGGTCGTGCTTCGCGGCCATCAGCTGCGAACGCTCCGGCGTGTCGATGCCATAGTAGCAGCTATGGGTCGTGGGCGGGGAGGAGATGCGCATATGCACCTCGGTGGCACCCGCCTGGCGCACCATTTCCACGATCTTGCGGCTGGTGGTGCCGCGCACGATCGAATCATCGACCAGGATGACGCGCTTGCCGGCGATGATCGGCTTGTTCGCGCTGTGCTTCAGCTTCACGCCCAGGTGGCGGATCTGGTCGGTCGGCTCGATGAAGGTGCGGCCGACATAATGATTGCGGATGATGCCGAGCTCGAAGGGGATCTTGGCTTCCGCCGCATAGCCCATCGCGGCCGGCACGCCGCTGTCCGGCACCGGCACCACCACATCGGCCGGCACATGGCTCTCACGCGCCAGCTCGGCGCCAATGCGCTTGCGGGTGTCGTAGACCGGCGTGCCTTCGCTGACCGAATCCGGCCGCGCGAAATAGATGTACTCGAAGATGCAGAAGCGGCTCTCCTGCCGCCCGAAGGGCTTCAGGCTGCGCACGCCGGCATCGTCGATGACGACGATCTCGCCCGGCTCGATGTCGCGCACGAATTCGGCGCCGACGATATCGAGCGCGCAGGTCTCGGATGCCAGCACGTAGCCGCCGCCGCCCGAGAGCGGCAGCCGGCCCAGCACCAGCGGCCGCACGCCGAGCGGGTCGCGCGCGCCAAGCAGCGCGCCGTTGTGCAGCGCGACCAGGCTATAGGCACCCTGCACCTGCTTCAGCGCGTCGATCAGCCGGTCCACCACGGTGGAGTAGAGGCTGATGGCGATCAGGTGGACGAAGACCTCGCTGTCGGTCGTGCTCTGGAACAGGCAGCCGCGGCGGACCAGTGCGCGCTTCAGCGCGAAGGCATTGGTCAGGTTGCCGTTATGCGCGACGGCGAAGCCGCCGAACTCGAAATCGGCGTAGAGCGGCTGCACGTTGCGCAGCGCCGTCTCACCGGTGGTGGCATAGCGGTTGTGCCCGATCGAGGCGCGGCCGGGCAGGCCGGCCATCACCTTGGCGTCGCTGAAATTGTCGCCGACCAGGCCGAGGCCCTTGTGGCTGTGGAACAGCCCGGCATCGTCGAGGCTGACGATGCCCGCCGCTTCCTGCCCGCGATGCTGCAGCGCATGCAGGCCGAGCGCGGTCAGCGCGGCGGCGTCGGTCGACCGCCAGACGCCGAAGACGCCGCATTCCTCATGCGGCTTGTCGTCATCCTCGATGGCGAGTTGGGCAATGTCATCCGGCTCGATGGCGTGCGGCGCATCGGTCATCATGTTCCTCACTGGCGGCTGCGCGCCGGCGGGCGCAGCAGCTCTTCCATGGTCGGCACCGGCCTGTCCGGGGGGTCCGGCAGGCGAGGGCGGTACTCCTCGGGCAGTTGCGCCACCAGTCTCGCGGCTCCATCGGCCACGATGGGCAAGGCCCGCGCCTCCCGCACGGGTTCCGGCCACCGCTCCGGCGCGGGGAGAATGAGGCCACCCACGATATAGGCGAGCAGGACCAGGAAGGCACCCCGGGCGATACCGAATACCAGACCCAACACACGGTCGAGGCCCGACAGCAGCGAGGCCTGCACGATACCCGCGATCCAGGAGATGATGATCTTCAGGATCACCAGCACCACCAGGAAGATGCCGCCGGCGGCGATGGCATCGACCAGCCAGGGCTGCTCGACATAGGGCTGTACCATGGGCCGCACCTGCGGCAGGCCGTAGAGCGCCGCCAGCCCGGCGCCTACCCAGGCGCCGACGCCGAGAGCCTCGCTCACCAGCCCGCGGAAGAAGGCATGGATCGCCGATACGGCGATCACGCCCAGCAGAACAGCGTCGACCCAGGTCATGGCGGCGGTATAGCGGGGGCGTGGCGCGGCGTCACCCGGGCTTGCTGCAGCCCAGCGCGGCGTGGACGCCCGGAACGGACCCTATGGCGTCGCGACCTCCCGTGAGGCATCTAGGGCCGATCGCTGGAGGGCGGAATCGCCCGGAGGCGTGAGCCTGCTCGCCAAAACAACAGGCCAGAGCATTTGCAGTGAGCGTCAGCGAACGAAAAATGCTCCAGGAGCGGGACGCCAGGCGGCGCTGCCCGCGGCACCGTGTCGGAGAGCCTGGATGAGCATAGGCGGACGATTTCTGTTCCGGACCGCGCTGGTCTGCCTCGTCATCCTGCCGGCGGCGGCATTCCTCGGCTTCTACCTGCCGCGGCACGAGGTGGTGCGGATCGTCGGCAGCGAGGTGCGGCGCATCGACCTCGACGGCCAGCCGGGCGGGGAGACGCGCGACGTCTTCTTCATCTACGGCGAAACGCTGGGGACGCAGCGGCCCCGGGTCTATCGCAACGACGATACCGGCTGGCGGTTCCCGTTCTACTTCAAGTTCAACGCCGCCGACCTGCAGGCGGTCGCGGCCGCGATCGCGACCGATCGCGGCATGGCGGTCGTCACCCGCTACGGCTGGCGAATCCAGCTGCTGTCGCGCTTTCCCAACGCCGTGGCCCTGCGGCGCACAGAGGATGTCACGGAGCCCTTCCCCTGGTTCAATACCGTGTTCTTTGTCGCCCTCTTCGTCCTGGCGCTGCTGATCTGGCGCGCCGTGCGACGGTGGCGCAGCCGGGTGACTTGAGGGCGCGGCGCCTCACGCCGAGCGTCGTTTGACGCTCGCTTCCGCGAAATCCGCGACCAGGTCGGCCAGATGCCCGACTTCCTGCAGCGCCAGCCCGTCCGGCGTCGCCGGCAGGCGCCCGGCCCGGGCTGCCCGCTTCGGCAGGGTCGCCTGCAGGAACCCCAGCTTCTGCGCCTCCCGCAGGCGCTGGTCGGGCTGGCTGACCTGGCGGACCTCGCCCGACAGGCCGACTTCCCCGAAATAGACCCGGTCGGGATCGGTCGGCCGGTCCATGGCCGCGGAAGCCAGGGCAGCCGCGACCGCCAGATCGGCGGCCGGTTCCTGGACGCGCAGGCCGCCGGCGATATTCAGATAGACGTCGTTCTGGCCGAGGCTCATGCCGCAGCGCGACTCGAGCACCGCCAGCAGCATCGAGAGCCGTCCCGAGTCCCAGCCCACCACCTGCCGGCGCGGGCTGCCGCCCGAACTCGGCGACAGCAGGGCCTGCACCTCCACCAGCACCGGCCGCGTGCCCTCGATCCCCGCGAAGACGGCGCTGCCGGAGACATTGCCGCGCCGTTCCGCCAGGAACAGGGCGGAGGGGTTGGCGACCTCGACCAGGCCGCCATCCGTCATCTCGAAGACGCCGATCTCGTCGGTGGCGCCGAAGCGGTTCTTGGTGGCGCGCAGGATGCGGAACTGATGGCCGCGATCGCCTTCGAAATAGAGCGTGGCATCGACCATGTGTTCCAGCACGCGCGGCCCGGCCAGGGTGCCTTCCTTCGTCACATGGCCGACCAGGATCAGCGCGAAGCCGCGCGCCTTGGCCAGCCGGATCAGCTCGGCCGCGCAGGCGCGGACCTGGGCGACGGTGCCCGGCGCCGAATCGAGCGCGTCCAGCCAGACCGTCTGGATGCTGTCGATGACCACCAGCGCGGCGTCGCTCTCCCGCTCCAGGCTGGCGACGATGTCGCGCAGCGCGGTCGCGGAGGCGAGCGCCAGCGGTGTCTCCGACAGGCCGAGCCGGCGGGCGCGCAGCCGCACCTGCTCCACCGCCTCCTCGCCCGAGACATAGAGGGTGCGGCGGCCGGAGGCGGCGATGCGGGCCGCCGCCTGCAACAGGATGGTCGATTTGCCGATGCCCGGATCGCCGCCGACCAGCACGGCGGAGGCGGCGACCAGCCCGCCGCCCAGCACCCGGTTCAGCTCCGCGATGCCGGTGTCGATGCGCGGCGGTGGCGGACTTTCGCCCTTCAGCCCGACGAATTCGATCTGCCGCCCGCCACCGGCCTTGGCGGCCGGCCCCGGGCCGCGCGGCGCGGTGGCTTCCTCGATCAGGGTGTTCCATTCGCCGCAGGCGTCGCAGCGGCCCTGCCATTTCGGGCTGATGGCGCCACAGGACTGACAGACGAAGCGGGAGGCAGGCTTGGCCATGGATCTCGCCATATGGGAACAAAACGTGGACAAACCATAGCGGTCCGGCGTCGCGGGGGAAAGCGATTCGCGCGCCTCAGGGGGCACCCGGCGGCAGGCCGCGCACCCCGATGAAGCGGTCGCGCGCGCCTGCGGGCACCAGGGTGCAATTCTCCCGCTGCCCGAACCAGCGGTAGCGGCGCCGGGCCACGAAGCGATAGACGGCGTCGCGCAGCGGCCGCGGCACCAGGCGCAGCACCCCGAGCCAGCGCCATGGCGCCCGCATATGGCGCAGGATCGCGAGGCCGGCATCGGACCGGGTCAGCACCTGCCCATCGGCGATCAGCAGGAAGGTCTCGTCGAGCTGGAGCTTCGAGAAGCCGTGCCGCGCCGCCAGCGCCTGGCCTTCCTCCGACCAGGCGCCGGCGAAGCGCAGACACCGGTCGCGCTCATGCCTCAGCAGGAAGGCAACCATGCCGCTGCAGAGCACGCAGTCGGTGTCGAAGACGATGACGGGGCCTGCTGTCCGCAGGCTCCCGGTCTGCACGGGGGCTGCTACGCCGCCTGCTGCGCGACGGTCGGCGCGTCGTCCTCGATGGTCACGCGGCGCATGTCGCGGGCATGGGCATGGTCGTCGAAGGGGCGGGCGCGGTGCATGGTGGTGCGGTTGTCCCACATCACCAGCTCACCGACCTTCCATTGGTGGCGATAGACGAAGTCGCGCTGCGTCGCGTGCTCGGTCAGGTCGCGCAGCAGCGCCCGCGCTTCCGGCACCGGCCAGCCCTCGATCGTCCCGGCATGGGAGGACAGGTAGAGCGACGTCCGGCCATGCGCATGCTGCCGCACCAGGCGCTGCCGCACCGGCGCGAAGCTGCGCCGCTCCTCCTCCGTGTAATCCTCAAAGCCCAGGATGGCGCGCGAATAGATCAGCGAATGGCGGGTGATCAGGTCGCCGAGCCTGGCTTGCATCGCCGCCGGCAGCGCATCCCAGGCGGCGCGCATGTCGGCGAACTCGGTCTCGCCGCCTTCGGGTGGGATCACCCGCGCATGCAGCATGGAGTATTTCGCCGGCGTCGCCTTGAAGCTGCTGTCGCTGTGCCAGAGCCGGTTGCCCAGCGAGAACAGCCGGCGCCGGTCATTCGCCGCCAGCAGCTTGCCGTCGGTGTCGAGGTTGGAGATGTCGTTCATCGCGCCGTGCTTGAGGCGGTGCTTCTCGGCATCGACCGTGCCGCGCGTCGGCTCGATGGTGCCCAGCGCCTGGCCGAACCCCATCTGCTGGTCGTCGTCGATCGCCTGGTCCGGGATCACCAGCACCGCGTAGCGATCCATCGCGGCATGCACCGCGGACGCCTCCGCCGGCGTCAATGGCCGGGCAAGGTCCAACCCTTCGACACGGGCGGCGAAATGCGGATGCAGCGGCGTGAGGGTGAGGGACATGGGACGGACCTCCGCAGGCTTGTTCTTGTGCGGAACCCTGCGCCGCCCGCCGGAGCCCGGTCAAGCCGGGCATGGGAGGCATGCGTCGCGCCGGGCAGGCCGTCTACCGTCGCAATTCCATCTGGATCGGCCCGTCGCGCTCGCCGCGCGCGAACTGATCGACCATCGCATTGCCGGTCTCGCCGAGCTCGGCCGCAGGCCCGGTCCAGACGATGCGGCCCTTGTGCAGCATGGCCGCTTCGTCGCCGATGCGCCGCGCGCTCGCCATGTCGTGGGTGATCGAGACGGCGGTGGCGCCGAGGCGCTGCACGCAATCGCGGATCAGCCCGTCGATCACCGCGCCCATGATCGGGTCGAGGCCGGTGGTCGGCTCGTCGAAGAAGATGATCTCGGGCTCGGCGGCGATGGCGCGTGCCAGGCCCACGCGCTTCTGCATGCCGCCCGAGAGCTCGGCGGGCGAGAGATCGCCGACCGAGGCCGCCAGGCCCACCTGCGCCAGCACCTCGGCCGCCTTGTCGCGCGCCGCGGCGCGGCTGATGCGCTTCTGCGCCAGCAGCTTGAAGCAGACATTCTCCCAGACCGGCAGGCTGTCAAAGAGGGCGCCGTTCTGGAACAGCATGCCGATGCGGTCGTTCAGCGCCTCCCGCTCCCGCCGCGGCATGGTGAGCACGTCGCGGCCGTCGATCTCGATCGTGCCGGCATCGGGGACCAGCAGCCCGAGCATGCATTTCAGCGTGACCGACTTGCCGGAGCCGGAGCCGCCCAGGATCACCATCGATCGGCCGGCCGCCATGTCGAGATCGACGCCGTCCAGCACCTGCTTGCCCGCGAAGCCCTTGGTCAGTCCGCGCAGGCGGATCTTCGGCTGGTTCATCGGGCGAAGAACAGCTCGGTCAGCACATAGTCGAGCGCCAGGATGAGGATGGAGGACGCGACGACCGCGGTCGTCGTGGCGCCGCCCACGCCCTGCGCCCCGCCGCGGCTGTTGTAGCCGCACCAGGCGCCCATCAGCGCGATGATGAAGCCGAATGCCGCCGCCTTCACCAGCCCGCTGACCACGTCGGTGAACTGCAGGAAATTCAGGGTCGCGCTGAGATAGGCCTGGGAGGCGAAGCCGAGCTTCACCGAACCGACCAGCCAGCCGCCCATGACGCCCAGGATGTCGGCAACCACCACCAGCAACGGCAGCGCGATGCTCGCCGCCAGCAGCCGCGGCGCCACCAGGTACTTCATCGGGTTGGTGGACAGCGTGGTCAGCGCATCGATCTGGTCGGTGACGCGCATGGTGCCGATCTCGGCCGCGAAAGCGGCGCCGATGCGGCCGGCGACCATCAGCCCGGCCAGCACAGGGCCGAGTTCGCGGGTGATCGACAGCACCACGACA
Source organism: Roseomonas sp. (assembly GCA_036499545.1). Taxonomy (GTDB): domain Bacteria; phylum Pseudomonadota; class Alphaproteobacteria; order Acetobacterales; family Acetobacteraceae; genus Plastoroseomonas. The sequence goes on along the minus strand of DASYDR010000247.1, from coordinate 374 downwards.
TTGGCGACTGCGCCTTCGGCGTTGAAGCGCGCGAAGCCGGTATAGGATTGCAGCGCCAGCACCATGCCGGTGAAGATCGCGGTCAGCGCTACCACCGGCAGGCTGAAATAGGCGATCTCGATGAAATGCCGCAGCAGCAGGCGGCCGTAGAAGGGCGGTCGCACCAGATGCGACACCGCCTCCAGCGCGAACAGGGTGACGGCGCCGAGGCCGCGGGTGACGCCGATGACGCCGCGCCCGATGGCGGCCACGCCGTCCAGCACCATGCCGGTCGCGCCGCCTGGCTGGCGGGTCACGGCGTCTCCTTCGGCGGCGCTCACGCCGGCAGATACTCCCGCGCGTAGCGCGGGCCGAGCGCGGTCAGGATCTCATAG
>DASYDR010000246.1:0-5843 GCA_036499545.1 Roseomonas sp. | reverse complement strand
CTCCGGCATTGCCGCCGCGGAGATCCCGCGCTGGATCAGCGGCTGGGGCTTCCCGCCGCCCGACCTCGCGCTGATCTCGGACTGGGACCGGAAGCTGGACGCGCTGGTGGAACAGGTGCCGGCGGCGGCGGTGCGCATGCTCTCCGGCACGCCATCCTGGCTGCTGGTGCTGCTGCACCGCCTGCAGGCGCATCGCGGCGGCGCGCTGCCGCTGCCGGGGCTGGACCTGCTGGTGCATGGCGGCGTCGCCTGGGAGCCCTATCGCGCCCGCTTCGCCCCCCTGCTGCCGCCGGGCTGCGCGACGCGGGAAGTCTATCCGGCTTCCGAGGGCTTCATCGCCATCGCCGATCGCGGCGACGGGGAGGGGATGGCGCTGGTGCTCGATCGCGGCGTCTTCGCCGAATTCGTGCCGCTGTCGGAACTCGGCAGCGCCAGCCCGACCCGGCACTGGGCCGGAACCCTGGAGACCGGCGTCGACTATGCGGTCGTCATCACCAGCAATGCCGGGCTCTGGAGCTGCCTGATGGGCGATACCGTGCGCTTCGTCGACCGGTCGCCGCCGCGGCTGTTGGTCACCGGCCGCATCGCCTACGATCTTTCCGTCTTCGGCGAGCACCTGACCGGGGCGGAGATCGACGCGGCGCTGGTCCGGGTGCTGGCGGCGGCGGGCGCGACGCTCGGGGAATATTGCGTCGGCGCCGGTTTCGAAGGCAGTGCCGGCCGCCACCACTGGTTCGTGGAGTTGCAGGGCGCGGCGCCGGCGGATCGCCTGGCGGCCGGGCTGGATGCCGCCCTGCGTCGCGCCAATGCCGACTACGCCGCGCATCGCGATGCGGGGCAATTGCTGCCGCCGCGCCTGGTGGCGCTGCCGCCCGGCAGTTTCGAAGCCTGGCTGCGCATACAGGGCAAGCTCGGCGGGCAACACAAGGTGCCGCGCGTGCTGGCCGACCCCACCCGTTTCGCGGCGCTGGCCGCCTGGATGGAAGCGCGCCTCGGCGGCGGTGGTTAAGTGGCGCTACCGCGGCCGGCGCGGGACCGGGCATTGGCGGTCACCGCCACGATGCTGAACAGCCCGACGATGAGGACAAGGCCCAGCGCAGGGCTATGGGCGCTGCCGGCGACCGCCGCCGCGATCCAGATCAGGGCGCCGATCGCAGCCAGGGCGAGCACCATCGCGCCCTTTGCCCAGCCTGCCATGCCCGTCCCGTGCCTGCTTTTCCGCATCTCACCGCACTCCGTGGCGGCGCATCACGCCGCTGTCGACAACCACGCCCGGTATTAAACGCCCCGGATGGTAAAGACAGGGTTGACACCGGCGCCGCACTGTCGATCAGACAAAATCAAACGAAAGGCGACACTCGCGGCCTTCGCGCCGTGGGACAAAACCGGCCATGCGCAGCACCGGCCAGAAGAAGGGCGTATCCGGGCGCGGGGGCGGGCAGGCACCGGCCGCGCCGCGCTGCCCAGGTTGCGGTGCGGGCAGCCTCCGCTTCGATCGGGACGTGCCGCAGCGATCCGCGACTGGCCGGGCCGAGCGCCGGATCTATCTGCGCTGCACCAACCTGTCCTGCGATTTCGAGCGGCTGGCGGAGCCCGGCGCCGGGGCGTATTGACCCGCCCCGCCGGTCCTCGCACCCTCGCCGCAAAACGAGGAGGGAGGATCGCATGATGCGACGCAGGCATCTGCTGGCGGCACTTGGCGTAGCGGCGGCGACGCCGGCCCGGGCCGTGGCGGCCTGGCCGGAACGGCCGATCCGGATGATCCTGCCCTTCGGCCCCGGTTCCTCCGCCGATGTTCTCGGCCGGCTGATGGCGGATCCGCTGGGGCGGCGCCTCGGGCAGACCGTGGTCTGCGAGAACCGCACCGGCGCCGGCGGCAGCATCGGCGCGGCGGAGGCCGCCCGCCAGCCGCCCGACGGCTACAACATCCTGATGGGCAGCATCGGCACCCAGTCGGTCAACCGGTACCTCTATGCCCATCTTCCCTATGATTCGGACCGCGACTTCACGCCGATCTCGCATTTGTGGAATTCGGCGAACGTCATGGTGGTCCCCGCCGGCAGCCCCTGGCGCAGCGTGCAGGACGTGATCGCGGCCGGACGGCAGCAGGGCCGGCTGACCTTCGGCTCCCCCGGGGTCGGCACGTCCGACTTCCTGGCGTCCTCCCTGTTCGGCATCCGTACCGGGCTGACATTGGAGCATGTGCCCTATCGCGGCGGCACGCCGGCGGTGCAGATCGATCTGGTGGCGGGGCGGCTGGATTTCGGCTTCGGCAATGTGCCGGCCTATTTCAGCGGCATCCGCGGCGGCCTGGTGCGGCCGCTGGCGGTCGCCTTCCCGCATCGCTGGCCGACCATGCCGGAGGTGCCGACGATGCAGGAAGCCGGCGTCGACGACCTCATCGTTCCATCCTGGCACGCGCTGGTGGCGCCGCGCGGCCTGCCGGTGCCGATCCGCGACCGCCTGGCCGCCGACACCCAGGCGGTGCTGCATGACAGCGACTTCCGCGCCAGGCTGCTGGATCTGGGGTCGGAGGCGATCGGCGCGACACCGGAGGAGACCGCCCGCTTCATCGCCAGCGAGGCGGAGCGCTACGGCGTGCTGATCCGCCGTCTCGGTATCCGGGCGGAGTGACGCCGGACGTCGGATGACGCTGTCGTCATGGCGCGGGGCATCCACCGCTCCAGCCTGCTTCCCTAACATGGGGCCATGCCGCGCCCCATCCTGCCGATCCTGTCCGTCCTGGTGTTCTGCGCCGCGCCGTCGCTGCTGGCGGCGGGGCCACCGGATCCGGCGCCTGGCACCTATGGCTCCTGGCAGGACGCCCATTGCGCCCGGTCGGAAGACGATCCGGATCAATGGGTCTGCCGGCCGCCGCAGGAACTGCTCGGCGCCGTCATTGCCAGGCGGCCGGATGGCGGCGCGCGGGTGCGCGTCCAACTCTGGGGCGCCGATCGCGGCTGCCAGTTCGACGGCGACGGTGAATGGCAGGGCACGTCCCTGATCGCGCGGGAGAGCCCGACCGGCACTGGCGCCGCCTGTGAAATCCGGATGAGCCGTGGCGCCGGCGGGCTTGATATCGCCGCGCGCGATGTCGCGGCCTGCGGTTGCGGCGACTGGATCAACATGCAAGGCCTGCCGCCAATTTCGGCGGCCACCGCGATCCCGCCAGTGGCGCCGCGTCGGCGGTAATTTTTTCTTGTTGCGAATTCGGTCTTGTCAATTGGGATATCGTGGCCCGCCATACAACCATCCATAGAGCGGTGGCCGGCCGCGGCCACACCATGGCGGCAGGCGCCTGTGCTGCAGGCAAGAAGAACACAGGGATGTGAAGTTCGCGGCGGAGTTGAGGGCGCCGCGATACCAGCATTCGCTGCGTCGCTCAGCACTTTCTCGCGGCATGCGTGAAGCTGGAATCGCGCTGCGCACCCACATTTCCAGCAAAAACAAAGGCCTGTGACGCGGTCTGCAATCTGGAAGCGAGGCGGTGCCGCCGCTGGCCACACAAAACTGTGTCTTTGCAACCATACCGTGCGAATTCGTCAGGCGATCGTCATTTTTTGCTGCCAAATGTTGGATGGTCGGGCTATCACGTTTCTGAGAGCAACGTCACGCAATCGTGACACGCCGAAAACTTCGGCTGTCGTGGAGAGCAATATGCGCGCACTGGTCGTCGAGCGGGATCCAATGAGCGTCATCGGGAAGGTCCGGGCGCTGCAATTGGCAGGCATCACCGTGGACACCGCGAAAAGCGGTGAGGACGCGGTCGATATGACCCGCCACTTCGATTACGATGTCATGATCCTGGGCCAATCGCTCGAGGACATGGCCGGGATCGAGGCGCTGCGCCGCCTCCGCGCCCGCAACATCGCCATTCCGGCGATCGCGACGACGCCGACCGGCGACCTGGCCGGCATCATCCAGGCGCTCGACACCGGCGCCGATGATTGCGTGACCATGGCGACCGACCGCAGCGAATTCCTGGCGCGCGTCCGTTCGGTGATCCGCCGCTCCAAGGGCTTCGCCCGCTCGGTCCTGACCATCGGCAACCTCGCCCTCGATATTCAGAGCAAGGCTGTCGACGTCGGCGGCAAGTCGGTCAACCTGACCGGCAAGGAACAGGGGATCATGGAACTGCTGGCCATGCGCAGGGGCATGGTGCAGTCCAAGGAATCCATCCTGACCCATCTCTACAACGGCATCGACGAGCCCGAGATGAAGATCATCGATGTCTTCATCTGCAAGCTGCGCCGCAAGCTGACCGATGCCGGCTTCAGCGGCCAGATCGCGACGGTGTGGGGCCGCGGCTACGTGCTGCGCGCCGAGGGTGACTCGCCCGCGACCCGGGCCGCCGCCGCGATGCCCGCGGCCGAAGGCATCCGCGCGGCCGCCTGACCTGCCGCCTGGCTATTCGATCCGGGCGCCTGACAGGTTCACCGCGTCCCGCCACATCGGCCGCTCCGCTTCCGAGCGCGCCGTCACGGCCTCGGGTGAGGTCCACATCACCCGGGCGCCGACCTGGCTGAAGCGCTGCTGCACCGTCTCGTCAGCCGCTGCCCGGCGCAGGGTCGCGTTGATCTTGTCGATGCGCGCCTGCGGCGTCCCCGCCGGGGCGACGCAGGCGACCCAGACGGTGACGACGAAGTCCGGCACCCCCGCTTCCGCCATCGTCGGTACATCGGGCAGGCCGGCCCAGCGCTCCGCGCTGGTCACCGCCAGCGGGCGCAGCGTGCCTTCCCGGAACATCGGCAGATAGCCCGAGATGTTCTCGATCGAGAACTGCACGTCATTGGCGATCAGCGCCGGGTAGATCTGCGCCGCGCCGCGGAAGGACACATGGGTGCCCTGGTAGCCCTGCCGCGCCGCCAGCAGCGCGCCGCAGAGATGCGCGGTCGATCCGGCACCGGGCGAGGAATAGTTGATCCCGTGTGGCCGCGCCTTCGCCCAGGCGATGAATTCCTGCAGCGTCCGCGCCGGGCAATGCTGCGGGGCCACGAAGGCGACGTTCGGCAATTCCCAGATCATGGAGACCGGCACCAGGTCCCGCTGCGGGTCATAGGCCATCCGGCCATAGATGAAGGGCGCGATGACCAGGTTGCTGACCGCGGCGGAGCCGAAGGTGTAGCCATCGGGAGCAGCCTTGGCGACGTAGTCGATGCCGACATTGCCGCCGGCCCCCACCCGGTTCTCGACCACGACGGGCTGGCCGAGCTCCCGCTGCATGTATTCGGTCAGGATCCGGGTCAGGACATCATTGGTCGTGCCGGCCGCATAGGGCGCCACCTGCCGGATCGGGCGGACCGGATACGCGTCCTCGGCGCGGACGCCCGGGCTGGCCGCGACGCCGGTCAGAAGCGTCGGCGCGGCCAGCAGCATGGACCGCCGTGACGTGGTCATTGTTTCTCTCCCCTTATTCGCCGTGCGAGTTTGCTATTTGTTCCTTTATCGACAGGACGATGTCGCAGCACTCCGGGGATGTCAATTTGGCGCCAGCCCTGTTCGGGAAGCTGCGGATGCGACCCGCCGTCTCCCCTGATCGGGGGATGTGCGCAGCCGGCCCGTCTTCGCACACTCCATCCCATTGAGGCGTGCCGCCCCTGGCGCCTCGATGGGGGATTGCCATGGCCCGGACCTGTCGCCGCCTGCCCGATCTTCGCGGCCTGCTGCTCTGCGGCACCGCGCTGGTCGCATCCCCGGCGGCTTTCGCCCAGGCACCGAATGCCCGGCCGCAGGGCGGCGTGGTCAGCGCCGGCAGCGCCGGCATCGCCCAGGATGCCACCCGCACCACCATCAACCAGACCACCAGCCGCGCCGTCATCGACTGGCGCGGCTTCGATGTCGGC
>DASYDR010000245.1:0-3869 GCA_036499545.1 Roseomonas sp. | reverse complement strand
TGCGGCCGCTGGATTCTTGGGAGTGTCCGATGACCATCCGCATTGCCTGCCTGCACACGATCGACAGCAATGCGGCGGTCTTCCAGGCCGCCTGTCCGCCGGGTGCCGTCCTGCACCATGTGGTGCGGGCGGATCTGTTGTCGGCGGCCGAGGCCGCCGGTGGGCTGACGCCGGCGATCAAGGAAGAGACCCGTGCCCTGCTCGCGGGTCTCGCCGCGGAGGCCGATGCGGTGCTGCTGACCTGCTCGACGCTCGGGCCCTCCGCGGATGGGCTGGCGCTGCGCGTCGATGCGGCGCTGGCGGAGGCGACGGCGGCAGCGCCCGGACCCCGGCTGGTGCTCTACGCCGTTGCGACCACCGAAGCACCGACTCGCGCGCTGTTCGCCACCTACCCCGCGCCCTTCGAGATGCGGCTGGCACCGGGCGCGTGGGATGCCTTCCGTGCCGGCGACCTGCCAGGCTATCACGCCCGCGTCGCCGAAGCCGCCGATGCCGCCTATGCCGAAGGCTATGCGACGGTGGCGCTCGCCCAGGCCTCGATGGCCGGCGCGGCCGCGCTCTGCCGCCGCGGCACGCCGCTGACCAGCCCGGCCGCCGGGCTCTCCGCCGCGCTCGCATCCCCGCACGCGCGGGGCGGGTGACGGCACCCGGGACGATCTGACCATGGCCGCGAAGCAGCGTGCCGATCAGGTGCTGGTGGAGCGCGGCCTGGCTGAAAGCCGGACCCGCGCCCAGGCGCTGATCCTGGCCGGCAAGGTCTTCTCCGGCGAGATGCGGATCGACAAGCCGGGCCAGCTGCTGGCCGAAGGCCTGGCCCTCGATGTGCGCGGCCAGCCGCATCCCTGGGTATCGCGCGGCGGGCTCAAGCTCGATCACGGGCTGGCGCATTTCGGCTTCCGCGCGCAGGACGTGGTGGCGCTCGATATCGGCGCCTCGACCGGCGGATTCACCGATGTGCTGCTGCATCATGGCGCGGCCCGGGTCTACGCGGTCGACGTCGGGCATGGGCAGCTCGCCTGGAAGCTGCGCCAGGATCCACGCGTCGTGGTGCTGGAACGCGTGAACGCGCGGCGCCTCGATGCGACCCATGTTCCGGAACCGGTCAATGCCGTCGTCTGCGACGCCAGCTTCATCGGGCTGCGCACGGTATTGCCGGCGGCGCTCGGCTTCGCGGCCCCCGGCGCCTTCGCCTGCGCATTGATCAAGCCGCAATTCGAGGCGGGGCCGGATCAGGTCGGCAAGGGCGGCGTCGTGCGTGACCCGGCGGTGCATGAGGCGGTCTGCGCCATGATCCGCGACTGGTGGTCGTCCCTGCCGGGCTGGCGGGTTCTCGGCATCACCGAAAGCCCGATCACCGGCCCCGAAGGCAATCGGGAATTCCTGATCGGGGCGGAGCGTCAGACCTGAGAGCAGATCGCCGGCGGCGGAATCGCCCGCAAGCGTGAATCTGCCCGGCTCTATCGATGCGGCAGGGGTTGCTGCGGCGTCGCGACCTCGGCCAGCAGGGCCCAGACGCGATGCGGGTCCATGCGGGTCTCCGGGTCGTTCAGCAGGCGATCCAGCTCCGCAAGCTTCGAGTCTCGCTCGCGATCCGAGAGCAGGGTGCTCATGGCCAAGGGAAGTCCTCCACGCGGTAGGCCGCAGCTTGGCGGCAGTCAGAGTTCACGCGGAGAACGTGGCGGAAAGGCGCCGGTTGCTGGGTGGTTTTGTGCGCGGCCAGATCGCCGCAGGGTGAAATCGCCCGCAGGCGTGAATCTGGCCGCCAGACAAGCGTCACATGGATGACGTGATTGCCGGCGCCAGGGCGGCGCTTTTGGCCGCAGGGTGCAGCGGGCTGCGGAAGCGCAGCTCGCCATCCGGGGCCGCATCGGGCGCCGCCATGCCGTAGAGTTCCATGCGCGAGGCGCAGGAAATCGCCACGACCGGCTTCGCGACCGCATCGGTCAGGAAGCGCCGCGCCGCGCCTTCGAGCTCGAGCGTGTCGCGCAGCGCCCGCCATTCGGCACGATCCACATCATCCAGGAACATCGCCAGGATGCCTGGCCGGCGTCCGGAGAGCCGCGCCGGCACCGCCGCGGCCATGCGCCGGCAGAGCGCGGCCGAGACCTCATCCGGCTGCCCGGCGCGCGCCGCCATGACGAAGACGCCCTTGCCGCCGGCATCGGTCGTCACCGCCAGATGCGCCTCGGGGCCGAATTGCGCGCGCAGCTGCGCCGGCAGCCCGGCGCCCGCCGCCTGGGCGCCGGCCAGCACCAGGGGATCGAGCTTCATCACGGCATCCGCGCTGGCATCCTGCCGCCGCTGGTCCTTGAGCAGCGCGCTGATCCGGCGATGCAACTCGGCAAGCTGGCTGGGGGAGCCGGCACCCTCGGGCAGCGTCATCTTCAGCAGATAGCGGCCGGGATGGGCGGCGAGCCAGGTCTGCAACTCGGGATTGATGCGGTCGACCAGCGCGTACCAGTCGCCCCGGTGCAGCGGCCTGCCATCCTCGGCCGAGGCGGTTTCGCAGGCGATTTCGGCTTCGACATCGCCGCGGCTGATGGTCAGGTCGTGCGGCGTCTGGTCGAGCAGCCCGTCGAAGCGCACCTCGAAGCCGCGGGCGCGCTGCAGCGCCGCGGTGCGGATCAGGTGAAAGACCGGCACCAGTGTCGCATCCCCATCCAGTGCCGCCGCCACGCGCGCCCGCAGCCGCCGCCTGGTGTCGGGCGGCAGGGTGGCGGCCAGCACCACCAGATCGCGCGCCCAGCCGCCGATGCGGCGTTCGACCGCCGTCGCCCGTGGCGCGGTGGTGGGATCGGTCAGGCGGGCCAAGGCGAATTCCAGCGCGTGCCGCTGCTGCGCGGCCCGCCCTTTCAGCGCGCCGGACTGGGCGCGGCGGGTCAATTCGCCGATGCGCCGGGTGAAGGCGCCTGGCTCGCAGAGCTCCAGGAAGCCGGAGAGGCCCGGGGCCTCCGCGGCGGCATCGTCGAAGGGCACGGCGCCATCCTGTCAGGCCACGTCAGGCGGGGCCGCCGGTCCTTGCCAGGGATCGGCCACTCCGGCAGCGAAGCCGGTTCATCGCGGGGATGCACAGCCCAGGCCCAGAACCGGGCCGGGTACGCCCGGGTGGTGCCGGGTCGCGAACGGATGTTCCCGCCCGCGCGGGGTGACGTCAAGTTGCATGCTGCACGTGCTCACAGCCTGTCAGGCGACCCTCCGTTACAAGGGCGGGCAGGGCTGATCTGCGAAAACCCTATGGGTCGGATCTCAGTTGCGGGGCAGCCGCGCGGTACCCGGGGCATCCGGATTCTGCGCCCGGTGGCGCAGCAGGTGGTCGGCCAGCACACAGGCGACCATCGCTTCGCCCACCGGCACGGCGCGGATGCCGACGCAGGGGTCGTGGCGGCCCTTGGTCATCACCTCGACCTCCTGCCCATGCCGGTCGACGGATTGCCGCGGCGTGAGGATGGAGGAGGTGGGTTTCACCGCGAAGCGGGCCACGATCGGCTGGCCGGTGGAAATGCCGCCCAGGATGCCGCCAGCATGGTTCGACAGGAAGCGGATGCGGCCATCGGCCTCCATCCGCATCTCGTCGGCATTGCCTTCGCCCGACAGGGCGGCGGCCGAGAAACCCTCGCCGATCTCGACGCCCTTCACCGCATTGATGCTCATCAGCGCGCCGGCGAGATCGGCATCGAGCTTGCCGTAGACCGGCGCACCCAGGCCGGGCGGCGCGCCTTCCGCCACGATCTCGATGACGGCGCCGAGGGAGGATCCGGCCTTGCGCGCTTCCAGCAGCTTCGCCTCCCAGCGGGCGGCCGCGGCGGGATCCGGGCACCAGAATTCGTTGCGCCCGGCCTCGGCCCAGTCCCAGGCGACGCGGTCGACCG
>DASYDR010000244.1:0-24165 GCA_036499545.1 Roseomonas sp. | reverse complement strand
GGCATCGACCCGGACCGGATCCGCAACCTGGCCGTCGCCCGGGGCGTTCTGGCCCATGATGACGCGATCGCCCTCGACGACCGCAGCGCGGTCGATCTCATCTTCGTCGCCGGCTTCTCGACCGCGGCCAGGGTCAGCGACCTGTCCGGGCGCGGCGTCGGCATGGATGTGGTCCGCGCCGCCGCCGCCGGCCTGGGGGGCAAGGTGACGGTATCCAGCGAAGCCGGGCGCGGCACGACGATGCGCTTCGCGCTGCCCGTGACCATGGTGCTGACCCGGCTGATGGTCGTCGCCTGCGGCGAGGAACGCTATGGGCTGCCGCTGGATTGCGTCGCCGGGGCGACCCGGGTCACGCCGGACCGCATCGCCGCGGTCCGGGCCGGCCGCGCCTTCCTGTATCGTGACCGGGCGGTGCCGCTGGTCGGCCTCGGCGCGCTGGTCGGGGCGCGGCAGCGGCATGATGCCGCCGACCGGGTGATCGTCGTGCGGACCGGCGGGGAGATGGTGGGCATCGCGGTGGATGCGATCCTCGACCGCATGGATGCCGCGGTGCGGCCGCTGGGCGGGCTGCTGGCCGGCGCGCCCGGCTTCGCCGGCACCACCCTGCTGCCGGATGGCGGCGTGCTGCTGGTGCTGGACCTGCCGGAGCTGCTGGCATGACGGTCGCCCGCGACGGTGCCGTCATCCACCTGCGCGGCCACTGCCGGGTGGAGGATGCCGAACCGCTGGCCGCCCTGCTGCAGGCCGAGCCGGGCCTCCCGGTCGACCTGGCAGCCTGCGATGGGCTGCACGGCGCCGTGGTCCAGGCGCTGCTGGCCTTCCGGCCGGCGATCCGGGGATTGCCGGAGGGCGCCTTTCTGCGCGACCTGGTCCTGCCCGCCTTGTCCGGCGAGAGACAGTCCGGGTCCGGGACGGTATAGCATCCATTGCTTCCGAGCCGTTGAATGGGGAGAACGACTGGATGACTGCGACGGTTCTGATCGTCGATGACAGCAAGCTGGCCCGGATCGTCCTGGGCAAGGCGGTGGCCGCGCTGCAGCCGGCGTGGCAGCGCGTGGAAGCCGCCGGCGCCGAGGCGGCCATGGCCGTCATCGCGGCGCGGGCCATCGACGTCGCGATCATCGACTACAACATGCCCGGCCGGGACGGGCTCGCCTTGGCGGAGGAGCTGCGGGAACGCTTCCCGGCCATGCCGATCGCCGTCGCCACTGCCAATATCCAGGACGAGATCATCGCCCGCGCCCGCGCGGCCAATGCCACCTTCGTGCCGAAGCCGGTGACCGAGGACGGCCTGCGCGGCTTCATCTCGGGCGCCGCGCTGCGCCTGCGGGCACCCCCCGCATGACCCAGATGGTCCCCCTCGAGGAGCTGGAACGGGACGCGCTGACCGAGCTGGTGAATATCGGCGTCAGCCGCGCGGCCGCGAGCCTGCGCAAGATGGCGGGCGAACAGGTGCTGCTGTCGGTCCCGTCGGTCGAGGTGGTGACGCGCATCGGCGCGGCGACGCTGATCCGCGAACGCGAGAGCGGCGCGCTGGTGGCGGTGCGCCAGGATTTCGAGGGCGTCTTCTCCGGCCGTGCCCTGCTGATCTTCCCCGAGTCCAACAGCATGGCGCTGGTCCGCTCCGTCACCGCCGGCGCGCTGTCGCCGGACGACGCCGCCGAGCTGGAGGACGAGGCGCTGGCCGAGACCGGCAATGTGGTGCTGAACAGCTGCCTCGCGACCATGGCCAACATGCTGCAGAAGCCGCTCACCATGTCGCTGCCGGAGGTGGTGCGCGGCGACGGGTCGATGCTGTTCGACCTGAAGGCCGGCAACGATGAAGGCGCGGTGGTGTTGTTCCTCTACATCAACTTCGCGATCAACGATCGCGACATCCGCGGCTACATCGCCATGCTGATGGACCTGCCTTCGATCGAGGCGCTGCGCCGCCTGATCGCCGAGTTCATCGCGCGCGTGGTCGGTGACGCGATGTGACCATGGCGGACGCGGTTCGGGACATGATCGGCTCTCCTGATGGCCTTGACGCGCTGAGGGCCCTGGCCGGGCCGCTGTTCGATGCCCTGGCGGCGTCCGGGGTGGCGATCACCGTGACCGATCCGCGCCTGCCCGACGATCCCATCATCTACGTCAATGCCGGGTTCGAGGCGCTGACGGGCTATGCGGCGGCCGAGGCGATCGGCCGCAACTGCCGCTTCCTGCAGGCCGGTGCCGATGTGGCCGAGGCGCGCGCGCGGATCCGCGCCGGCCTCGCCGGCCCTGGTGTCGTCACCGCGGATCTCCTCAACCGGCGGCGCGACGGCCGGACCTTCTGGAACCACCTGACCATCACCACGCTGCGCGATGCCGCGGGCGCGCCCGCCTATCGCGTCGCGACCCAGGTCGACGTCAGCGGCGAGCATGCCGACGACGCGATGGGCGCGCAGCTGCGGCTGACCCGGGAACGCCTGACCGAGGCCAGGGAGCGGCTGCGGGTCGTGCAGGCCATCGCCGGCGCCGCCGGGGCCTGGGAATGGGACATCGCGGCGCGGCGGCTGGTGGCCGATGCGCGCTTCGCCAGCCTCTACGGCCTCGATCCCGCCGCCGCCGCCGCCGGCCTGCCGCCGGCGGCCTTCTTCGCGCCGGTATTCGATGCGGACCGCATGCGCCTCAGGATCGCGGTGGCGGGCGCGCTGCATGGCGCGGAGGTCTTCGCGCGCGACTACCGCGTGGTGCTGGGCGGGGAGATCCGCTGGCTGTCGGCGCGCGGACGCACCTATTTCGACGCGGCGGACCGGCCGGTGCGCTTCGCCGGCGTGCTGAGCGAAATCACCGAGCAGAAGCGCGTCGAGGAACGGCTGCGCATCGCCCAGACCGCCGGCGGCGTCGGGTCCTTCGAATACCAGAGCGGCTTCGGCACCGCGGAAGTGTCGGAGCAGTTCTGCCGCCTGCTCGGCCTGCACCCCACGCAAAGCCTGCCGGTGCGCACCATCAACGCGCTGGTGCACGCGGAAGACCAGCCGCTGATCCAGGGGCGCGGCCCGGGCACGGCCTTCCACGAATTCCGCATCCGCCGGGCCGATACCGGGGAGGAACGCTGGCTGGCCTCGCGGGGGGAATACCGGCCGGCGATCCCGGGCGGCACCCTCTTCATCGGCGTGATCTACGACATCACCATCGCCAAGCGATCCGAGACGACGCTGCGGCTGCTGACCGAGACGCTGGAGGAACGGGTCGAGGTGCGGACCGAGGAGCGGGACCGCCTCTGGAACCTTTCGCGCGACCTGCTGACCATCATCGATCCGGACGGGACGCAGAAGGCGGTCAACCCCGCCTGGAAAGCCGTGCTCGGCCATGACGAGGCGGCGCTGGTCGACCGGTCGATGGAAGACCTGATCCACCCCGACGACCGGCCGCAGGCGCGCCTGCGCCTGGACGCGCTGGCGCGCGGCGAGGCGATCACCGCCTTCGATACCCGGATGCTGGCGAAGGCGGGTGACCACCGCTGGATCAACTGGACCGGCGTGTCGGACGGCCGGACGATCTACGGCATCGGCCGCGACGTGACGCAGCGCAAGCAGCTGGAGGAGCAGCTGCGGCAAAGCCAGAAGATGGAAGCGGTCGGGCAGCTCACCGGCGGCCTGGCGCATGATTTCAACAACATGCTGACCGGCATCCTGGGCGGCATCGACATGGTGCGGCGGCTGCTGGACCAGGGCCGCAGCGACGGCGTCGACCGCTTCCTGGAATCGGCGATGCAATCCGGCCAGCGCGCGGCGGCGCTGACGCATCGCCTGCTCGCCTTCTCCCGCCGGCAGAGCCTGGACAACCAGCCGATCGACGTGCGCGGCCTGGTCGCCTCGATGGAGGACCTGCTGGCCCGCACGCTGGGCGAACAGGTCGCGCTGGAGATCGACATGCCGGCCGCGCTCTGGTTCGCGGTCGCCGACGACAACCAGCTGGAAAGCGCCATCCTCAACCTGGCGATCAACGCCCGGGACGCGATGCCCGATGGCGGGCGCCTGACCATCGCCGGCCGCAACGCCCATCTCTCGGCCCAGGATCTGGCGCAGAGCGACCGGGCCGAGGCCGGGGACTATGTCGAGATCACCGTGGCCGATACCGGCGTCGGCATGCCGGCGGAAGTCCTCGCGCAGGCCTTCGACCCCTTCTACACGACCAAGCCGCTGGGCCAGGGCACCGGGCTCGGCCTGTCGATGATCTACGGCTTCGTCCACCAGTCGCGCGGCAATGTCGTCATCGAGAGCCGGGAAGGCCACGGCACCAGCATCCGCCTCTATCTGCCGCGCCACGAAGGCAGTCTGGACACCGGGCCGGAAACGGCCGCCGGGTCCGCCACCGGCGGCCGCGGCGAGACGGTGCTGGTGATCGAGGATGACCCGGCGGTCCGCCTGCTGGTGCTGGAAGTGCTGCGGGAGCTCGGCTACTGCGCGATCGAGACCGCGGACGGCAAGGAAGCGGTGCCGATCCTGCAATCGGGGCGGCACCTGGACCTGCTGGTCAGCGATGTCGGCCTGCCCGGGCTGAATGGCCGCCAGCTGGCGGAGATCGCGCGCGAAAGCCGGCCCGATCTGCCGATCCTGTTCATGACCGCCTATGCCCGGGATGCCGGCGACCAGGCCAGGTTCCTGGCCGCGGGCATGGAAATCATCAGCAAGCCCTTCACGGTCGGCCAGTTCGGCCAGCGCGTGAACCGCATCCTGCGCCCGGATGCGGGGATACCGGCCAAGGCCTGACCGGCGGCGCGATCAGGGCGCGGCGGACAGAGTGGCCTCGGCGGGGCGATGGCCGCGGCGGGGCGGCAGCAGGGCCCGCAGCGTGGCCGCGAGCTGGGGTTCCGCATAGGGCTTGGCCAGCAGGCGGCAGCCCGCATAGCCGGATGGCAGATCGGCCAGCTGGAAACCGCTGACGAAGCTGAAGGGGATGCCGGCCTCCAGCAGGCGGTCCGCGACCGGCAGGCAGCTCTCGCCGCGCAGGATGGTATCGACCAGCGCCGCGTCCGGCATCTCGGCGGCCAGGATGTCGAGCGCTTCCGCGACCGTATGGACCGGGCCCAGCGGGCGATAGCCCAGGCGCTGCACCGCCCGCGCGGTCGCCTCCGCGATCAGCCATTCATCCTCGAGGATCAGGATCGACGGGGCGGACGGGGCGGTGGCTTCGGGCATTGATCGTCTTCCTGTCGGTTGCGGCATCCGGGGATGATCCCGGTCCCGTGGCATCACGCGAACGCGTGAGGCCGGCGGAAAGTTGCCGCCGGCCGGCAATCAGCCCCGGGCCGCGTCGAGGAGGCTGCCGCGCAGCCGGGTGATCGCCTGCCGCAGCGTCGCGAATTCCCCGGATGTCAGGCCGCAGGCTTCCGCCAGGCTCAGCCCCAGCCCCTTCTCCCGCAGGCGCCGGCCGGCTTCGGTCAGGCTGACCAGCACCTGGCGCTCATCCGCCGGATCGCGCTGGCGGTGGAGATAGCCCAGCCCTTCCAGCTTTTTCAGGATCGGCGTCAGCGTGCTGGAATCCAGGAACAGGGTCTCGCCCAGATGGCCGACGGTCTGGTTCCCGTTCTCCCACAGCGCCACGATCGCGATGTACTGCGTGTAGGTCAGGCCGAGCTCCTCGAGGATCGGCTTGTAGGCGCGGCCGAAGGCCAGATTGGCCGAATAGACCGCGAAGCACAGAAAATCGGCCAGCTTCGGATTGGCCGGATCATTCGGATCGGCGGGGTTCATCGGGCGGCGCCTTCGCAGGGGTGGGACGGATATCTCACATCCATATAAATCGCATGCGATGAAATCGGAAGCTTGACACCTCCATCCGTGCCGCATAAAAGCCCTGCATCGCAATACATCGTATCCGATTAAATCGGACGATAATGAAAAGGAGATCGCCATGACGCAGATCGAGACCGTGCTCTACACCGGCAAGACCCGCACCTCCGGCGGCCGCGACGGCGCTGCCCGCAGCGCCGATGGCCGCCTCGACATCAAGCTGTCCTCCCCCGGGACCGCGGGCGCCGGCACCAATCCGGAACAGCTCTTCGCCGCCGGCTGGTCCGCCTGCTTCATCGGCGCGATGGGCCTCGAGGCCCGCAAGCGGAAGGTGGCGCTGCCGGCCGACCTGGCCGTCGACGCGGAAGTGGATCTCGGCACCGCGGGCGGCGGCTACTTCCTGCAGGCCCGGCTCAATGTGAGCCTGCCGGGCATCGAGCGCGAGACCGCGCAGGCCCTGGTCGATGCCGCGCACCAGACCTGCCCCTATTCCAAGGCCACGCGCGGCAACATCGACGTGACCATCCCTGGTCTGATCCCGGGGGCGCGACGCCGCCCCGCCGGTTCCCCTTCCATCCGTCCCGGCCACGCCGCCGGACGCATCACAGGACATACTCCGATGAAGAACCTCGTCCTCGCCGCCATCCTGTCCATCGCCGCCCTGGGCGCGGCGCAGGCCGCCGATTTCAACGGCACCACCGCCTTCCGGGACGGCCGGGTGCCGTCTTCCGAGGGTTCCTACGGCAGCCAGCTCGCGAACCAGTACAGCACCGCCAATGGCGGCTGACCGTCCCGGGCGCCGATGAAGGGGCCGGCGGCACCGCCGCCGGCTTCCTGTCGACGGGGCGGGAGCGATCTTTCAGGATGGCGCCGTGGTGCCGCAACCGGCGGCGCCGGGAGAATCGCTGCCGCCGTGCCCTGGGATGAGACATCGCGCGACCTGTTCCGCGGCACACAATTGCTTGCCGACGCGCGGTTGCGCTCATCGCCATGAATAGCGCGCCCGGGGATCGCGAAACCGACCTTCTCGTCGCCGGCGCCGGCGCCGGCGGCATGACGGCGGCGCTGGTCGGCGCGCTGGAAGGGCTCGATGTCCTGCTCTGCGAAGCGTCGCAGCAGGCCGGCGGCACCACCGCGACTTCCGCCGGCACGCTCTGGATCCCGGGCAACCGCCAGAGCCGCGACGCGGGATTCGCGGACGATCCTGAGGATGCCGCGCGCTACATGGATGCGCTGCTCGGTCCCGGCGGGCCGAACCGGCCGCTGCGCGAGGCCTATCTCGCCACGGGGCCGGAGGCGATCGACTACCTGATGGCGCGCAGCGCGGTGCGGTTCGTTCCCTGCGGCCTGCACCCCGACTACCACGCCAATCGACCGGGCGCCGCGCTCGCCGGCCGCGCCATCGTCGCCGCGACCTTCGACGGGCGCCGGCTGGGCGCCGATTTCGCGCGGCTGCGGCCGCCGATCCGCGACTTCATGATCCTGGGCGGCATGATGGTCGGCAAGGCGGATATCCCGCATCTCGTCGCCCGCTTCCGCGCGCCGCGCAGCTTCCTGCACGCGGCGCGGCTGATGCTGCGCCATGCCGGCGACCGGCTGCGCCACGCGCGCGGCACCCGCCTCGTCATGGGCAATGCGCTGGCAGGGCGGCTGTTGTTCAGCCTGCGCCAATGCCAGGTGCCGCTGCTGTTCGGCACCCGCATCCTGGAGCTGATCGCCGATGGCGGCACGGTGCGCGGCGCGGTGGTGGAGCAGGACGGGCAGCGCTTCCGCGTGCTGGCCCGCCGCGGCGTCGTGCTGGCGACCGGCGGCTTCGGCCGCCATGCCGGCTTTCGCGAGGCCTTCATGCCGCGGCCGACGCCAGCGCATTCCTTCGCGGCCCCCGACAACCAGGGCGACGGCATCGCGCTCGGCGCACGGCTCGGCGCCCGCATCGCGCCGGAGGAGCATGGCAGCGGCGCCTTCTGGACGCCGGCCTCCGTCACCCGCCACGCCGATGGCGGCACGGGCCTGTTCCCGCATCTGTCGCTCGACCGCGCCAAGCCCGGGCTGATCGCGGTAAACGCCGCCGGGCGGCGCTTCGTCAATGAAGGCGACAGCTACCATGATGTCGTCGAGGCGATGTTCCGCTGCCATGCCACGACGCCCTGCATCCCCGCCTGGCTGATCTGCGAGGCCGGCTTCATCCGCCGCTACGGCCTCGGCGCCATCCATCCCGGCACCAGCGACCTGACGCGCTTCCTGCGGAACGGCATGCTGACCGCGGCGCCCGACCTCGCGGCGCTGGCGCGGGCGATCGGCGTCGATGCGGCGGGGCTGGCCGACAGCGTCGCCCGCCACAACGGCTTCGCCCGCACGGGCCAGGACCTCGATTTCGGCAAGGGCGACACGGCGCTGAACCGCTTCAACGGCGACCCCGCGGTCGGACCCAATCCCTGCCTGGCGCCGATCATGGCGCCGCCCTTCTGCGCGATGGCGGTCTGGCCGGCGGAGATCGCCTGCGGCACCGGCCTGACCACCGATGCGGATGCGCGGGTGCTGGACGCGGCGGGCCGGCCGATACCGGGCCTCTTCGCCTGCGGCAACGACATGGCCTCGATCATGGCCGGCAGCTATCCGGGGCCGGGCACCACGCTCGGCCCGGCCATTGTCTTTGGCTATCGCGCGGCGAAATTTATCACCGGGAAGGACTCATGAAGCGTCCTTGTCAGTGAGAGCGGCTGATGATCGCGCGCGGGCCGCATGGGCGGCCGCGGGCCTCTTCGCTCCCGTCAGGCGGCCTGGCGCGGGACGAAGGGCGCCATGTCCTGCGCGAGTTGGGACAACGCCGGCAGTTGCGCCGCCAGCGGCAGCGCCGGGCCTTCCGGGGCCACCGGCGCCAGCGCCAGGCTCGGATGCAGGCTCTGCACCCAGGCGATCAGCATGGCGCCATTGGTGAGCTGGGACGCGGTGAGCGGCTGGCTCTCGCCCTGGAAGGCGATGTGCACCGCGCGCCGCGCGGCGGGGCCGCGGCTGGCCGTGCCCATGTCGCGGGTCTGGAAGATGCGTCCCTGCGGCTCGATGACGAAATGCGGGACGGCATGGCGCCGGCCCCCGCCGACATAGCCCGCCGGCGCCGTCCCGGCCTGGTGGACGACGATGCTGTCGATGCGGCCACGGCGGATGGACGCGGTTTGTTCCGGTTGCCGAAGCAGGTGATCCGGGTGGGCGAAGGGGCACATGACCATGGGGGGACCTCGTTGCTCCGCGCGCCGGGCCAGTGACCGGCCGAAGGCGTTCTGCGCCTGGCGCCGCGCCCCGGGCTGTGACGGAGATCACGCCGCCGCGAGGTCGCACCGCATCATGGGCGCCGAATTGCTTAACGAGACCTTAATCGGCGCGGTCAGCGGCCCAGCAGGTCGCCGCAGCCGATATCCTCGATGGCCAGGTGAATGCGCTCCAGATTGTTCCACCAGATCACCGGCGGGATGCCCATGGCGTGCTGCTGCACCGGCAGCACCGCCTGCCACAGCACGGACAGCCGGTAATCCGCCCTGAGCGCGGCGCGGTCATAGCCGGTGACGCCCCGGGCCAGCAATTCGGCGTGGTATGCATCGAGCAGCGGCTGTTCCGCCGCGCGCCGCTGCGCCGGGTACCAATGCGTCGCCATCATATAGGCCAGGTCGTCGGTCGCCACGTCCAGCCGCCAGGCATCCCAGTCGAACAGGCGGGCATCGCCGCCGCCATCGCGCGGCAGGAAGCAGTTCCAGATATGCGCGTCGCCCTGCACGATCGTCATGTGGCGGCACCCCTCCGTGCGCGCGGCCAGCCGCGGCACGGCATCGAGCAGGCGGGCATAGAAGGCGCGCCGCTCCGGCGGCAGCCGGTCGCCGAGTTCCCCGGCGAAAGCGGCGTAGCGCTCCTCCAGCCGCTGCCGGTCGGCCGCCGGGCTCTCCGGCCAGGTCCCGATCGCGTCGCCGAGGCCGGGCGCATCCCACCAGGCGGCGTGGAAGCGCGCCCGGACGCGGATGATGGCCTCGGCCTGCGCCAGGCCCGGCGGCAGCGGCCAGCGCGTCGCGGTCGCATGCGTCGCCGTCAGATCCTCCAGCAGCAGGTGCCAGCTGCCGTCGGCCGCCGCCCAATGCGCATCGAAGCAGCGCGGCAGCAGGCCGGGCGGCGTCGCGGGCGCGACGTCACGATAGAAGGCGACCTCCCGCCGGCCGCCCTGCCAGGGGCCGCCGGGGCGTTCCGGCAGGCCGGCCTTCAGGACCAGGGCCGCCGGCGCGCCATCCGCATCCCCGGCATAGGCGGTGCGCAGGTGGAAGATGTGCGACAGGATGGTGGTCGTCACCCGCTCCACCGTGACCCCGGCGACGGAGCCGCCCTGCCCCAGTACGCCGGCGCGGCGGAGCGCCTCGGTCAGGTAGCCGGGCCCGGCTGCCGGCGGCGGGGATGGCGTGGTCATGCCGGCATTGGACCGCGTGGCGGGCGGGGGCGCAAATGCCCGCCGCGTGGCGCGGTCAGCGGTGCTTCCCCACCCCAGTTTCCGTCACGGCCACTTGTTGGTCCAGTTCATCTCCACGGAACTGATGCCGAGCGCCGCCACGACTTCGGCCTTGGATGCCGGCGCCAGCGTCTGGATGATGAGCAGGGAGCGGATCATCGCGCCGATCCCATAGGCCCCGACCTCATTATTCTTCACGATCACCTGGCGCGGGTGCTTGGCTTCCCCCAGGAATCTGGCGCCGCCGGCGTTGAAATTGTCTTCGGTATAGATGTGGTTGTCCGGCAGCAGGATCGCCTGCGTCCCGGCTTCGTCGAATTCCATTTTCAGCAGGAAGCGGTCACCCGCGATGTTCTTGCCAGGCTTGTAGGCACTGGCCGCGCTGAAGACCCAGAAGGCCTTGTTCGACGCCACCCCATTGAAGGTATAGGCGAGATTCCTGGCCTTCCATTTATCGATATCCGGCGAGGTCTTGTCGCGCCAGCTGAAGAAAGCGGCCATGGGGTTGTCCTTTCGAAATACGAAACAACCTCTGGTAGCATATCGCCTCGAAGGGTTCATATTTAATTCGAAATGAATTAGCCGTGAGAAGGCGACCTACATTTCCGCCACGCTTCTCACATCACGGCCGCCAGCGCTGGCGTGGCCCGCCGGCGCGCGCGAGGATCGCGTGATGATGGATCCACGCGCGATGACCGCGCGATGGGCCCGCGCGCGATTGCCGCGCGACAGGAAAGGGACCGGCGATGCAAGCCAAGGATGTCCGCGCCAATGCCTTCGCGATGCCGCTCACCAGCCCGGCCTATCCGCCCGGCCCCTATCGCTTCATCGACCGCGAATACCTGATCATCACCTACCGCACCGATCCCGCGAAGCTGCGCGCCCTGGTGCCGGAGCCGCTCCAGGTCGAGGAGCCGCTGGTGAAGTACGAGTTCATCCGCATGCCGGATTCGACCGGCTTCGGCGATTATACCGAGACCGGGCAGGTCATCCCCGTCTCCCTCGATGGCCGCAAGGGCGGCTACACCCATTGCATGTTCCTCAATGACGAAGGGCCGATCGCCGGCGGGCGCGAGCTCTGGGGGTTTCCGAAGAAGCTCGCGAACCCGACGCTGACGAAGCAGGTGGATACGCTGGTCGGCACGCTCGACTACGGGCCGCTCAGGGTCGCGACCGGGACCATGGGCTACAAGCACCACGCGGCCGATGCCGCCGCGGTGCGCGCCTCGCTCGAGGCGCCGGGCTATCTGCTGAAGATCGTCCCGCATGTCGATGGCAGCCCGCGCATCTGCGAACTGGTCGAATATTATCTGCGCGACATCGTGCTGAAGGGCGCCTGGACCGGCCCCGGCGCGCTGGCGCTGGTGCCGCACGCGCTGGCACCGGTCGCCGAGCTGCCGGTGCTGGAAGTGGTCTCGGCCACCCATATCCTGGCCGACCTGACGCTCGACCTCGGCACCGTCGTGCATGACTACCTGGCCTGAGAGGCTGACAAGGAGAAGATCCGATGATGACGCGCATCGCCGCGGCGCTGCTGGCCCTGTCGGCCGCCGCCTGTGCCCTGCCGCCGCAACAGGCGTCGGTGGCGCTGCCGCCGGATCCGGCGCTCGGCCTCGCCGATCCGGGCCGCGGCGCGATCCTCAACGCGAGCTATGCCTTCGCCACCCGGTCGCGCCTGGCCGGACGGCCGGCGGATGCCGCGATCGCGCTGGCCCAGGCCGAATTCCTGGCCGTGGACCTGGAGACCAACCAGCGCTGGCGCGAATTCTCCCCGGTGGTGCCGCTGGGCTTCCAGGGCGCGCGCGCGGAATGGCGCGCCGCCGCCGGCATCGCCGCGGATGCGCAGCCGCAGGCGGTGATCAACGCGCTGACCACCGCGCGTGCCTGGCTGGTCGGCGGTGATGCCGCCCGCGCCGCGGCGGCGCTGCCGGCGCCGCTGTTCCAGGGCGGCGGCAATGCGGCGCTGGCCCGCCTGGCGGCACTGCCTGCCCTGCCCCGCACCGCCGACGCGGCCCGCAGCGCGGAGACCGCGCTGATGGAGATGCAGGACAACATCAACGAGTAGCCCCCACCCGCGCGGTGCGGCCGGCTTGCGCCGGCGCGCCGCCCGATCTTGGATGCGCCAGCCTCGCCGAAAGGAATCCCCCGTGCGCATCGCCGTCCTGCAGTTCATGCACGAGACCGTCACCTTCCTGCCCTACGACACCACGCTCGAGGATTTCTGCTATCCGGGCTCCCCCGCCGCGGGCGAGGCGCTGCTCGCCAGCGACCCGAAAGGCTATATCGGCGGCTTCGTGCAGGTCGCGCGGGAGTATCACGACGTCGACCTGATCGGCATCGAATCGCCGCTCTGGCCGAAGACCGGATCCGGATCCGGCTGGGTGACGCGGGAAGCCTATGAGCACTATCTCGGCGTGATGCTGGAAGGGCTGCGCGAGGAACCGCGGCTCGATGGCGTCTACCTCGCGCTGCACGGCGCCATGGCGGTGCGCGGCGTGCCGCGGCCGGAAGCCGACATCGCGCGGCGCGTGCGGGAAGTGGTCGGGCCGGACGTGGTCCTGGCCGCCACCTTCGATCCGCACGGCAATGAGGATGAGCAGTTCCTCCGCTACGCGGACATGGCCTTCACGGTGAAGTACTACCCGCATTACGACATGCACCTGCAGGGCCAGCGCGCCGCGCGCATGCTGGTGCGCGCCATCCGCGGCAGCTTCAGGCCGGCGCATGCGGTGGTGCGGGTGCCGATCGTCTCGCCGACCGGCGTGCAATGGACCGGCGCCTCCCCCTGGTCGGACCTGGTGCAGCGCGCCCTCACCTGGGAAGCACGGGAGCCCGACGTCTTCGTCAATGTCTTCTTCGGCTTCCCCTGGAGCGACGTGCCGGATGCCGGCATGAGCTTCCAGGTGCTGACCAATGGCGACCAGATGCTGGCCGAACGCGTGGCGCGCGACATGGCCGATACCGCCTGGCGCAAGCGCGAAGCGCTGCTGACCTCGACGCCGGTGCAGTTGATCCCCGCCGGCGTGGCGGCGGCCCGGGAAGCGGTCGCGGCAGGGCGGACGCCGGTGGTGCTGGCCGATCACAGCGACCGGTCCGGCTATGCCACCTGGCTGCTGCGGGAGATCATCGCCCAGGGGCTGACGCGCACCCTGGTCGCGACCATCGCGGCACCGGATGCGGTGGCGGCGGTGCTCGCCTCCGGCGCGCGGCCGGGCGATGCCTTCGACATGGAAGTCGGCGGCCGCGCCGACCCTTCGGCCGGCGAGCCCATCCGCATCACCGGCACCCTGCTGCATGTCGGCACCGCGACCACGCCGCGCGCCATGGGCGGCGGGCAGCAATGGATCTGCATCCGCTTCGGGCAGGACAATGTGCTGGTGCTCAGCCCCTTCCTGGCCCAGATCATCGAACCCTCCGAGCTCTGGGCGCTCGGCCTGCGGCCCGAGGCGTTCGACGTGATCGCCATCAAGTCGCGGGTGCATTTCCGCCGCGGCTTCGACGACAGCGGCTTCGCGCGCACCATCCTGCTGGTGGAGCCGGAGCCGCCCTTCCTCGGCACCGTGCGGCTGGACGGCCTGCCCTACCAGAACCTGACGCTGACCGATTTCTACCCTTATGGCAGCCCCGCCTACCCGGGCTGAGCCGCGGCGGGGATCGGACGCCCCCGGGATCCAGGCAGGGCGGCGGCGGGCAACCGCCGCCGCCCTGCAGGACTTGATATCACTGCCGCGCCCACCATCTACCATCCCACTGGATGGTCATAGGATGGTCAGTGGATGGTCGGCACCCTGCATGAGCTACGCCCGCGGACGGGCGGCGAAAGCGAGAAGATCACGGTCAATCTCGGCCCGATCGATCTCGGCCATATCGACCTGCTGGTGCAGGACGGCTTCTACGCGAACCGCACCGACTTCATCCGTACCGCCATCCGCAACCAGGTCGAGCGCCATGCCGAAGCGGCCCGGCAATCCGTGATCCGGCGCGGCCTGGATCTCGGCCTGCGCCATGTCAGCCGGGCGGAGCTGGAAGCCGCCCAGGCGGCTGGCCAGATGCTGGAAATCCGGGTGCTGGGCCTCGCCACCATCGACGCCGATGTCCCGCCGGAACTGGCGCGGGCCACCATCGCCGCGGTCTCCGTCCTTGGCGCGTTGCAGGCCAGCGCGGCGGTGAAAGCCGCCCTCGCCGACCGCATCGCCTGACCGGAGGCCCCGCCCATGATCGCGCCCCTTCCTCCCGAGATGCATGAGGCCACGCGCCTGACCCGGCGCGGCCGCATCGCCGAGGCTACCCAGCTGCTGCGCCGCCTGCTCGGCGGCCAGACCGGCAACCCCACCGGCGGCCCGGCGCCGTCCGCACTGCCGCCGCCGCAGATGCCGGCGGCCTGGCGCGGCGCCCTCGGTAAGCTCGGGCTCCGCCCCGCCCCGCGCCCGGGCGTGACGGAGCCGCCGCCGCAGGGCGCCCGTTTCCTGGCGGCACGCTTCGCCGGGGAAGCCGGCAGCCGCGACTACAAGCTCTATATCCCGAGCACGCATCGCGGCCGGCCGGCGCCGCTCATCGTCATGCTGCATGGCTGCACGCAATCGCCCGATGATTTCGCCGCCGGCACCGGCATGAACCTGCTGGCGGAAGCGCATGGCTGCCTGATCGCCTATCCCGGCCAGAGCCAGGCGGCCAATCCCCAGAAATGCTGGAACTGGTTCAACCCGGCCGACCAGCGCCGCGACCATGGGGAGCCGGCGCTGATCGCCGGCATCACCCGCCAGGTGATGCGCGACCACGCGGTCGATCCGCGGCGCGTCCATGTCGCCGGGCTGTCCGCCGGCGGCGCCCAGGCGGCGATCATGGGCCAGGCCTATTCCGACCTCTATGCCGCGATCGGCGTGCATTCCGGCCTGGCCTGCGGCGCCGCCCGCGACGTGCCGGGCGCCTTCGCCGCCATGCGCCAGGGCGCGGCCGCGCTGCCGGAGGCCGAGGCCGAGGGCGCGGCCGGCCGCCGCCGCATCCTGCCGACCATCGTCTTCCACGCCGATGCCGATACCACCGTGCATCCGCGCAATGGCGAGCAGGTCATCGCCCAGTCGGAAGCCGCCGATGCGGGCCTTGCCGCCGGCCTGCGCCTGGAGGTGGAGCGCGGGCGGGTGCCGGGCGGGCACGCCTTCACCCGCACCATCCGGCTGGATGCCGCCGGCCGGCCGCTGCTGGAACAATGGGTGGTGCATGGCGGCGGCCATGCCTGGTCCGGCGGCAACCCCGCCGGGTCCTTCACCGACCCGCTGGGCCCGGACGCGTCCCGCGCCATGCTGCGCTTCTTCTTCCAGCACCGACGCGAATAACCCGGCCCCCGCCACTGTCATTCACGCCGCGCCATCCCGACATGAGGGAGGCAGGGCCCCGCCCGCCGATCGATCCCCGCTTCGCCGCCGTCCGGCCCCCACGCCCGCCCGCCCCCGCACGGGCCGGGAGAGGAGGCCACATGACCACCGATCCCGACCGCCAGGCGCTGCGCCGCGTCGCACTCCGCTTCCAGGCCGCCGAGCCGCGCATCGCGGCCTGGCAGCTCGCCGCAACCTTTCCGCCGCTGATCGCATTATCGGCGGCGATGTATGCGGGTCTCGCCGCCGGCTGGTGGCCGGTACTCCTTCTCGGCCTGCCGCTGGCGGGGCTGGTGGTGCGCGTCTTCGCCCTGCAGCATGATTGCGGCCATGGATCGCTGTTCCGCTCGCGTCGTGTCAACGACGCGGTGGGCCGGGCCTGCTCCCTCTTCACCCTGACACCCTATGGCCATTGGCGGCGGCAGCATGCCGGGCATCACGCGGTCTGGAACGATCTCGACCATCGCGACCGCGGCGCCGATATCTATTCCACCTGCGCGACGCTGGCCGAATACCGCGCCATGGGGCCCTGGCGGCGGCGCGGCTACCGCGCCGCGCGGCATCCCCTGGTGGCGCAGCTGCTGCTGCCGCCGCTGGTGTTCCTGCTGATCTACCGCCTGCCCTTCGACACGCCGCGCGACTGGCTGCGGGAACGCCGCGGCGTCCACCTCACCACCCTCGCACTGCTGGCGCTGCATGGCGGGCTGGCGCTGCTGGTCGGCATCGGGCCGGCGATCGCCGGGCTGCTGGCGGTCATCGTGCCGGCCAGCATCGCCGGCGTCTGGCTGTTCTCGGTGCAGCACCGGTTCGAGGGCGTGCACTGGAGCCGCCATGCCGGCTGGGACCCGGTGACCGCCTCCCTCCAGGGCAGCTCCTACCTGCGGCTGCCGCGGGTGCTGCAATGGTTCACCGCCGCGCTCGGCTTCCATCATGTGCACCACCTGATGCCGCGCATCCCGAACTACCGCCTGCAAGCCTGCCACGATGCGCATCCCGCCTTCGCGGAAGCCCATGTGATGACCCTGCGCCAGGCGTTCGGCGCACCGCGCCATGTCCTCTGGGACGAAGGCACGGCCCGCATGGTGACCTTCGCGGAAGCGGGATGAGCCGCGCCATCCGATCAACCTGAGGACCCACCCATGCGGATCGCCCAGATCGCACCCCTCTACGAGGCGGTGCCGCCCCGGCTCTATGGCGGCACCGAGCGGATCGTCGCCTATCTGACCGACGCGCTGGTCGATCTCGGCCATGAGGTGACGCTGTTCGCCAGCGCCGATGCCAGCACCCGGGCCCGGCTGGTGCCGGTGCGGAACCAGGCGATCCGGCTCGATCCCAGCCCGCTGAAATCCGACCTCGCCGCGCATCTGTCGCTGATGCATGAGGTGCGGCTGCGGGCGGCCGCCTTCGACGTCCTGCATTTCCACGTCGACCTGATGCACTTCCCCTTCTTCGAGGACTTGGCGCGACGCACCCTCACCACGCTGCACGGCCGCCTCGACCTCGATGACCTGCCGGAGGTCTACCGGCGCTGGCAGAGCTATCCCCTGGCCTCGATCTCGGACCATCAGCGCCGGCCGCTGCCGCTCGCCAACTGGGTGGTGACCGTGCAGCACGGCGTGCCGGATGCGCTCTACGGCGCGGCCGCGGCGCCGGCGCCGGATGCCGGCTACCTCGCTTTCCTCGGCCGCATCTCGCCGGAGAAGCGGCCGGATCGCGCCATCGCCATCGCGAAGCAGACCGGCATGCGGCTGAAGATCGCGGCGAAGGTCGATGCCGCCGACCGCGCCTATTTCGCCGAGACCATCCAGCCACTGCTGCAGGATCCGCTGGTCGAGTTCATCGGCGAGATCGGCGACGCCGAGAAGCCCGCCTTCCTCGGCAATGCCGCCGCGCTGCTGTTCCCGATCGACTGGCCAGAGCCGTTCGGCCTGGTGATGATCGAAGCCATGGCCTGCGGCACGCCGGTCATCGCCTGGCGCCGCGGCTCGGTGCCGGAGATCATCACCGATGGCGTCACCGGCTTCGCCGTCACGTCGGAAGACGAGGCCGCGGCGGCGGTGCGCGCCGCGCTGCGGCTCGACCGCGGCACGATCCGACGCCATTTCGGGACTCACTTCACCGCGACCGCGATGGCGAAGCGCTACCTCGATGTCTACGCTCGCCTGACCGATGCCTGCGCCCGCGGCGAGCCGGTGACGGCACTCGCCTGAATGCAATGCGCCATGATCCGGGAGATTGCCGATGCCTTCTGATCCCCTCGCCACGGGCATCATCGGCGCACGCGGTTCGGGGGCACGGCTCTTCGCGCTGAAGCATGGCGACACCTTCGCGGTGGCCGACAGCTTCGGCGACATCCTGGGCGATGGTGACGGGCTGTTCCTGGACGATACCCGCATCCTGTCCCGCTTCCGCCTGACCATCGGCGGCCAGCTGCCTTCCCTGCTCGGCGCCGCGGTGGGCGAGGACACGGTGGTCTTCACCGCCAACCTGGCGAACCGGCCGCTGCCGCCGCTCGGCGGCGTCTCGACGCCGGAGGGCGTGATCCATGTCGAACGCTCCCGCCTGCTGTGGGAACGGCGGCTGCATGAGCGGCTGGTGCTGACCAATTTCGCGGAGCTGCGCGCGGTGATCCCGCTGTCGCTCAGCTTCGCCGCCGATTTCCGCGACATGTTCGAAGTGCGCGGCACCGCCCGCCCGACCCGCGGCCGCAGCCTGCCGCCGGAACTCGCCGGCGGCTCCATCCTGTTCCGCTATGAGGGGCTGGATGGCGTGGTGCGCGGCTGCGCCATCGCCTTCTCCGAACCGCCGGCGGCGCTGACGCCGGACCGGGCGGAGTTCACCATCGATCTCGGCCCCGGCGAACGCCGCGAGATCTATCTGGAAGTCGGCCCGGTGCTGGCGCCGCCGCCGGGGCGGGAGCGCCACCGCACCGCCACCGCGCGTGCCCGCCTCCGGGCGCGCGCGGTCGGCCGCCGCGGCGCCGGCATCCGCACCCCGAACCGGCTGTTCGACGGCTGGATCGCCCGGTCCCGCGCCGATCTCGCGCTGCTGACCACCGAATTGCCGACCGGGCCCTATCCCTATGCCGGCATCCCCTGGTTCTCGACCCCCTTCGGCCGCGATGCCATCGTCACCGCGATGCAGCTGCTCTGGCTCGACCCGTCCCTGGCGCGCGGCGTGCTCGCTTTTCTCGCGCTGCACCAGGCGCGCGAGGTCTCGCCCTTCCAGGATGCGGCGCCCGGCAAGATCATGCACGAGATGCGGCGCGGCGAGATGTCGGCGCTGCGCGAGATCCCCTTCGGGCAATATTATGGCGGCGTCGACACCACGCCGCTCTTCGTCATGCTGGCTGGCGCCTATGCCGAGCGCAGCGGCGACATGGCGCTGATCGACACGCTCTGGCCGGCGCTGCGCGCCGCGATGGGCTGGATCGAAGGCGCCGGCGATTCCAACCAGGACGGCTTCGTCGACTATGCGCGCGGCGCCGCGACCGGGCTCGCGAACCAGGGCTGGAAGGACAGCCATGATTCGATCTTCCACGCCGATGGCAGCGAAGCGGTGGGGCCGATCGCGCTGGTCGAGGTGCAGGGCTTCGTCTATGCCGCGCAGCGCGCCATGGCCGACCTCGCCGCGCGCCGCGGCGAAACGGCGGAAGCCGCGCGCTGGCAGGCTCGCGCCGAGGCGCTGCGTGCCGCGGTGGAAGAGAA
The DNA here is from genome assembly GCA_036499545.1 of Roseomonas sp. Lineage (GTDB taxonomy): Bacteria > Pseudomonadota > Alphaproteobacteria > Acetobacterales > Acetobacteraceae > Plastoroseomonas. The sequence goes on along the minus strand of DASYDR010000244.1, from coordinate 4,844 downwards.
ATTCTGGATCGAGGAGCTGGGCTTCTACGCCATCGCGCTCGACGGCGCCGGCCGGCCCTGCCGCGTGCGCGCATCGAATGCCGGGCAATTGCTGTTCAGCGGCCTGCCCGATCCGGCGCGCGCCGCCCGCGTCGCGGCACAGCTGCTGACGCCGGCCTTCAATTCCGGCTGGGCGGTGCGCACCCTGGCGCTGGGCGAACGGCGCTTCAACCCGATGTCCTACCACAACGGCTCGGTCTGGCCGCACGACACCGCGCTCTGTGCCGCTGGCCTCGCGCGCTATGGCGCCGGCGACGGCGCGCTGCGCCTGGCGGATGGGCTGTTCGACGCGGCGGTGCGCTTCGACATGCAGTTGCCGGAACTGTTCTGCGGCTTTGCGCGTGCGCCGGGGGAAGCGCCGATCGCCTATCCGGTCGCCTGCCTGCCGCAGGCCTGGGCGGCGGGATCGGCGCTGATGGCGCTGCAGGCCTGCCTCGGCATCCGCATCGATGGCTGGCGCGGCGAGATCCATGTCGAGAGCCCGCGCCTGCCGGCCGGCGTCGACCGGCTGGCCATCCACCGCCTGCAGGTGGCCGGCGCGGAGGTCGACCTCACCTTCCAGCGCCTGGGCGATCGGGTCGTCGCCTTTTCGGAAAGCCGCGGGGACCGGGCAGTGCCGGTGCTGTCGCACGTCTGACGCGGAAGCCAGCTGGCCAACACACGCATTCCGTGCAGGATGCGGCATGGGATCCGCCGCCCGCTTCGTCCGCCGCACGCTGGGCCTGCTCCTGGCCGGGCTTGCCGTCCTGGCCGGCATCATCCTCGCTTCCATCTGGCTGGCCACCGGCACCGCGCGCTACACGGCGGAGGTGACGCGGGAGCGCCTGGTCTACCGCGCCTTCACCGACATCCTCGCGACCATGGTGGATGCCGAGACCGGGCAGCGCGGCTTCCTCCTGACCCATGACCCCGCCTATCTCGCGCCCTTCCAGGGCGCGCGGCAGGCGGTGGAGGCCAGCCTGGCCACTCTCGACGCCCTGGGCGCGCCGTTGCCGGAAGATGCCGCGCAGGCCGCCGATCTGCGCCGGCTCGCGACCGCCAAGCTCGGCGAGCTGGAGCAGACCATCGCGCTCGCATCCGCCGGCGACATCGATCGCGCGCTGGCCATCGTCCGCTCCGACAGCGGCCGGCTGCTCATGGACCGGATCCGCGCCATCCTGGCCGAGGCGGGGGGGCGCGGCGATGCCCGCGTCAGCGCGCGGCTCGGCGCCCTCGCCACCGCCGCGACCTGGCAGGTCGCGGTCGCGGTCCTGGGCGGCGCGCTGATCCTCGCCTTCGCGCTCGGCGCGGTCTGGGTCGTGATGCGCCACACTCGCGACCTGGCCGCGGCGCGGCGGGAGGTGGAGGCGCTCAACGCCAACCTGGAAGACCGGGTGACGGAGCGCACCGCCGCGTTGACCCGCGCCAATGACGAAATCCAGCGCTTCGCCTACATCGTCAGCCACGACCTGCGCGCGCCCCTGGTCAACATCATGGGCTTCACCAGTGAGCTGGAGGTGGCGACCGCGACCTTGCGCGGCTTCGTCGAGGATGGCCGCGACGCGGAGACGGCGCGGCGCGCGGCCATCACCGAGATGCCGGAAGCGATGCACTTCATCCGCATCTCCACCGCCAAGATGGACCGGCTGATCGGCGCCATCCTGCGCCTGTCGCGCCTCGGCCGCAGCGAGCTGCGGCCCGAGCCCGTCGCGCTGCGGCCGCTGGTGGAAGCGGTGGCCGCGAGCCTGCGGCACCAGGTCGAGACGGCGGGCGCCGAGATCGCGATCGCCGCGGACCTGCCCAGCCTGACATCCGACCGCATGGCGCTGGAGCAGGTGTTCGGCAACCTGATCGAGAACGCGGTGAAGTATCTGGCGCCCGGCCGGCCGGGCCGCATCGCGGTGGACGGCGCGGAGGATGGGCCGCGCATCCGGATCACCATCACCGACAATGGCCGCGGCATCGCCCCCCGCGACCAGGAACGCGTCTTCGAGCTGTTCCGCCGCGCCGGCGCCCAGGACCAGCCCGGCGACGGCATCGGGCTCGCGCATGTGCGCGCCCTGGTCCGCCGCCTCGGCGGCGACGTCACGCTGCGTTCGGAGATTGGCGAGGGCAGCCGTTTCCAGATAGAACTCCCGCGCCTTTTATTGGTGGATGACAATCATGGCGCCAGATGAAGCCAAAATGAACGGCGCCGACGGCCGCCCGGTCGAAATCATCATGATCGAGGATGACGAAGGCCATGCCCGGCTGATCGAGCGGAACATCCGCCGCGCGGGCGTGCACAATGCCATCCGGCCCTTCACGACGGGGGCCGCCGCGCTGGCCTATCTGCTCGGCCCCGACGGCACCGGCGCGGCGCAGGCCGGGCGCGGCCTGCTGGTGCTGCTCGACCTCAACCTGCCCGACATGACCGGTATCGAGATCCTGTCCGCCATCAAGGCGAACCCGCATCTGCATCCCGCCCCGGTCATCGTGCTGACCACGACCGACGACCAGCGCGAGATCCAGCGCTGCTACGACCTCGGCGCCAATGTCTACATCACCAAGCCGGTGAATTACGACGGCTTCGCCAATGCGATCCGCCAGCTCGGGCTGTTCCTGCTGGTGGTCCAGATCCCGGTCGCGCCCACGCCATGACCGGCGGCGCCATCCTCTATATCGACGACGACCCTGGCCTCGGGCGCCTGGTGCAGAAGGCGCTGGCGCCGCTCGGCTACCAGGTGCGCCATGTGGAGACCGGCGCCGAGGGCATGCGCCTGCTGGAGGCGGGCGGCTTCCTGGTGGTGGCGCTCGACCATGATCTCGGCGCCGAGACCGGGCTCGACCTCATGCCGCGTATCATGGCGCTGCCGGATGCGCCGCCGCTGATCTACGTCACCGGATCGGATGATGTGCGCGTCGCGGTCGCCGCCCTGAAGGCCGGCGCGGTCGATTACGTCTGGAAGGATGTGCACGGCCGGTACCGGGAGCTGCTCGGCCAGTCGATCGAAGCCGCGCTCGCGCAACGGCGGCTGCTGCGCGAGAAGGAGGCGGCGGAGCGCGCGGTGCGCGAAGCGCGTGACCGCGCCGAACTGCTGGTGCAGGAGATCAACCACCGCGTCGCCAATTCGCTGGCGATGGTCGCCTCGCTGGCCAGCCTGCAGGCGCATGCGACGCCGGACGCTGGCGCGCGCGAGGCGCTGCGGGAAATCCAGGGGCGGATCGCGGCCATCGCCGGCGTGCATCGCCGGCTCTACAATGCGGCCGATCTGCGCTTCGTCGACCTGGGTGCCTATCTCGGCAATCTGGGGACAGAGCTGGCGGAGGCGCTGGCCGGCGATGCGTCGCCGCGCATCGTCCGCGTCGCGGTCGATCTCGATCTGCGCCTGCCGCGCGACGCCACGATCCCGCTCGGCGTCGTGGTGACGGAGCTGGTGACCAACGCGTTCAAATACGCTTATCCGCCACGCCGGGATGGGGAGATCCGCGTCAGCCTGCGGCGCCTGGCCACGGATGGCGCGCCGCGGCTGCGGCTGGTGGTGGAGGATGACGGCATCGGCTGGACCGGCACCGGTCCGCGCCGCGGCTCCGGCCTCGGCACCACCATCGTCACCGCGATGGCGGCGCAGCTCGGCGGTGCGGTGACCTACGACCCGGGCCATGCCGGCACGCGGGCGGTGCTGGAATTCGACCCGCCGGAGTGACGCGGGTCAGGCCGGGGCCGCCCGCGCCGCCGCGACGCGCACCGCCAGCGCTTCCAGCGCCGCATCCGGGATGCCGTTGGCGCGCAGCCCCTCGCAGGTCTGGAACAGGTATTCGGCGGAACTGCCGAGCGCGCCTGCCGCGGTCGCCAGCCGCCGCACCAGCACCTCCGGTTCCAGCGCGCCGCTGTACTGGGCGCAGCCGGGATCGATGGTGAAGGCCAGCGCCGCGCCGAAACGCGCGCCCTGCCGGTCGAAGACGTCGAGCCAGCGCGGGACATAGGATCCGGCCAGCATCTCCCGCTTCCACAGCAGGGCGAATTCTTCCTCCAGCATCGCATCGTCGATGCGGTAGGCGACGCCCCAGCATTCGCCCCCGGCATCGAGGCCGAGCACCAGCCCGGGATTATCCGGCGACCCGCGCCCGGCCCGGGTCGAGAGGCAGAAGGCCCGGTGCCAGCCGGCGATGCGGGCGACGCGCCGGCCGGTGCTGCGGACCATCGGGTTCCAGATCAGCGACCCATAGCCGAACAGCCAGGCCTCGCCGGCCGGCCGCGCCTCCAGCGCGGCGCGCAGCGAGGCCGCCCGCTCGGCCTCGGTCAGCAGGCGGAGATCGGGGGCGTCCCGCGCGACCATCGCGTCCACGCCGCCGGTCGCGAGCCATTCCCGGGTCAGCTTGTGCATCGCGATCGGATCCTTGGGCCGGCAAGGCGGCCAGCTTGGGGCCATCCGGGTGGCCGCGATAGGCGAAGCCCGGGATGCCAGCCAGTCCGGAGCGGCATGCTTCCCCCGGACCGCACCCGATCACGATGCCGTCGCATCACCCTTCGGGGGGATGCGGCGAGGCGGCCCTTTCCGATACCGTTGCAATGAAGTTACGAGGGAGCGAACCGCATGAAGTCAGCGTCATCCTGCGCTGGTCCCGCGAAGGGCCGGCGGCGCATGGCCGGCCTGCGCGCCCTGCTGCTCTGCGGCACCGCACTGGCCGCGGCCGCGCCCGCCTTCGCCCAGGCACCGAATGCCCGGCCGCAGGGCGGCGTGGTCAGCGCCGGCAGCGCCGGCATCGCCCAGGATGCCACCCGCACCACCATCAACCAGACCACCAGCCGCGCCGTCATCGACTGGCGCGGCTTCGATGTCGGC
>DASYDR010000243.1:0-5274 GCA_036499545.1 Roseomonas sp. | reverse complement strand
GACATCGATCACCGAAGGCCCGGGCAATGCGAGCGCCTGGGCCATCGCGGCGGCGAGCGCCGCTTCGCTGCCGGCGGTGAAGCCGGCGGCGCCCATGGCGCGGGCGGCGGCGGCGAAATCCACGCCCGGCCAATCGAGCGTGCGGTCCGGCAGGTCGCGGGCGCCCTTCTTGATGTCGATCAGCGACAGCCCGGCATCGTTGAACACCACCGTCACTAGCTTCACGCCGAGCGTCGCCGCGGTCGCGATCTCGCCCAGCTGCATCAGCAGCCCGCCATCGCCGATGAAGGCGATCGCCCCGCGTGCCGGATCGTGCAGCGCGGCGGCGATGCCGGCCGGCAGGGCGAAGCCCATGGTGGCGAGGCCGTTCGAGATCAGCAGATCGCCGGGGCGCGACGCCTGCCAATAGGTGGTCGCCGGGAACATATGCGCGCCGGCATCGACGGCGAGCCGCGGATCGGCGCCGGCCTGGCGGCAGGCGGCCTGCACCGTCTCCACCACCTGCTGCGGGCCGAGGCCGCGCCCGTTATGGCCGCTGCCGCGATTGGCCAGCAGCTGCAACCAGTGCTCCCGCAGCGGCGCGATTGCGGCGGGCGTCCAGGCGCTGGGGGTGACGCCCTCGGCCAGGGCCCGCAACATCGGCGCCAGGGCGCCGTAGCAGCCGGCGTCCGGCTGGCGGTAATGCAGCGGGCGCGGCGCGGTGCCGCAATCGACCAGCGGCACATCCCAGCGCCAGGGCTTCGGGATGAACTCCACCGGATCGGCGCCGAGCAGCAGGATGGCATCGGCCTGGTCGAGCACCGGGCCTTCCGCCGCGCCACCGGTGAAGATGCCGGCGAAACGCGGATCGGTATCCGGCACCACGCCCTTGGCCTTGTAGGTGACGAGCGCGGGGCAGCCGAGCGCGGCAACCAGCGCGTGTGCCGCCGCGGCGGCCTCGGGCTCCAGCAGCTCCAGCCCCAGGATGGCGACCGGGCGCCTGGCGCCGGCGATCAGGGCGCGCGCCGCCGCCAGCGCCGCGGCATCCGCGGCCGGCAGTGACGGTGCGGTGAAGCGCGGCGCGGCCGGTGCCGCGGCGCGGGCCGATTCGGCCGACATCTCGATCAGCGCGGTGCCGCGCGGCGCGGTGAGGGCGGCCGTCAGCGCCTGCCGCGCGGCGGTGCCGGCCGGGGTTTCGCCCAAGGCGACGCTGGCCTTGGCGACGGGTGCCATCATCGCCGCATGATCGAAATACTGGTGCGTCGCGAAGGCGCGCTCGGCCGGCGCGAAGCCATCGGCCACCAGCACCAGCGGGCTTCGCTCCAGCGCCGCATTGGCCATGGCATTGGCGGCATTGCCGACACCGGGGCCGCGGGTACAGAGCGCGACGCCGGGCGCGCCGGATAGCTCCGCGGTGACGGAAGCCATGACGCCGGCGGCGAATTCATGCCGCGCCAGCACGAAGCCGATGCCCGCCTGCTTCGCCGCCGCGATCAGGTCGAGGCTGGAACCGCCGCCCGGCACGCCGAAGATCCGCGCCACGCCAGCCTCCGCAAAGGCCGCCGCCAGCGCCTCCGCCCCCGATCGCTCCGTCATGCCGGACATTCCCTTTCCTCGACTGCCGCAAGGATAGGGGCGGAGCGGCGGTCCGCGAAATCCCGCCATGCCGCATGGCTGCGCGGCGCCCTGCATCCGCTTTGGGCAAGGCGCTGCCGCGCGAATGGTTTTGCGATGCCATTGCGCTTGCACCGCGCGGCACTTCCTGCAACCTCAATGGCGGGAGAGGTCTGACGGGCAGCTCCGCGCCTGGGGCGATTCCGGCCACGGGCGACCTGCTCGAAACGCCTGAGCGCCAGGGGGAGCCCGTGCCGTTGACGCAGAGTGAGAAGCCGCCCGCCTTCGACGAAATGGACGCCGCCGATGGCGTGCGTCCCTCTTACGCGGGCATTGCCCGATGGCTGGACGGCACCTCACCGAAAGCGCTCGATCTCAAGCGACGGGAGGCGGAGCTGCTGTTTCGCCGCCTCGGCATCACCTTCGCGGTCTATGGCGAGGGCGGCGACCCGGAGCGGTTGATTCCCTTCGACCTCATTCCGCGCATCATCGGCCGCGGCGAGTGGGACCGGCTGTCGCGGGGGCTGGAACAGCGGGTGCGGGCGCTCAACCTCTTCCTGCAGGATGTCTACGGCAAGCGGGAGATCCTGCGCGCCGGCCGCATCCCGGAACAGCTCGTGCTCGGCAACCCGGTCTACCGGAAGGTCATGGAAGGCTTCATGCCGCCGGCCGGGGTCTATACCCATGTCTCCGGCATCGATGTGGTGCGCACCGGCCCGGACGCGTTCCACGTGCTGGAAGACAATTGCCGCACGCCGTCCGGCGTGTCCTACATGCTGGAGAACCGGGAGGCGATGATGCGCCTGTTCCCGGAGCTGTTCACGACCCACCGCATCGCGCCGGTCGGCCGCTATCCGGAAGAACTGCTGGAGACGCTGAAGGCGGTGGCGCCGGCGACCTGCAACGGCGATCCGCGCGTCGTGCTGCTGACGCCGGGCGCCTATAACAGCGCCTATTACGAACACTGCTTCCTGGCCGACGAAATGGGCGTGGAAGCGGTGGAGGGCGCCGACCTCTTCGTGCGCGACGACATCGTCTACATGCGCACCACGACCGGGCCGCAGCGCGTCGATGTCATCTATCGCCGCATCGATGACGACTACCTCGATCCCGAGGCCTTCCTGCCGGAATCGATGCTCGGCGTCGCCGGGCTGATGCGCGCCTATCGCGCCGGCAATGTCGCGCTGGCCAATGCGCCGGGCGCCGGCATCGCCGACGACAAGGCGGTCTACCCCTATGTGCCGGAGATGGTGCGCTTCTACCTGAGCGAGGAGCCGTTGCTGGCGAACGTGCCGACCTATCTCTGCGAACGGGAGGCCGACCGCGCCTATGTGCTGGAACATATCCACGAACTGGTGGTGAAGCTGACGCATGGCTCGGGCGGCTACGGCATGCTGATCGGGCCGCACAGCACCAAGGCGCAGCAGGCGGAATTCGCCGCCCGCATCAAGGCGAAGCCGGCCGAATACATCGCCCAGCCGACGCTGGCGCTGTCGACCGTGCCGACCCTGGTGGAGGCGGGCATCGCGCCCCGCCATGTCGACCTGCGCCCCTACATCCTGACGGGGAAGGACGTGCGTATCATCCCGGGCGGGCTGACCCGTGTGGCGCTGCGGGAAGGGTCGCTGGTGGTGAATTCCAGCCAGGGCGGCGGCACCAAGGACACCTGGGTCCTGCAGGAGGATCCGCCCGCGGCGGGGCCGGTGCCACCGGCGGCGCCGTCCCAATCCCAGCGGCAAGGGGGCTGATGCCATGCTGAGCCGCACCGCCGACAGCCTGTTCTGGCTGGGCCGCTACACCGAACGCGCCGGCAATGTCGCGCGCGGCCTGATGGTCGCGTCCCGCATGGCGGGCCTGACCCATCGCGACGAGGAATGGCGTTCCCTGCTGGTGGCGACCGGCGGCGAGGCCGGCTTCTACGAGAAGCATGGCGACGCGACCCGCGACGCCGTGCTGCACTACCTCATCCTGGATGCCGAGAATTCCTCGGGCCTGCTGCCGTCGATCGAGGCGGCGCGGCGCAATGCCCGCCAGGTGCGGGCGGCGCTGACCGCGGACATGTGGGAAGCGATCAACGACACCTGGAACGAGGCGCGTAAGATGGCGCCGCTGTCGCTGACCAGCGATGGGCTGGCGCCGTTCCTGGACTGGGTGAAGGCGCGGTCGCTGCTGTTCTACGGTGCCGCCGCCGATACCATGCTGCGTGACGAGGCCTGGCGCTTCACCCATCTCGGCACCATGCTGGAGCGTGGCGACAACACCGCCCGCCTGCTCGATGTGCGGCACACGCTGCTGGCCAAGCAGCCGGAGGCGGAAGGCAGCGCGGTCGACTACCTGCAATGGCAGGCGGTGCTGCGCAGCGTCTCGGCCCAGCGCGCCTATCAGTGGCTCTATCACGCGCGGCTGCAGCCGCATCTGGTGGCGGAACTGCTGATCCTGCGCCCGGAACTGCCGCGATCGATGATCGCCTGTGCCCGGCGCGTGGACACCACGCTGGACCTGATCGCCGGCACCGCGGGCGGGCGGCGCGGCGAATGCCATCGCCTGGCGGGCGAACAGCACGCCCGGCTGAAGTTCGGCCGCATCGAGCCGATCCTGGCGGCCGGGCTGCATGATTTCCTGACCGAATGTATCGACCGCAATGTCGAGCTCGGGCAACAGATCGCCCGCTTCTATCTGACGGTCTGAAGGAGTAAATCGCGGGGCATGCCGGGGAGGGCATGCCCGTGACCTATTGCGTCGGCCTCTACCTGAACGAAGGGCTGGTGATGCTGTCGGACACCCGCACCAATGCGGGCGTCGACAACATCTCGATCTTCTCCAAGATGCAGGTGGAGGAGGTGCCGGGGCAGCGGATCTTCACCATGCTCTCCTCCGGCAATCTCGCCATCAGCCAGGCGGTCTGGAACCGGCTGTCGGAAGGCGTCTTCCTCGACGGCATGCGGCAGACGCTGCGCGACGTGCCGACCATGTTTCGCGCCGCCCAACTGGTCGGCGCCGCGGTGCGGGAGGTGTACCAGACCGACGGCCAGGCGATGATGCAGCAGGGGGTCGGCTTCGACGTCGCGCTGCTGCTCGGCGGGCAGATCATCGGCGACGGCCACCGGCTCTATCTGATCTATGCCGCCGGCAATTTCATCGAGGCGACACGGGACACGCCCTTCCTGCAGATCGGTGAGCACAAATACGGCAAGCCGATCCTGGACCGGGTGGTCGATTTCGACACGCCGCTGATGGACGGCATCAAGCTGGTGCTGGTGTCGATGGACAGCACGCTGCGGTCCAACCTGACGGTCGGGATGCCGATCGACCTGCTGGTGGCGCGGCGCGATTCGCTGGCGGCCGGGCTGCGCTACCGCATCACCGAAGAGGATGAGTATTTCCGCAGCGTCCGCGATGGCTGGTCCGGCGCGCTGCGCGACGCCTATCGGGCAATGCCGTCGCCGGGCTGGGTGATCGCCTGATACCTGACGGAGAAAGTTCTGACTTTCGGAGCCAGGGATCAGGCGCGCAGGGTTGGTGTGGCGGCTGCGCGCTAGATGTCGTTGCTATGGAGGTTGTCCCTCCGGGGCTGTGCTGATTGGCTGTGGTTGCGAGGCCAACACCCCTTCAGCCGGAGCCCCGGATGGACAGCCATGAGAATGCCCGAACCACCCCTCATAGTCGAAGGCTGATCGTGCA
>DASYDR010000242.1:0-12416 GCA_036499545.1 Roseomonas sp. | reverse complement strand
GCTGTTCTATCGCCCGGGCTATTACATCGAGAACCCGCTGGAAGCGCTCGCCGTCTGGCATGGCGGCATGTCCTTCCATGGCGGCATGCTCGGCGTCATCGTCGCGGCGGTGCTGTTCTGCCGCAACCGCGCCCTGCCGCTGCTGACCTTCACCGACCGGGTGGTGGCGGTGGTGCCGATCGGGCTGTTCTTCGGGCGCCTGGCCAATTTCATCAACGGCGAGCTCTGGGGCCGGGTCGCCCCGGATGTGCCGTGGGCCATGGTCTTCCCCAATGCCGGCCCGGATCCGCGACATCCCTCGCAGCTCTATCAGGCGGGCATGGAAGGGCTGCTGCTGTTCACGCTGCTGATGCTGCTGATGGCGCGGCCCGGCATCCGGGCCCGGCCTGGCTTCATCTCCGGCGCCTTCCTGGCCGGCTATGGCGTGGCGCGCATCGTCGGCGAATTCTTCCGCCAGCCTGACGCGCAGCTCGGCTTCCTGTTCGCCGGTGCCACCATGGGCCAGCTGCTGTCGCTGCCGATGGTGCTGATCGGCATCTGGCTGATGGCGCGCGCCAGGCCGGCGCCGGCAGCCCCCATGACGGAGGAGGCGGCGCGCTGAACGCGGAGCGCCTCGACATCTTCATGGCGCGCGCGGCGGCGGATTATTACGCCACGCGCGATCCCTTCGGCGCGGCGGGCGATTTCACCACCGCGCCCGAGATCAGCCAGGCCTTCGGCGAATGCCTCGGCCTTTGGTGCGCCGTCGTCTGGCAGCAGATGGGCCGCCCCGATCCGGTGATCCTGGCCGAGCTCGGCCCCGGGCGCGGCACCCTGATGGCCGACGCCCTGCGCGCCATCGGCCAGGCGATGCCGGATTGCCGCGCCGCGCTGCAGGTGCATCTGGTGGAGGCATCGCCGCGCCTGCGGGAAGCGCAGCGCGCCCGGCTTGGCGCGGATGTGATCTGGCATCAGGAGATCGCGAGCCTGCCGCCCGGCCCGGCACTGATCCTGGCCAATGAGTTCTTCGATGCGCTGCCGGTCCGGCAGTTCGTCCGCCGCGGCGCCGCCTGGACGGAGCGTTTCGTCGCGGACGGCGCCTTCGTGGAACAGCCCGCCGAGGCCGCGCCGCCCTTGCCCGCAGTGGCCCCCGAAGGGGCGGTGCAGGAGGTGAGCGAAGCGTCGCTTGCCCTGGTGGCGGCGCTGGCGGCAAGGCCGGGCTGCGCGCTGCTGATGCTCGATTACGGCCCGCAGGACAGCGGTTTCGGCGACACGCTGCAGGCGATGCAGGCGCATGCGGCGGCGGATCCGCTGGCGGCGCCCGGCAGCCGCGACATCACGGCGCATGTCGACTTCGCCGCTCTCGCCGCCACGGCGCAGGTAGCGGGCGCGGCCACGCATGGGCCGCTGCCCCAGGGGCTGTTCCTGCAGCGCCTCGGCCTCGCCACCCGGGCCGCCACGCTGGCCCGCATCCGGCCTTCACAAGCGGCGGCGCAGCTCTCCGCGGCGCAGCGGCTGCTGGCGCCCGAAGCCATGGGGCGGCTGTTCAAGGCGCTGGCGGTATGCGATGCCGCCCTCCCGACACCGCCGGGATTCGAACCATGACCCTTGTCAGCCGAGCGGCCGATTCAGACTTTCGGACGCTCAGTCCCGTTACCGCCGCCAGCCTCGCCGGCCTGCCCCACGGCTTCTTCACCCGGGAAGGCGGCGTCTCCGAAGGCGCCTTCGCCAGCCTGAACTGCTCGCTCTCCAGTGCCGATGCCGGGGATCGCGTGGCGGAAAACCGCGCCCGCGCGGTGGCGGCGCTCGGCCTGCCGGGGGCGGCGCTCTACGGCGCGAAGCAGGTGCATGGCGCGCGTTGCCTGGTGCTGGACGAAGGCTGGGACATGACGGCGGCGCCCGAGGCCGACGCCATCGCGACCCGCCGCGCCGGCATCGTCATCGGCGTGGTCACCGCGGATTGCACGCCGGTGCTCTTCGCCGATGCACGGGCCGGCGTCGTCGGCGCCGCCCATGCCGGCTGGCGGGGTGCCGTCGGCGGCGTGCTGGAGGCGACCATCGCGGCGATGGAGACCCTCGGCGCCGACCGGTCCCGGATCCGCGCCGCGGTCGGGCCCTGCATCCGCCAGCCCTCCTACGAGGTGGCGGCCGATCTGCGCGACGCCGTGCTGGCACGCGACGCCGATGATGCCCGTTTCTTCGCGGATGGCGCGCGACCGGGGCGCTGGCAATTCGATCTGGCCGGCTATTGCGCGGCACGGCTCACGGCAGCGGGCATCGCGGCCGAGGTGACGCCCGGCGATACGCTGGCGGAGCCGGCGCGCTTCTTCTCCCATCGGCGGCGCACGCTGAACGGAGAGGGCCCGATCGGGCACCAGCTTTCCGCGATCGCGCTTCCCGCGCCTGGGCAGACAATGACCGCGCTGCCGGTTTGACCCATGCCCCACATGGTGATGTTCATCGTCATGCTGGTGCCGATCATGATGGTGGTGGCCTGTTTCGCATGAAGCCTATCCTCCTCCTCGCGCTGCTCGGGCTGCTCGCCGCCTGCGGCGATCTGCCACAGCCCTATCGCGGCAATGCCGGCGGGCTTTCGGCCCAGCTCGCGGCGCCCCCCGGCTCCCGCGTCGCGGTGCCGCGCCCGGTCGAGGCCCTGATGGACAATGCGACCGCGGACCGCTTCGCGGGGCAGCTCGCCGAGGCGCTGCGCGGCGCGGAAGTGCCCGCGGTCGCCGCGGCGGCGCTGCCGCTCGACTGGCGCGTCGTCGTGCGCGCCGATCGCCAGGGCGCCGGGGTGGTGCCGCATTACGTGCTGATCGATGCCGATGGTCGCGAACAGGGCGCGATCGATGGCCAGCCGGTGCCGGTGCAGGCCTGGGCGGAAGGTACCGAGGCGCCGCTGCACACCGCCGCCACCGCCGCCGCCCCCCGCATCGCGGAGCTGATGCTGCGGGCCGAGGCGGCGCGCAAGGCGACCAACCCCGCGGCGCTGGTCTCCGGCGGACCGCCGCGGCTGCGCGTGGTGCCGGTCTCCGGCGCGCCGGGCGACGGCAACACCGCCCTCACCAATCGCCTGACGGAGTTCCTGACCGAGCGCGGCTTCGTGGTCTCCGACAACGCCTCGAGCGCCAATTTCGCGGTGCAGGGGCTGGTGAGCCTGGCCAATATCGGAAGCGGGCAGCAGCGCGTGGAGCTGATCTGGATCGTCTCCCGCCGCGACGGGGAGGAGCTCGGCCGCGTGGCCCAGCTCAACAACATCCCCGCCGGCAGCCTGAACGGGATGTGGGGCGATGTCGCCTATGCGGCGGCGCAACAGGCGGCGGCCGGCGTGCGGCAGGTGGTGGCCAATGCCGGCGGCATGCCGCAGGCGCCGGCCGCGGCCGGGGGCAGCCCGGGTGCCGCCGCGACGACGCCGGTCGCGGCGCTGTCGATACCGGCGACCGACGACCTGCCGATGCCACAGGGCGCCCCGCCGGGTACGCCGGCGGCGGCAGCCGCCGCCCCCGCGGCGGCGCCCGCCGCCACGGCACCGGCCCGGCGCCCGGCCCCGGTTCGCGCCGCTGCCCAGCGCCCGCGCCCGGCGACCCGCACCGCGGCGCGGCAGCGGCCCCGCACCCCGCCGCACCGCACGCCGGCGCCCACGCAGACGCGGTAAAAGGGGTGGCCCGAGGCTTCCCCGCTTTCCCGCCCGCGGCCATGCTGCCGCCGGCGAACAGAAAAGGAAGACGTCATGTCCGCACCGCAGAAGCCAATCCTGCTTACCGGCGCCTCCGGCAATCTCGGCCGGGTGCTGGCGCGGGAACTCGGCGCCCAGGGCTGGGTGCTGCGCCTGACCGACATCACCCCCTTCCCCGACCCGCTGCCGCCGGGTGCCGTCTTCGTGAAGTCGGACCTCAATGACGGCCTCGCCCTGGCGCGCCAGGCGGAAGGCGTCGGCGCCATCCTGCATTTCGGCGGCTGCAGCGTGGAACGGCCCTTCGAGGAGGTGATCGGCCCCAATCTGCGCGGCCTGTACCATGTCTACGAAGCGGCCCGGCGCGAGCGGGCGCGGGTGGTCTTCGCCAGTTCCAACCACAGCATCGGCTTCCATGAGCGGCCGCAGGGCAACCAGCCGAAGCTCGACGCCGACTGCCATTTCCGCCCGGACGGCTATTACGGCCTGTCGAAGGCCTATGGCGAGCTGATGGGCCGCATGTACTGGGACAAGCACGGGGTCGAGAACGTCAATCTGCGCATCGGGTCCTGCTATCCGAAGCCGATCGACAACCGCATGCTCTCCACCTGGCTGTCCTTCGGTGACCTGGTGCGGCTGGCGTCGCGCTGCGTGCTGGCGGAGCGCACCGGGCATGCGGTGATCTGGAGTTGCTCGCGCAATCCGCAGAGCTATTGGGGCGATGACCACCGCGACCGCATCGGCTGGCAGCCGCAGGACACGGCGGAGGATTATCGCGCCGAGGTCGAGGGCATCCGCGCCGATCCGGTCAGCGAGCGCTACCAGGGCGGCGCCTTCACCGCCTTCGAGTATTCGCGCCCGACGCCGTCGCCGCGGGATCACTTCTCCCTTGAATGAGGCGTTGCCCCTGGCGGGCGCGGATTGGGACGCGACGCTGTTGCCGGCGCAGGGTGCCGCGCTGGCGCGGCTGGCCTGGCGCGGCGTCGACGTGCTGGCGCCGCTGCCGGCAGGCGCCGATCCCAACGCGACCCGCGCCGGCGCCTTCTGGATGGTCCCCTGGGGCGGACGGCTGGATGGCGGCGCGCTGGGTTCGCGGCATCGCTTTCCGATCAATCGCCCGGCCGAGGACACCGCGATCCATGGCCTGTCGCGCGACCGGCCCTGGCAGGCGGTGGCGACCGCGGATGGCGCCGTGCTGACCCAGCGGGTCGCGGCCGGCCCCTATGCCTATGCCGTCCGGATCGCCCTCAGCCTCTCCGAGGCCGGATTCGGCATCGAGGCGGTGGTGGAAAACACCGGGGCCGCGCCGATGCCCTTCGGCCTTGGCTGGCACCCCTGGTTCGCGCGGCGGCCGGGGCAGACCCTGCGGTTCACGGCGACGCATCGGCTGCGCAGCGACGACCGGATGATCCCACGGGAGGCGTCGGCCGATCCCGGGCTGGATGAGGCCTGCGCGACGCTGATCGGCACCGACGCGCATTTCGCCGGATGGGACGGAATGGCGGTGCTGGAGGATCCGGCGCGCAAGCTGACGCTGCGCGCCAGCGGCGCCTGGGCCACCAACCTGCAGGTCTTCCTGCCGCCGGAGGCCGAAGCGGTCTGCGTCGAGCCCATGAGCCACATCCCGGATGCGCCCAACCAGCCGGTGCTGGCGAAGCTCGGGCCGCTGACCACCCTGGCGCCCGGCGCGGCGCTGGCCGCCGCGGCACGGCTGACGGTCGCATAGGCGATGGCCGGGCACGCGGCCCGGCCATCGCGACGCCGGCGGCTCAGCCCCGCAGGAAAGCCAGCATATCGGCGTTGAGCTGCTGCTTGTGCGTGTCGGCCAGGCCATGCGGCGCGCCGGCATAGACCTTGAGCGTCGCATGCGGCACCAGCCGGGCGGAGGCGCGGGCAGCGGCATCGATCGGCACGATCTGGTCGGCATCGCCGTGGACGATCAAGGTCGGCCGGTCGAACTTGCGCAAATCCGCGGTGAAGTCGGTCTCGGAGAAGGCCTTGATGCTGTCGAAGGCGTTCTTGTGACCGGAGGTCATCCCCTGCAGCCAGAAGCTGTCGATCATGCCCTGGGAGACCTGGGCGCCGGGCCGGTTGAAGCCGAAGAAGGGACCGCTCGCCAGGTCGCGGTAGAGCTTGGACCGGTCGGCGATGCTGGCGGCGCGCAGCCCGTCGAAGACCTCCATCGGCAGGCCGCCCGGATTGGCCGCGGTCTTCAGCATCAGCGGCGGCACGGCGGAGATCAGGCCGAGCTTCGCGACGCGGCCGGTGCCGTGGCGGCCGACATAGCGCGCGACCTCGCCGCCGCCGGTCGAGAAGCCGAACAGCACGACATTGCGCAGGTCCAGCGCCTCGATCACCTGGGCGAGGTCATCGGCGTAATGGTCCATGTCATTGCCGTCCCAGGGCTGGCTGGACCGGCCATGGCCGCGGCGGTCATGGGCGATGACGCGGAAGCCGTTGCTGGCCAGGTGGAAGGCCTGGGATTCCCAGCTATCGGCGTTCAGGGGCCAGCCATGGCTCAGCACGACCGGCTGGCCGCGGCCCCAATCCTTGTAATGGATCTCGACCCCGTCGCGGGTGGTGATGCTGCTGACGCCGCGGGTCACGCGGCCCGTCCGCGCGGGGGCAGTCACGCCCTGCGCCGCGGCATCCGCGGCCGGCAGCAGGGCCGCCGCCCCGGCGACGCCGCCGCCGGCGAGCAGCAGGCCGCGGCGGGAGGCAGGGCGGTCATCGGCATGGGAAACGCGGTCGGCCATGATGCGGTCCTTTCGGGCTCATAAATCGCTCACGATTACATCGTGCACGATTTAACTATCCAAGGCACCCGGGGCAGTCAAGCGCTTGCGATCCGATCGCGTGCGATTTATTTGTGACAGCCGGCCGGATCCTCCCGCGAATCCGCGCCCCCGATGGGAATTGCAGGAGAATGGCCATGGCGAAGGACGCCGCGCCGGATGTCGGGCTGAACGACCTCATCTGCTTCGCGATCTACTCCGCGAACCACGCGTTCAACCGCGTCTACCGGCCGCTGCTGGCGGCACTCGGCCTCACCTATCCGCAGTACCTCGTGATGGTCCTGCTCTGGGCCGAGGACGGGCTGCGCGTCGGTGATCTCGGCGCCCGGCTCGCGCTTGAATCCAATACGCTGACGCCGTTGCTGAAGCGGCTGGAGGCGCTTGGCCACATCGCCCGGATCCGCGACGCCGCCGATGAGCGGCAGGTCCGGGTGACGCTGACCGCCCAGGGGGCGTCGCTGCGCGAGCGGGCGCGGGACATTCCGCCCTGCATCCTGGACGCCAGCGGCCTGACGATCGAGGACCTCATGCAGTTGAAGACGCGCATCGCCGCCCTGCGCGACAGGCTGGACCAGCACGCCGCGGCCTGAGAGCCTGCCGCGGCAGGGCGGAGCGGCATCCGCCCTGGAACCCCGTTACCGGAAGGGCGCCATGGGAGAAACGCGGCAGACGGCGCTGGTGCTCGGCGCCGGCATCATGGGGCTTGCGGCGGCCTGGGCGCTGGCCGGGCAAGGCTATGCGGTCACCTTGCTGGATCAGGATCCGGTGCCCAATCCGCGCGGCGCCTCCCACGATCATCACCGGCTGATCCGCCATGCCTACGGCGCCGAGGCGGGCTACATGCGCATGGTCGATCATGCCTATGCGGCCTGGGACCGGCTCTGGGCCGAACTGGGCGAGGTGCTGCACGTAGAGACCGGCGTGCTGGCGCTGGCCGATGCGCCCGGCGGCTGGCTGGCGGCGAGCCGCGCCGCGCTGCTGGCTGGCGGGCATGCGCCGGAAACCCTGCCCGGGCCGGAGGTCGCGACGCGTTTCCCGATGCTGGACGCGGCCGGCATCGCCGATGCCTTCCATATGCCGGAAGGCGGCGTGCTGCTGGCCGACCGCATCCTGGCATCGCTCGCCCGGCTGCTGGCGGCGCGCGGCGCGCGCTTCCTGCGGGGCCGCGCGACCGCGGTGGATCCAGGCCGCGCCGCGATCCGGATGGCGGACGGCAATGAGCATCGGGCCGACCTGCTGGTGGTGGCGGCCGGGCCCTGGGCGCCGCGGCTGCTGCCCGCCCTGGCCCCGCGCGTCGTGCCGTCCCGCCAGGTGCTGGTGCTGCTGCAGCCGCCACCGGCGCATCGCGCCGCCTGGCAGGCGGCGCCGATGCTGCTCGACCTCGCGGAGGATGGCGGCTTCTACGCGGTGCCCCCGGTCGCCGGCACGCCGCTCAAGATCGGCGACCACCGCTTCTCCCGCCGCGGCGATGCGGAGGACGACCGCGCGGCGACGCCGGCCGAGGCGCGGGAGATCCTGGATTTCGCACGCCACCGCATCCGCGGCCTGGATGCCTATCGCGTCGTCGATGCGCGCGCCTGCTACTACGACGTCACCATCGACGAGCATTTCGTCCTGGAACCGCTGACCCCACGCTGCTTCGTGATGTCCGGCTTCTCCGGCCATGGCTTCAAATTCGCCCCGCTGCTGGGGCTGGCCCTGGCGCGCACCGCCGGGGATGCCGCCCTGGCCCGCGCCCTGCCCGGCTGGGCCGCCGGCGAGGCACCACCGCCCGCCGCCCTGCTGCACGTTCTGGAGCGTGACGCCGCATGACGACGACCGCCGCCGCCGATATCACCTTCGGCCTGACCCGCCTGACCGACCTGCCCGGCATCACCGCCGGCAGCGCGGCGCCGCTCTCGGCCGAGGACATCGCGCAGATCGTGGCCGAGGCCGACCGCTTCTGCCGTGAAGCGATCCTGCCCGGCACCCGGGCGGCGGACCGCGAAGGCGCGCAATACGCCAATGGCGTGGTGACGACGCCGAAACACTACCCGGCACTCTACCGGCAATGGATGGATGGCGGCTGGCAGGGCCTGTCGGCGCCCGCCGCGCAGGGCGGCCAGGCGCTGCCGACCAGCCTGTGGTTCGCGGTGCTGGAATGCGCGCTGGCGGCCGACACCGCCTTCGCGCTGGGGCCGATGCTGACCGCGGGCGCCATCGAATGCCTCGACCACCATGGCAGCGAAGACCAGAAGGCGCGGCTGCTGCCGAAGATGATCGCCGGTGAATGGACCGGCGCCATGTGCCTGACCGAGCCGCAATCGGGGTCCGACCTCGGCACCATCCGCACCCGCGCGGAACCGCGCGGCGATGGGCGCTATGCGCTGCACGGCCAGAAGATCTTCATCACCTGGGGCGAGCACGACTGCACCGACAACATCGTCTACCTGGTGCTGGCGCGGCTGCCGGATGCGCCGGAAGGCTCGCGCGGCATCAGCCTGTTCGCCGCGCGGAAAGTGGAGGAGAACGGCCGCCGCAACGCGGTCCGCTGCGGCGGCATCGAGCACAAGCTCGGCATCCACGGCTCCCCCACCTGCATCATGCTGTTCGAGGGCGCGGAGGCGGAGCTGGTGGGCGCGCCGCATCGCGGCCTCGCCGCGATGTTCGCGATGATGAACAACGAACGCCTTGCCGTCGCGATGCAGGGCGTGGCGCACGGCGCCCGCGCGCTGGAATTGGCGGAAGCGTATGCGTCGCAGCGGGAACAGGGCGGGCGCGTGATCGCGCGGCATCCGGATGTCGCGCGCATGCTGACGGAGATGCGTGCCGTCACGCTGGCCGCGCGGCTGCTGGTGCTGGAAGCGGCGGCGGCGGGCGACCGTTTCCGCGCCGGCGACGCCGCGGCGGAAGCGCGGCTGGCGCTGCTGACGCCGATCGCCAAGGCCTGGTGCACGGAGCGTGGCGTCGAGACCGCCTCGCTCGGCGTGCAGGTGCATGGCGGCATGGGCTTCATCGAGGAAACCGGCGCCGCCCAGGTGCTGCGCGATGCGCGCATCGCGCCGATCTACGAGGGCACCAACGGTATCCAGGCCATCGACCTGGTGGCACGCAAGCTCGGCCGCGACCAGGGCGCCATGATGCTGGCGCTGCTGGCGGAAGCGGGCGAGCAGGCACCGGCGCTGCGGACGCCGCTCACGCAACTCGAAGCCGCGACCCGGCGCATGGTGGCGGCGCAGGCGACGGATGCCGACGCGGCGCAGTCCGTCGCCTTCGCCTATCTGGAAGCCGCCGGCTGGACGCTGGGCGCCTGGCTGCTGGCGCGCGCCGCGGCGGCGGATGCGGCGGCCTATGGCGCACTGGCGGCGTTCTATCACGCGCGCCTGCTGCCGCGTGCCATGGCGCGGTGCATGGAGATTGAGGCGGTGCTTGTTTAGTATACAATTTGGCGATCCATTTTGCCGTCAGTTTACAGCCGCCCCGGGCTCTTTCACGTTTCTTTGACCGCCTCGGCAGGATTGTACCGAAGAGAATATTCCGCCTGACTCCATCCCCTCCATGCGAAGGTACCTGTCCGATTCATGGGCGCCGACGACATGTCTTCCCCCGTCCTGGGCACATCGCGCCTCCGGCTGCGCATGGCGCGCGAAGCGGATGCGCATGACCTCGCGATGCTGATGACGCCGGCGATCAGCCGTCGCCTGGCGAGTTGGCCGGCGCCGCTGTCGGTCGAGGATGCGTTGCTGCGCATCGCCACCGCCCGGCGGACCGCCTGGGACAACGGCTCCACGCCGCTGGTGCTGGAACTGCGTTCCGGCGGGGCGATCTGCGGCTGGATGAGCCTGATGCGCGACCGCGCCGACCCGATGACGGGCACCCTGACCTATTGGCTGGGCGAGGCCTATCACGGCCTCGGCCTGATGCGCGAAGCCGCGCCCGTGGTGATCGCCCATGGCTTCGCGGCGATGGAGTTGGCGCGCGTGCGCGCCGCGGTGCAGTCGGACAACCTGGCGTCCCAGGCGGTGCTGCGCGGCCTCGGCATGCAGCCGCTCGGCCCCGGCCGCATCTGGTGCCCGGCGCGGGACCAGGAGGAAGGCTGCCTCTGGTTCGAGATGCCAAGGCCCCGGCCGGCGCATTCGCCGCCGCCGCTCGCGACAGCCTCTGGCGAGCCCGCGCAGGATTGGGCATAGCAAAGCCTGTCGCGGGCGTGCCGGAACGGTAGACGGAAGGGTCTTAAAAACCCTCGGCCGCAAGGCCATGCGGGTTCGAGCCCCGCCGCCCGCATTCTTCGGTCGAATTCTTCGACCGAAGAATGCTGTTTTTCATTGTCCTCAAGCGCCGGCGCCGGCATCCGCCGGCTTGGCTGGCGCGCGACTCCGCGCGGGCCGCATTCGCGGCCTCGGTCTGCATCGGCTGACGCCTCGCAGCCCGGCCTTTCCAGTGGCGGCCTGCGGCCGCGGGGCGCTTCCTTTCAAAGGGCGGGGCGCTTTCCTTTCAGAGGATCGCGCAGGTCAGCTCGTGCTTGTTGTTCGCGCTGTGGAAGACCTGGGCGCCGGGCAGGGCCGCGAATTCGGCGGCGATGGCGTGGTCGGTGGTGCCCTGGAACTTGATCGAGCAGAACACCCGCGTCGCGCGGCCGGCTTCCCGCCAGCGCTGCACCAGGCCGAGCAGCCGGGCCGGGTAGCAGATCACGTCGCTGAACAGCCAGTCGACCGGCGCTTCGTTCCGCGGCTCCAGGCCGAAGGCGCTCTCCTGCCGGTGCGTGACGCCCAGCATGGCGGCGACGCCGGGGTCGAGCGGCGCCTTGTCCACCGCGGTCACCTGGGCGCCGAGCTTCGCCAGCGCCCAGGTCCAACCGCCCGGCGCGGCACCGAGGTCGAGGCAGGTCTCGCCGGGGCCAGGATGCCGGCCGATGCGGGTCAGCCCTTCCCAAAGCTTGAGATAGGCGCGCGATGGCGGCCCCTCGCGATCCTCGACGAAGACCGGGGCGCCGCCGACGAAAGGGCTGGTCTTGGTTGGGGAGGCCAGCATCCGGTCCGGCGCCAGCAGGGTCCAGGCGCCGAGATGCGCGGTCGGCGCCGGTTCCGGAAAGGCCAGCGGCCGCGCCTTCACCGGCGGCAACCGCTCCACGATCAGTGCGGCCCGGCGATGATGCAGGACGGAGACCAGGCTCCAGTTGCGCTGGATGCCGCGCAGCGCATCGGCGGCGGTCTTGACCGAAGCCACCTCGATGATCTGCGGCGCCGTCCAGATATCGAGCGCCCAGGCCGCCGGTGCCGGCGGGTCGGGCGACAGCGCCAGCGGGCCATGCCAGGCCTCGATGCGGCGGCCGCTCAGCGCCAATTCTTCCGCCAATGCCGTGGCGAAGCCCTCGGCGGCGAGATAGGCGCTGGCGATCACGCGCGCTTCAGCGCGGCGAGGAACAGCATCGCCCAACCCAGCATCAGCGTGACGCCGCCGACCGGCGCGACCGGGCCGAGATGCACGCCGGCGAGGGCGCCGCTATAGACCCCGGCGCAGAACAGGACCATGCCGATGGCGAAGGCGGCCCCCGCCAGATGCGCCAGCAGGCCACCGCGGCGCTCCGCGAACAGCCCTGTCGCCAGCAGCGCCAGCGCGTGCCAGCCCTGCATGGTGATGCCGCTGCGCAACGACTCCAGCGCCGCGGGCTGCAGCACCGAGGGTGCGCCATGCGCGGCCCAGGCCGAAAGGCCGACGGCGCCAAGCCCGGCCAGGGCGCCGAGCGCGATCCAGAGACGATGCATGGCGCGGTTGGTAGAGCGGATCGCTCAGCCTGGCCAGGGGGGCGCCGCCGCCCGCCGCCGCAGCCGCCCCGCCGCATCATGCGCGGCCCGGGTCGGCGCCGGCAGGCGATGCCCGGTCGCGCAGCGCTTCACCCAGGCGAGGGCGGTCGCCAGGCTGATGCGATGGCCGGTCGAGACATAGACCGGATTGGCCCGCGCCCGGAGACGGAGCGCCATGCCGATCAC
>DASYDR010000241.1:0-8476 GCA_036499545.1 Roseomonas sp. | reverse complement strand
TTCCAATGTGCCGGTCATCCTGGGCGGGCTGCACGCCACCTTCTCGCCGGAGGAGGTGCTGCGGCATCCCGGCATCGACTTCGTCTGCCTGGGCGAAGGCGAAGCCGCCTTGCTCGAACTGGTGGAGGCGCTGGAAGCCGGGCGGGATATCCTTGGGAGCGGAATCGGCAATATCTGGGCCAAGGGCGGCAGCCGCCCGGCGATCCGGCCGCCGATCGAGCCGATCGACCGCATCCCGTTCGCCGCCCGCGACCTGCTGGATGAGCGTTGGGGGGTGGTGCATGTCTCGACCCAGCGCGGCTGCCCGTTCCCCTGCACCTACTGCGCGGCGCGCATGTACGACCAGCTTTATGCGGACCAGGGCGGCCCCGCCTATGGCCGGCGCCGCAGCCACGGCAATGTGCTGGCGGAACTGCGTGCCATCCGCGCGCGCGGGCCGCTGAACTACGTCATCTTCCTCGACGACACCTTCACCATCCACCACCCCTGGGTGCGCGAATTCTGCCGCGTCTACGGCGCCGAATTCGGCATCGGCTTCTCGCTGCACGCACGGGTCGAGACGGTGAACCAGACGATGCTCGGCGAACTCGCGGCGGCGGGCTGCCGCCACATCGTCTACGGCGTCGAAAGCGGCAGCGAACGCGTGCGGCGGCAGATCATGCAGCGCCACGCCACCAACCAGCGCTTCCGCGACGTATTCCGCTGGACGCGGGAGGCGGGGATCATGGCCACCGCCAACTACATCATCGGCACCCCGGGGGAGACGGTGGCCGAAATGCAGGAGACGATCGCGCTGCACCAGGAACTCGACCCCATCGATTTCGGCTTCTTCGTCTTCTATCCCTATCCGGGTACCGCCCTGTTCCATCTCTGCCGGGAGAAGGGTTACCTGCCGGAGGACTATCTGGAGCGTCCCGCGGTCCATAGCCGGTCGATCCTGAAGCTGCCCGGCGTGACGCCGGAGGAGATCGAGGCCGTCTATGCGCAATGGACCGCGATCCGCGCCGGCAAGACCGTCAGCCGTGTGCCTGGCGTTACCGCCGCCGATGCGGCCGCCGCGGTAGAGCTGGTGGAGGCGCATGCCCGCCTGGGCTAGGATGACAGTTCAAGGATGGAAGCAAGTCACTCTACGCTTCCATCCGTCATCCGGCCCCGCATGGGCGCCGCGGCGGGGACGGAGGCTGGGCTTTGGCGACGCTGCAGGATCTGGGCAAGGCGATCGCGGTGCATCCGCAGCAGGTGCGCATCATGTTCCTGGGCTTCGACCTCTGGGTGGAGGTCTATGCCTCGGGCAAGGTGCGGCCATCGCTGTTCAAGGCGGGCGGGGTGCCGACCTCGGAAGACGATCCCTACAAGGGTGCCAAGGTGCCGCTGATGGTGGTGGGCAACAACATCGTGGTCAGCGTCGACGTCACCTTGCCGCCGGACGGGTTCCGGCTGGCACCGTGACGGAGCCGTGACCAGGCCGGCCGGGATCTCCCCTGGCCGGTTCGATACGATTCCGTTAGGCTTGCTGCCGAGGGAGTTCCGCCCATGCCGCCCGCCGCCCGCATAACCGATCTCGTCCTGCAGGACGCGCCGCATTGCCACGCGCCGATCCATCCGCCGGCGCCGGTGCCGACCCCGGTGCCGCACCCGGCGCTGCCGCTGCCGATCATGCCACCGGGGGCGCCGACGGTGCTGATCGGCAGCTTGCCGGCGGCCCGCCTGACCGACCTGACCAAGATCTGCACGCTGGTGCCCTGCGTGCCGGCCGGGCCCGGGCTCATCGTGAAAGGCTCCGCGACGGTGCTGATCCAGAAGCTGCCGGCGGCGCGGGTCGGCGACCTCACCTCCCACCCCACCTGCGTCGCGCCGATTCCCTCGCCGACCGGCAAGATCCTGCCGCCAGGCTGCCCGACGGTGATGATCGGCGGTTGACGCCATGCGGATCGGGCATTTCGAGGCGCTGGCGCCGGTCTGCCCGCGCTGCCGGCTCGACGGGCGGCCCGACAGCCCGCTGACGCTCGCCCGAATCGGCACGCGGGAAGGCGATGTCGTCGTCGACGGCACGCTGCAATGCCTGGCGGCCGACTGCCTCTGCGAGTTTCCGGTCATTGACGCGGTGCCGCTGATCGTCACCGATCCCGCGCGCTACCTGGCCGACAGCCAGACCCATATCCTGGCGCGGGAGGATCTGTCCGCGGAAGCGCTCGGCATGCTCGGCGACGCGATCGGTCCCGGCACGCCCTTCGAGGCGACGCGCCATCATCTCGGCGCCTATGCCCATGATCATTGGGGGGAGTTCGATCCGGAGGAGGCGATATCGCCTTCCGCCTTCCCGCCCGGCTCGGTCGCCCGCGCGCTTCGCGCCGGGGTGGCGATGCTGGGGGAGGGGCTGCCGAATGGCCCGGCGCTCGATATCGGCTGCTCGGTCGGGCGTGCCGCGGCGGAGCTGGCGGCGGCCGGTGATGGGCTGGTGCTCGGGGTCGACCTGAATTTCTCCATGCTGCGCCTGGCGCAGGGGGTGATTCGGCGGGGCCGCGTCGCCTATCCGCGGCGGCGCATCGGCCTGGTCTACGACCCGCGCGACTTCACGGTGCCGGCGCCGGATGCCGGTCGGATCGACTTCTGGGCCTGCGACGCCATGGCGCTGCCCTTCACCGCCGGTGCCTTCGCACGGATCTCGGCCATGAACGTGCTGGACTGCGTGCCCTCGCCGGTGGCGCTGCTCAACACCGTGGCGGCGCTGCTGGCGCCGGGTAGCGGGGCCGTGCTGTCGACCCCCTATGACTGGGCGCCAAGCGCCACGGAACCCGCCTTCTGGATCGGCGGCCATTCCCAGCGCGGTCCACACCGGGGCGCGGCCGAGCCCCTGCTGCGGGCTATCCTGACCGAGGGGCAGCACCCCCAGTCCATCGCCGGGATCAAGATCGCGGGGGAGGATCCGGCCTTTCCCTGGGCGGTGCGCCTGCATGCCCGCAGCACCATGGTCTATGCCCTGCACCTGCTGGCGCTGCGCAAAGCGGCCTGAAGACGGCGGCGGGGCTACCCGGCTTGCTTCCGGCGCGCCTTTCGGCCATATCCCCGCCCACCTACGGCATGTCGCCGCGGGAATTCGCACGTGGTGCGCCCTTCCTGATCACGGGCAGGGTCCGGTCCCCCTCACGGGGGCTTGCGCCGCGGAAGTCCAACCGGACGAGCAGGAAGGAGAATCGCCAATGGCGATGCCAGAGGTTTCGCTGCGTCAGCTTCTCGAAGCCGGCGTGCATTTCGGCCACCACACGCGGCGCTGGAACCCGCGCATGGCGCCGTTCATTTTCGGCGTGCGCAACCAGGTCCATATCCTGGACCTGCAGCAGACCGTGCCGATGCTGGAGCGCGCCCTGAAGGCGGTGCGCGACACCGTCGCCGGCGGCGGCCGCGTGCTGTTCGTGGGCACCAAGAAGGCGGCGGCCGAATATGTGGCGGAATCCGCCACCCGTTGCGGCCAGTACTACGTCAACCACCGCTGGCTCGGCGGCATGCTGACCAACTGGAAGACGATCACCGGCTCCATCAAGCGCCTGAAGCAGATGGACGAGCAACTCGGCGGCAACACCCAGGGCCTCACCAAGAAGGAAGTCCTGATGCTGACCCGCGACAAGGAGAAGCTTGATCGCGCGCTGGGCGGCATCCGGGAGATGGGCGGCCTGCCCGACATCATCTTCGTGATCGACACCATCAAGGAAAAGCTGGCGATCGAGGAGGCCAACAAGCTCGGCATCCCCGTCATCGCCGTGGTCGACAGCAATGCCGATCCGCAGGGCGTGGCCTTCCCGATCCCGGGTAACGACGACGCGATCCGCGCGATCAACCTCTACTGCGACCTGATCGCGGGCGCGGTGTTCGACGGCATCTCGGCCGAGCTGCAGGCCTCCGGCGTCGATCTCGGCGCCTCCGAGGAAGTGGCGGGCGAGGAGACCGAGGTCGAGGCCCTCCCCGAGGAGATGCCGGCCCCGGTCGACGCCCCGGCCGCCGAGACGCCGGCCCCCGCCGCCGAATAAGCGGCGCGCCGCGCGCCCCTGTCATCGGGGCGCGATTGATACAACGCCGCGGCGAGGGCAGGCGCCCTCCCGCGGCGCAGCCTTGAGAACCAGGCGCCAGGCGCCGAGCAGACTGCAGAACGGAGACATCCGATGGCCGAGATCACCGCGGCGATGGTGCGCGATCTTCGCGAGAAGACCGGCGCCGGCATGATGGATTGCAAGAAGGCGCTGGTCGAAGCGGCCGGCGACATGGACGCCGCGGTCGACTGGCTGCGCAAGAAGGGCCTTTCGGCTGCCGCCAAGAAGTCCGGCCGCGTCGCCGCCGAGGGCCTGATCGGCGTCGCCACCGGCCCGAACACCGGCGCCATGGTCGAGGTCAATGCCGAGACCGACTTCGTCGCCCGCAACCAGCAGTTCCAGACCTTCGTCGCCGATGTCGCGGGCCTCGCGCTCTCGGTCGGCGAGGATGTGGAGAAGCTCCGCACCGCGACTTACCCCGGCAGCACCCATACGGTGCAGGAAGAGCTGACCCGCCTGATCGCCACGATCGGCGAGAACATGACCATCCGCCGCGCCAGCGTGCTGAAGGTCAGCCAGGGCGTCGTCGCGTCCTACATCCATTCCGCGGTCAAGCCGGGCCTCGGCAAGATCGGCGTGCTGGTCGCGGTCGAGAGCGGCTCGGAGCTCGAGGCGCTGGAGACGCTCGGTCGCCAGGTCGGCATGCATGTCGCCGCCACCCGCCCGGACGCGCTCGACGCCTCCGCCGTCGACCCCTCGGCGCTCGAGCGCGAGAAGGCGGTGCTCTCCGAGCAGGCGCGCGCTTCCGGCAAGCCCGAGGCGATCATCGAGAAGATGGTCGAGGGCCGGATCCGCAAGTACTACGAGGAAGTCGTCCTCCTGGAGCAGGTCTGGGTGCATGACGGCGAGACCCGGGTGAAGCAGGTGGTGCAGAAGGCCGGCGCCAAGCTGACCGGCTTCACCCGCTTCCAGCTCGGCGAGGGCATCGAGAAGCAGGTCAGCGACTTCGCGGCCGAAGTCGCCGCCGCGGCCGGCACCCAGGGCTGAGCGTCCGATGACCGGAGGGTCGAATGGCCCGCAGGTCTGAATCGGACGCTCCGTATATAAGGCATCCGATGACCGGAGGGCCGCATGGCCTGACGGTCTGAATCGGACGCTCCGTCTACAAAGCCCACCCGACTGGTGCGCGCCCGGGGCGACTCGGGCGCGCGCCGGTTGCCGCCGCCTCCGCCGCTCCCCTATGGTGCGGCGCCTGTAACTCACTGCCCACCGGAACCATCATGAGCCAATCGCCGGTCTACAAGCGCGTCCTGCTCAAGGTCTCCGGCGAGGCCCTGATGGGCAGCCGCGACTACGGGCTGGACAATGCCACCGTCCGCCGCATCGCCGATGATGTGAAGGGCGTGATCGAACTGGGCGTCCAGGTCTGCCTGGTGATCGGCGGCGGCAACATCTTCCGCGGCATCTCGGGCGCTGCCTCCGGCATGGACCGCGCCCAGGCCGACAGCATGGGCATGCTGGCCACCGTCATGAACGCGCTGGCCATGCAATCCGCGCTGGAGAAGCAGGGCGTCAGCACGCGGGTGCAGAGCGCGATTCCGATGTCCTCGGTCTGCGAACCCTTCATCCGCCGCCGCGCCGAGCGGCACATGGAGAAGGGGCGCGTCGTCATCTTCGCCGCCGGCACCGGCAATCCCTTCTTCACGACCGACACCGCCGCGGCGCTGCGCGCCGCCGAAATGGGCTGTGACGCGCTGCTGAAGGGGACCCAGGTCGATGGCGTCTATGCCGCCGATCCGCGCAAGAATCCGGATGCCGAGCGCTACGTCACCCTGACCTATCTCGACATGCTGGCGCGCGATCTGGCGGTGATGGACGCCGCCGCGATCAGCCTGGCGCGTGAGAACAAGCTGCCGATCATCGTTTTCGACATCCACGAAGCCGGCGCCTTCACCGCGGTGATGAAGGGCGAGGGCCGCTTCACCACGGTTATCGAACAGCCGCACTAGACTGTGTTGGATCGCCTGATTCAGACTCTCCGGCCGATTTGGCCTCAACTCGTCACGCTCTGAGGAAGGGACCCGCGTCATGGCGGAGGACGCGAAAGCGCTCAAGCAGGATCTCACGCGCCGCATGGACGGCGCGATCGAGACGCTGAGGAAGGAATTCGCCGGTCTTCGCACCGGCCGCGCGAGCCCGGCGCTGCTGGAGCCGGTCCGGGTGGAAGCCTATGGCGGCAATTCGCCGCTCAACCAGGTGGCGAATATCTCGGTCGGTGGGCCCGGCATGCTGGTGGTGCAGGTCTTCGATCGCTCGCTGACCAAGGCGGTCGAGGTCGCGATCCGCGATTCCGGCCTCGGTCTGAACCCGCAGGCCGAGGGCCAGGTGATTCGGGTACCGCTGCCGCCCCTGACCCAGGAGCGCCGCAACGACCTGGTGAAGACCGCGCATAAATATGCCGAGGCGAGCCGGGTCGCGATCCGTGGCGTCCGCCGCGATGGGATGGAGCGGGTCAAGGCCATGACCGCCGACAAGAAGGCGCCGATCAGCGAGGACGAGGGCAAGCGGGTCCAGGACGAGGTCCAGAAGCTCACCGACCAGTATACTAAGCAGGTCGATACGGTACTCGCCGAGAAGGAAAAGGACATCAAGACGGTTTGAGCCCGAAGGGCATCGCCGCGATGAGCTCCTTCTCACGACCGCGCCTCGCGAACGGCACCGCGGCCCGGCCGCTGGAGGCCGAATCCCCGCCGCCGCCGCGCCACGTGGCGATCATCATGGATGGCAATCGCCGCTGGGCCCAGGCCCGCGGCCTGCCGGTGGCGTTCGGCCATCGCGCCGGGGCGGAAGCCGCGCGGCGCACCATCGAAGCCGCGGCGGGGGCCGGCATCACCTGGCTGACGCTGTTCGCCTTCAGCTCCGAGAACTGGCAGCGTCCGCTGGAGGAGGTCTCGGCCCTGACCGGCCTGCTGCGCCTCTACCTGAAGTCCGAAATCGCCTCCCTGGTGAAGGAAGGCGTGCGGCTGCGGATCATCGGTGATCATGCCCGCTTCGGCACCGAGATGTCGCGGGCGGTCCTGGCGGCCGAACGGGCGACGGAGGCCGGCACCCGCCTCAACCTCACCGTGGCGCTGTCCTATGGCGGCCGGGCGGAGATCGTGGCGGCGGCGCGCGCGATGGCGGAGGCGGCGCGCGACGGCCGGCTGGACCCCGCGGCGATCGACGAGGCCGGCTTCGCCGGCGGGCTGCAGACCGCCGGACAGCCGGATCCCGACCTGATCATCCGCACCTCGGGCGAGCAACGCCTGTCGAACTTCCTGCTCTGGCAGGCGGCCTATGCCGAATTCGTCTTCCAGGACGTGCTGTGGCCCGACTACGGCGCCGAGCACCTGGCCCAGGCGGTCGCCGAATTCACGCGCCGCGACCGCCGCTTCGGTCAGCGGGCGGAGGGGGGCGCGTGAGTCCCCCCGCCGGGGCCGGCCGGCCTGTGGGCGCGGACGATGCGGCGCGGACCACGCCGGATGTCGCGAAGCGGTGGCGGGATCTGCGCAAGCGCGTGTTGTCGGCGCTGGTGCTCGGCCCGGCGGCGATCGCCTGCATCTGGCTGGGCGCCGAGCCCTGGACCGCGCTGATGGCGCTCGCCATCGCGATCCTTGCCTGGGAATGGGTCCATCTCTGTGGCCTGCGGACCAGCACGCTGCCAGGGATGGCGGTGCCGGCCGCGGTGTTCGCCGCCGGTACGCTCGCCGTGGTGGAGTTGCCGGGAGCCTCGCTGGCCATGCTGGCGGCCGGCTTCCTGCTGACCTATGGCGCGGCGCGCGCGATGCGGGGGCGGGACCGGCCGGCGGTTCCCGCCGGGCGGCTGGCACTCGGGGTGCTCTATATCGGGCTGGCCGGCATTGCGCTGGTCGAGTTGCGGCATGACAACGCCGCCGGGCGCACCAACGTCCTGTTCCTGTTCCTGGTGGTCTGGGCATCGGATATCGGCGCCTACATGGCCGGGCGCGCCTTCGGCGGCCCCAAGCTCATGCCCGCAGTCTCGCCGAACAAGACCTGGTCCGGCGCGGCCGGCGGGCTGGCCTGCGCCATGCTGGTCGGGCTGGTCGCCGCGCTGCTGCTGGCGCCGGGCGATGCGTTGTGGTCCCTGCCGGTGGCGGCGCTGCTCGCGCTCATGGCGCAGGCGGGCGACCTGCTGGAAAGCGCAATCAAAAGGCAGTTCCAGGTGAAAGACACCTCCTCCCTCATCCCCGGCCATGGCGGGTTGCTGGACCGGCTGGATGGCGTGCTGGCGGCGGCGCCGGTCGCCGCCATCCTGGCCATGATCTGCGGCCAGGGGCAGCCGATCTGGCAATGAGCACGCCGCGCCGCATCAGCATCCTGGGATCCACCGGCTCGGTTGGGCGCTCGACCGTGGCGCTGCTGGATGCCGCCCCTGACGGTGCCTTCGTGGT
>DASYDR010000240.1:0-11799 GCA_036499545.1 Roseomonas sp. | reverse complement strand
CCACCGCCCAGCGGTATTGCGGGTCAAGGCCGATCACCCAGTAGTCACCGAAGAAGGGCCAGAAGAAGGTCACCCGCAGCCTGGCGTTGCTGGCGTCATCGGCGCGGGCCCAGCCGCGCGCCACGACCTCCCGCCCGCCATCCATGGCATTGCGGCAACGATTGACCACGGCGATGGTGCCATCGGGCTCCCCGGCGTAGTCCGCGGTGACGCCAACGCAGCGGCGCGCGCGGCCGTCCTGGAAGCGGTTCGGGAAGCGCGCGATCTCGAACCAGCGGCCCTGGTAGCGGCCGAGGTCGACCCGATCGACGGTCCGCGGTGGCGGCGGCGATTCCATCGCGCAGGCGGCGAGGCCCAGGAGCGCGGACACCAGAAGCGCGGGCAACGGCAAGCGACGCATGGCAACCCTCGTTCCTACAGGACGATAAGCTTGGCCACCGGCATAAGGATGCAGGGTGGTGGCGATCACCTGCGGGATACCGTCCCGGCCGCGCTCGTGGCGGATTATCCATGCCGGGCGCCGCCGCGGGCTTCCGGCAGGCGGGTGACGGCGGGCGGGGCCTCGGCTAAACCCCTGCGCCATGTCGAGGGAAATTCAGGACGCCGGCGCCCGCGCCCTGCTCGCGCGCGAGCAGCGGGCGGCACGGCCGCTCCTGCTGCGAGCGGTGGCGATCGGGGCGGGGCTGGTGGCGGTCGGCATTGCCGAAGCCTGGCTGGTGGCCGCGCTGCTGGCGCGGCTGCTCGGCTTCGGTGCCGCGGGCCTGCCGGAACTGCTGCTCGCCGCTGCGCTGGCGCTGCTCGCCGCCGGGCTCGCGATCGCGCAGGAGAAGGCGCAGATCGCGGCTGGCGCGGCAGCGCGCGCCCGGCTGCGCGACGCCGCCTTCGGGCGGCTGCTGGCGATGGGCGCCGCCGATGACCGTCCGGTCGGTGCCCGAACCGCCCTGGTGGTGGAACGTGTCGATGCGCTGGAGGGGTATTTCGCCCGCTGGCTGCCGGCCGCCGCCATCGCCGTGGCCGGCCCGCTGATGGTGGCGGTCGCCGCCGGGCTGTCGGACGTGACCAGCGGGCTGATCCTGCTGGCCGCCGGCTTCTGCGTGCCGGTCGCGCAGGCGGTAACCGGGATCGGCGCCGCCCAGGCCAGCCGCCGCCAGTTCGGCGCCCTGCAGGCCCTGGCCGGCCGCTTCCTCGATCGCATGCGCGGTCTGCCGACGCTGGTGCTGTTCAACCGGGAAGCCGCGGAACAGGCGGCACTCGGCGTGCAGGCCCAGGAATTGCGGATCCGCACCATGCGGGTGCTGCGCATCGCCTTCCTGGCCTCCGGCGCGCTGGAACTGATCGCCGCCGCGGCGCTGGCCTGCATCGCCGTGCGGCATGGCTGGACCCTGGGCGCCGGGCATCCGGACCCGCATGCCGCGATCTTCACGGTGCTGCTGGTGCCGGCCTTCTTCGCGCCGCTGCGCGCCTTCTCCGCCGCCTATCACGAGCGGCTGGGGGCGCAGGGTGCGGCCGCCGACCTGGCGCCGCTGCTGACCCCGCAGGAGGAACGGCCCGGCCTGCTGCTGGAGGAGGTCCCGCCCCGCGTCACCCTGACCCTGCAGGATGTGCGGCTGAGCTATGATCCCGCGCGGCCGCCGGCGCTGGATGGGCTGTCCTTCCGGGTCCTGCCGGGGGAAGTGCTGCTGCTGATGGGCGCCTCGGGGGCCGGCAAGACCAGCGTGCTGCGGCTGCTGATGGGCTTTGCCCGGCCCGATGCCGGCCGCATCGCGATCAACGGACGCGACGCCCTGGCGCTGCGACCGGAGGAGCTGCGGCGCCTGTCCGCCTATGTCGGGCAGCGCGCGCATCTGTTCCGCGCCACCATGCGCGAGAATATCCGCTTCGCGCGGCCGGATGCCGATGATGCGGCGGTCACGGCCGCGGCCCGCGCGGCGCGGGTGACGGATTTCGCGGATGCGCTGCCGCAGGGCCTGGATACGCTGGTGGGCGAGGGCGGCTTCGGCCTGTCCGGCGGCCAGGCGCAACGGGTCGCGATCGCGCGTGCCTTCCTGCGCGACGCACCGCTGGTCCTGCTGGACGAGCCGACCGCGCATCTCGATCCCGGTACCGAGGCCGAGGTGCTGGAAAGCCTGAAGCGGCTCTGCCTCGGCCGCACCGCGGTGATCGCGACGCATTCCCGGGCGCTGCGCGGCTGGGGCGCGACGGTGCTGGACATGCAGGACGGCCGCCCGGCCGGCCTGGCGCGCGCGGCGGGCGATTGAGCATGGAGATCCGCTTCCTCCTACCGGGTATCCATCATGCTGCGTGACCTGCTGCGCGTGCTGGCGCTGTGGCGCCTCAGGATCGGCTGGCTGCTGGCCGGCGGCGCGGTCGCGCTGGTCGCGGCGCTGGCCGGGCTGGCCCTGCTCGGGCTGGCCGGGCGTGGCGTCGCCGACGGGCTGCGCGAAGGCGCGCTCTTCGCCGGCGGCGCCGGCATGACGCTGCTGCTGCTGCGCCCCGTCGTCGCGCTGCGCCCGGTCGCGCGCTACCTGGAACGGCTGGCGACGCATGAGGCGACCTTCCGCGCCCTGGCCGATACCCGGGTCTGGTTCTTCGGCCGCCTGGCGCAGCGGCTGCCCGCCGGCATCGGGCTGCGCCGCATGGGCGACCTGCTGGGCCGCCTGGTCGCGGACGTGGAGGCGCTGGACGGGCTCTATCTGCGTGCCCTGGTGCCGGCGGCGGCCGGCCTCGCGGTGGTGACGGGCATCGCCCTGGTGCTCGGCGCCGCTTCCGTCACCCTGGCCGCCATCGTCGTGCTGCCATTGGCCATCGCGCTGCTGCTGCCGCCGCTGCTGGCGCCGCGCGCCGCGCGGGCGGCGGAAGGGGTGGCGCTCTGCCGTGGCGGGCTGCGGGCTGCCGTCATCGACCCGCTGACCGGCATCGAGGACACGCTGGCCGCGAATGCCGAGGCGCGCGCGGCGCGGCGCGTGGCGGAGGAAAGCGCGGCCCTCGCCGCCGCCGAGCGCCGGCTGACCACCAGCGCGGCGATGGGGGGCGCGGCGGGGTCGCTGCTGACCCGGGCGGCGCTGCTCGGTGCCATCGCCTGGGGCATCTCGATGGGGGAAGCCGGCGTCGCGCCGGCGGTGATCGCAGCCTTCCTGGCGGTGGCCTCGGCCGAGGCGCTGGGGCTGATGCCGCGGGCGGGTGCGGCGCTCGCCGCCGCCGGTGCCGCCGCGCGCCGGCTGTTCGAAGCCGCCGATACGCCGGTGCCGGTGCCCGATCCGGCCGCGCCGGCGCCGATGCCGGAGCGGCACGCGCTGCGGATCGAGGGCCTGCATTTCGGCTGGGCGCCGGATCGGCCGCGGGTCTTCGACGGGCTGGACCTCGACCTGCCGGAAGGCGCCCGTATCGCACTGCTCGGCCCGTCCGGGGCCGGCAAATCGACCCTGGCGGCGCTGCTGCTGAAGCTGGCGGCGCCGGCGGCGGGGCGCATCACGCTCGGCGGCACCGATATCGCGGCCCTGCCGGCGGCCGCCGTCCGGTCCCGCATCTGCTGCCTGACCCAGGATGCGCGGCTGTTCGACGACAGCATCGCCGCAAATCTGCGGCTGGCGGCGCCGGAGGCGG
Source organism: Roseomonas sp. (assembly GCA_036499545.1). GTDB lineage: Bacteria > Pseudomonadota > Alphaproteobacteria > Acetobacterales > Acetobacteraceae > Plastoroseomonas. The sequence continues at coordinate 8,196 of DASYDR010000240.1, read as the reverse complement.
AGGACGCGGCGCTCTGGCAGGCGCTGGACCGCGCCCGCATCGGCGACCTGGTGCGCGCCTTGCCGGATGGGCTGGAGACCCGCGTCGGGGAGGCCGGGGCAAGATTTTCCGGCGGCCAGGCGCGGCGGCTGGCCCTGGCCCGGACGCTGCTGTCGCCGGCGCCGGTGCTGATCCTGGATGAGCCGGCGGCCGGGCTGGACGCGGCGACCGAGCGGGCTTTCCTGGAAACGCTGGACAGCGCGACCGCCGGCCGCAGCGTCATCCTGATCGCGCATCGCCTGATGGGCGTCGAGCGGCCGACCCGCATCCTGCGGCTGATCGGCGGCCGCGCGATCCCGGCCATGGGCTGACAGGCCGGGCGCCATCTGCCAAACCGGGCCCATGCCCGATAGCCTGACGCCCGAGTCCGCCGATCCGGCGGATGTCCTGCACCGCGTCTTCGGCCACACCGGTTTCCGCGGCCAGCAGGAAGCGGTGGTGCGGCATGTGACGGGCGGCGGTTCCGCCCTGGTGCTGATGCCGACCGGCGGCGGCAAGAGCCTCTGCTATCAGGTCCCGGCGCTCTGCCGGCACGGCATCGCCATCGTGGTCTCGCCGCTGATCGCGCTGATGGAAGACCAGGTCGCGGCCATGCGCCAGCAGGGCGTGGCCGCCGCGGCGCTGCATTCCGACCTGCCGCCGGACGAGGCGCGCGGCGTGCTGCGCGACCTGCACCAGGGCCGGCTCAAGCTGCTCTATGTCTCGCCGGAGCGGCTGTTGCTGGACGGCACCCTGCAGCGCCTGTCCGAAATGCCGATCGCGCTCTTCGCGGTGGATGAGGCGCATTGCGTCAGCAATTGGGGCCATCATTTCCGCAAGGAGTATCGCGGCCTCTCGGTGCTCGGGCGCATGTTCCCGGATGTGCCGCGCCTGGCGCTGACCGCGACCGCCGATCCGCGCACCGCCGAGGATATCCGCGCGCAACTCGACCTGACCGAAGCGCCGGTGTTCCGGGCCAGCTTCGAACGGGCGAATATCAGCATCGAGGCGATGGCGCGGGAACAGGAATTCCGCCAGCTGCTGGGCTTCGTGCGCGAGGTCGGCGGTACCGGCATCGTCTATTGCGCGACGCGCGCCCGCACGGAGATGGTCGCCGACCGGCTGCGGGGGGAAGGCATCGACGCGCTGGCCTTCCATGCCGGCATGGAGGCGGAGGCGAAGCGGGACGCGCATCGCCGCTTCGCCCGCGGCGAACAGGTGGTGATGGCGGCGACCGTCGCCTTCGGCATGGGCATCGATCGGCCGGATGTGCGCTGGGTCGTGCATCTGAACATGCCGCGCAGCCCCGAGAGCTGGTACCAGGAGATCGGCCGCGCCGGCCGCGACGGCCTGCCGGCGCGCACCCTGCTGCTCTATTCCGCCGGCGACATCGCGCTGGCCCGCCACCATATCGAGGACAGCGCCGCCGAGCCGGAGCAGAAGCGCATCGAGCGCCAGCGCCTGGACGCCATGGTCGCGATCGCGGAGACGGCGGAATGCCGCAACCGCCTGCTGCTGCGCTGCTTCGGGGAAGAAGCGGCGGAACGCTGCGGCCATTGCGACAATTGCGCCGCACCACCGAAAGTCTTCGATGCCTCGGTCGCGGCGCAGAAGCTGCTCTCGGCCATCGTGCGCACCGGCCAGCGCTTCGGCGCGCGGCATGTGCTGGACGTGCTGCGCGGCCGCACGACGGAGAAGGTGCTGCAATTCGGGCATGACCAGTTGCCGACCTTCGGCGTCGGCAAGGATATCGGCGATGCCGAATGGCAGGGCATCATCCGCCAGATGGTGGCGCGCGGGCTGCTCGACCTGGCGGAGGTCGGGCAGCACGGCACGGCGCCGGTGGTGACCGAAGCGGCGCGCCCGGTCCTGCGCGGGGAGGAGAAGCTGTTCCTGCGCGCCGCCGCCGCGCCCACGCCGCGCCGCACGGAGCCGGCCTCGCCCGCCCGCATCTCGGAGGATCCGCTGTTCGAGGCGCTGCGCGCCTGGCGTCGCAGCGTGGCGCAGGCGCAGGGCGTGCCCGCCTATGTCGTCTTCATCGACCGGACGCTCGCCGATATCGCGGCGCGGCGCCCGGCGACGCTGGACGCGCTGCTGGAGGTGCCGGGCGTCGGCCGTTCCCGCCTCGAACGCTATGGCGATGCCATTCTCGCGGTGCTGAACGGCAGCGCGCCGCCGCCGGCGGAGGGCGCCGCGCCCACGGCGCCACGGCCGGTGGGCGAAGGGCCGGACGAGGCGCTGCTGGAGGATGCGGAGCGCATGGCGCGCGCGACGCTCGCCGCCGGCGCCGACGCGATCGAGGCGATGCGCGCCTGGCGCCGTCGCATCGCGAGCGGGCTCGGCCTGCCGCCCTATGTGATCCTGGCCGACAAGACGCTGGCGGCGCTGGAAGAAGCGCGACCGGCGGAGGAAGACGCGCTGGAACTGCTGCCCGGCATCGGGCCTTCCAAGCGCACCCGCTACGGCGCCTCCCTGCTGCGGCTGGTGGCGGGGCTCGGCGCCCGGGCCTGAGCGGCGTTAACCTCGCCGCCGGACAAGCGGAGCGAGGCCATGGACGCAGCGGTATGGACGGCGATCGCGGCCCGCTATCGCCGCTTCGCGGTGCAGGAAGCGCGCGGCCGGTCCCCGCTCTATGAGGCGCTCGCGGAGGGTGTCGCCGGGGATCCGGATTGCCTGCGCTTCCTGGCGAGCCTGCCGGAGGCGAAGCAGCAGCCGAACCTGCTGCTGGCAGCCGTTCGCCATCTGCACGGCACCGCCGCCGGCTGGGAGGACTTCCGGCGCAACCTGCTGGCCAGGCCTGGGGCGCTCCGTGCGGTGATGCTGGCGCGCGCGACCCAGACCAATGAACCGGCGCGTTGCGCCACCCTGCTGCCGGTGCTGGCGCGGCTGCCGCAGCCGATCGCCTTGATCGAGGTCGGCGCCTCGGCCGGGCTCTGCCTGCTGCTGGACCGCTACGGCTATGACTACGGCCGCTTCGTGCTGCCAGGCGCGCCGGTCTTCGCCTGCGCCGCCAATGCCGCGACGCCGCTGCCGGCGGCGGTGCCGCAGGTGATCTGGCGGGCCGGGCTCGATCTCAATCCGCTCGACATCACCGATCCGGATCAGCGCGCCTGGCTGGAGACGCTGGTCTGGCCCGGCCAGCCTGGGCGCCTGGCACGGCTGCGCGCCGCCATGGCGATCGCGGCCGAGGCCAGGCCGCGGCTGGTGCGGGGCGACCTGCGCGCCGATCTGGCGCGGCTGGCGGCGGAGGCGCCGCGGGATGCGACCCTCGTCATCTTCCACACCGCCGTGCTGAGCTACGTGGCATCACTGGCGGAGCGGGAGGCTTTCGCGGCTGATGTCACCGGGTTCTGCGATGCCTGGATCGCCAATGAGGCGCCCGCGGTCTTCCCTTCCGTCGCGGCGCGCGCCGGCGAAGCGCCCGCCGGGCGCTTCCTGCTGTCCCTGAACGGCGCCCCGCTGGCCTGGACCGACCCACACGGCGCCGCCATCGACTGGGTCGGCTGACCGTCCGTCAGGCCGCGACCAGATGCTGGTCCTGCAGACGCAGGATGCGATCGTGGAAGCGCGCGACGCTCTCGCGATGAGCAATGGAGAGGATCGCGGTGCGCGGCAGGCGTTCGGTGAGGATCTGGTGCAGCGCGGCTTCCGCTTCCGGATCCAGGCTCGCGGTGGCTTCGTCCAGGAACAGGAAATCCGGCTGCACCAGCAGGGCGCGGGCCAGGGCCAGACGCTGCTGCTCGCCGCCGGATAGCCGCTTCGCCCAATTGCCCTCCTCGTCGAGTTCCGGGATCAGCGCCGCCAGCCCGGCATCGGTCAGGGCGTCACCGATTTCGGCATTGGTGAAGCGGGCCGCGTCTTCCGGATAGCAGACGGCGCGGCGCAGGCTCCCGAGCGGCAGGTAGGGCCGCTGCGGCAGGAACAGCAGGCGCTTGCCGGCCGGCAGCGCGAGCTGCCCCTGGGCAAAGGGCCAGATGCCGGCGATGGCGCGAAACAGCGTCGATTTGCCGGAGCCGGAGGCGCCCTGCACCAGGACGCGCTCCCCGGGGGCCAAGGTCAGGGCGGCGTCATGCGCCAGGACGCGCCCATCCGGCAGGGTGAGGGTGGCGCCGGTGAGCGCCAGCGCCGCATCCGTGGCCTCGGTGCGGGCCAGGCCGCCACGCTGGGCGGCGGCGCGCTCGATCGCGGCGCGGAAGCCGGTGAGGCGGTCCACCGTCGCGCGCCATTCCGTCAGGTCCGAGTAGTTCGAGACGAACCAGGACAGGGCGCCCTGGACCTGCCCGAAGGCGGAGGATGTCTGGATCAGCCCGCCGAGCGGGATGCGCCCGGCGAAGAAAGCCGGGGCCGCGACCACGATCGGGAAGATCGTCGCCACCTGGTTGAAGCCGGCGGTGAAGAAGGTCAGGCGCTTGGTGGCGGTCATGATCGACCACCAGTTCTCGGTCAGCGCACGGAAGCGGCTGGAGAGGGCGCGATGCTCATCGGCTTCGCCGTCATGCAAAGCGACCCCTTCGGCGTTCTCCCGCAGCCGGACCAGGGCGAAGCGGAAATCGGCTTCGACCCGCTGCTGCAGGAAGTTCAGCCGGATCAGCGGCTTGCCGATCCAGTGCGCGAGCGCGGTGCCGAGCGCCGAATAGAACAGCGCCACCCAGACCATGTAGCCCGGGATGCTGACGCCGAGAATCTCGAGAGGCCCGGAAAGTGACCAGAGCACCACGACGAAGCTTGCCAGCGTGACCACCGCGTTCATCAGGCCGAGGCCGAGCACCAGCGTATCGTCCACGAACAGCCGGGCATCGTCGGCGATGCGCTGGTCGGGGTTGTCGGTATCGGCTTCGGTCAGCGGGATGCGGTAGTGCGCGCGGTCGTGCAGCCAGCCGGCGATGAGGTTTTCCGTGATCCAGCGCCGCCAGCGGATCTGCAGCGCCTGGCGGAGGTAGAGGGCGTAGACGGAGATCAGGATATAGGCGACGGCGATATAGGCGAAACCCGGCAGGCCACGGCCGCTTTCCGGGTCGACGTGCCAGCGGAACAGCAGATCCAGGAAGGCGCTGGCGTCCTTGCGCTCCAGCACATTGTAGAAGGCGTTCTGCCAATAGGTCAGCAGCACCGTCATGAAGACCAGCGACAGGTTCAGCGCGACGACGACGGCGAGCAGCATGCGGGCCCGCCAGCGCTCCTCGCTCCGCCAATAGGGGCCGGCGATGGCCCAGGCATCGCGCATGAAGGGGAGCAGGCGACGGGTCATCGCAGGACTTCCGTGATCAAAGGTCAGCCGGTGACAGGTATGGCGGTGGCAACGGGACCGAAACTGCCGCGTACGAAACGGAATGCGGCGAAATGCAACCGGACCGCCCGCAGCGGGCAGGGCATCAGGCGCGGTCGCCGGGGAAGGCCAGGCGGATGACGCCGCGGACCTCCGCCGCGGGCACGGCCTTGCCCTTGCGCAGGATCACGATGCGGCCTTCGGCCTGCAGCTTCAGGGCGGCGCGGCGCACCGGGCCGAGCAGCGGGCGCCAATCGACCGGCGCCAGCGCCTGGGCGACGTCGCTGGGCGAGATACTGCTGCTGGCGCCTGCATTGGTGATGCGGGCCAGGATTTCGGCCTCGATAGCCGAATCGTCGGGGCGGGGGCTCATGGCGGCGGCACTCTGCCCGCAACCGGCGGCGCTTGTCGCGCGCGAAGCAGCCTTGACGGGGACGCGCCGCCGGGAAGGCTTCACAGCGATCGGGTACAGTTCGACAAGCATCTTTGTACCCGCGCCGCCGGAGGGCAAAGGGCTTAGCCACCGTACACCCTCAGGGCGGCGTAGGCCGCCGAGGCAATCAGCAGGAGGATGGCGGCCCAGATAAGCCATCCAAGCGGCGTTTCGGGAGGGCGGGATGCTCGCAGCCAGAATGGTTCCACGGTGTTGCCTCCCCTTCGCGCCTCCGATCAGAGGACCGTGGGAGAGGCAGGACAAGTCACCGGATCAGGCCACACCAGATGCAGAGCAGCAGCGGGACCGCGATCCACATTGCATAGGACAGGGTCTGGGCGAGGCTTGCCCTCGGTTCGAGCCACCGGGGCTCGCGAACCCGAGCCTGCGTGGCTGCCATTCCGTTGTCCTGTCCGTGGCTCGCGTTGTCACCCGCCATGCAAAATTCCCTACCAGTTCGCTTAGATTTGCAGGAGGGGAATGCCTGGATTGCGTCTGAATGTCACCACTGTCGTCGGCGGCGATAATCACGAGTTCGTCGGGCGTCTCCCGCGAGACGCGCCCTCACTGAACGGCCGGCCCAGGCTCTTCTTCGGTCCGCAGCCCAGCGGCCCATGATGGCTGATGGCGGAGGTCTTTCCGGATCAGGGCTTAGCCAGCTCCGCCTCGGTCATTGGTTCTCGCCGACAGCCAAATCTGGTGATCCTTAAGCACCTGAATCTTAAAGAAGAATTAAATAAATTGACTCGTTTGGGGTTAGCAACTTAAGCGCGACGGAGACAAGCGAAGGAATTGGAAAACGTGCCGTTCGACCCGCTGACATGCATGTTCACCTGTGACACGTTCGTTGGAAACGTGATCAACCAGATCAATCATGGCGGCCCCGTCATGATGAAGGCCACGCCCGCTGATGCCGGCTTCTATCGGTGCGAGGACAAGAAGGGGAACAACATCCCCCTTTACGAGTTGACCGCGTCCAACGATCCCACGACGGCTTTCTGGGCCTACTGGTGCCCCTATGATGCCAACCGGACGGCCTTTACCACGCTGACCGGCCATGCCGAGTGGATGTTCACCGCGACGATGGACGGCTGCACCTTCGGTGTCGGTCGCGCTGCGCCCGACGGCACTGTGGTGGTCGGACATGCGAACGCGAACCGCCATCAGACGAAGAAGAGCATATCGCGTATGGCGCAGACGCAGCGGGCGGAACTTCAGGCCGAGCTTGGCATGCACGCCTCCATGCTTCAGCCGAAGAACTATCGGTTCCGGGGCACCTTCAGCAAAAAGCGTGACGTGTCGTCGGCAACGTTCGGGGTGCGGGACGGCTCGACGTGGAAGTTCTACGCGCATCTGTATCGGAAGCAGGTCAACATGACGACCGGGAGCGTCACCTACACCTACCGAGAGACGAAGCAGATCGGGTAGAGGCCTTCGTCTGGAAGACCGATAATGGGCGTCCGCGCCTCGGAGCCACCACGGACATGGCTTCGTTGGGCCCGGGCGCTGCTGACGTGGAAGCGCAATGATGCGGGCGGGCATGGCGGGGCCGCGAAGGTCTTCAGCTTCGAGAGCATGGATGCGTTCCTGCAAGTGCTGAGCCCGGAGCGGTATCGCTTGCTGCGGCACGCTGATGGTCGAGGCTGACCTCGCACGATGATGCGGCCTGCAGGTGCTGGTGCAACGGGTTGCAAAGGGCAGGGGCCTAGATGGTTCCTGCCCTTGCTGCTCCCGGAGGATGGATATGACCGGAGACCACAGGGGCTTCTTCCGGAGGCGGCGGGATGATGCCGGGCAGCAGGAGCATTCCAACGCCGGGCTCGGCAGGATTGCCCTGATAGCGCTGTCTGGGTGGCGGTGTTCGCGGCGTGGGAGTGGTTCAGTTCGAACTAAGCCGCCGGCTTCAGCGGTTTCAGCCAGAGACCAGCAGCACGACGAAACGCGCGCTCTTCTTCTTCGCTGATGAGGGGAGGATGCATGGGGTTGCGTTGTGGAGCCGGCACGTATCGCGTGCTCGGTTCATCTCAGCTCACGGATCAGCAGCGGCAGCTAGCCCTATATGGTGACGCCGTTTAGGGTGCCGGCACATTCCGGCATCATGTGCCGGGTCGGCACAAACGCCGGCACAGTGCCGGTTGACTGTGCCGGGAGTGAATCATTAGGGTAAGCGTAAGGCATTGATTTTCTTCAAGAAAATCACCAGTGGATGGGTGGCCGAGTGGTTTAAGGCAGCGGTCTTGAAAACCGCCGTAGGGGCAACTCTACCGTGGGTTCGAATCCCACCCCATCCGCCATTTCGGAACAGGACCGGGCACGCCCCCGGATATCCGATGAATTGGCCCATGAGGTCAGGCGAACAGCCGCCCATAGCCGGGCCGGGCATGCCGGACCCCCGCCAGCCGCAGCGCGTTCCACATCATGGCGGAGGCGGCGGAGACCACCGGCTGGCCCAGATCATCCTCGAGCACCTGGATGGCGC
>DASYDR010000239.1:0-41735 GCA_036499545.1 Roseomonas sp. | reverse complement strand
TCGATGCCTATGGCACGCCGCGGCCGCTGGCCGATGGGCGGCTGTTCGGACGGCCGGTGATCTGGAGCCTGGATAATTTCGGCGCCAGCCTGCTGGCGCTCTGCGGCAGCGACGGGCGCCTGCTGCTCTGGGACACGACGCTGCTGCCGCTGCCGCCCACCGCGGTGCCGATCGCCGGCGCGCCGGCGAACAACATCGCCATGCTGGTGACCGAGGAGCGGCATGTGATGCTGTTCGGCGCCGCCGGCGTGCCCTATCGCGTCGCCTGGTGCTCGCGCGAGGACATCAACGACTGGGACTTCGCCAGCAGCACCAACACCGCGGGCTTCTTCGATCTCGGCATCTCCGGCTTCATCGTCAGTGCGGTGCGCGTGCGCGGTGGCATCCTGGTCTTCACCGATGCCGATGTCTGGCTCTGCCGCTATATCGGCCAGCCCTTCGTCTATGCCTTCGAACGCGTCGGCGAAGCCTGCAGCCTGTATGGCCCCTACAGCTTCGCCAGCAGCGGCAGCGCCGTGATCTGGATGGGGCGGCAGACCTTCTGGGTCTTCGATGGCGGCGCGGTGCGGCCGCTGCCGAGCGAGGTCGCCAATTTCATCTTCGCCGGCGTCGATGCCTTCGCCGGCCTGCCGCGCGTGCACGCCGCGGTGAACGGCCTGTTCCCCGAAGTGTGGCTGTTCTACCCGTCAATCGGTGCCGTCGAATGCGACCGCTACGTCATCTGGAATTGGCAGGAGAGCTGGTGGTCGGTCGGCGCGCTGCCGCGCAGCGCCATGCTCGGCGCCGGCGTCGCGCCCTATCCGGTGATGGCCGGATCCGATGGCCATATCTACGAGCACGAGAAGGGCTGGACCGCGGCCGGCATGACCCGCGCCGGCCAGGTCTGGGTGGAGACCGGCAATATCGCGCTCGGCGGCGGCGACCGCCGCGTCGAGGTGACGCAGGCGCAGTTCGACAGCGGGCACGGCTTCGCCGCGACGCGCATGACCGCCTATGCGAAGGAGAGTGGCGACGGTGCCGAGCATGCGGAAGGCCCCTTCACCCCGCGCGAGGATGGCTGGACCGATTGCCGCTTCGCCGGGCGCGACATCCGGCTGCGCGTGGAAGCCGCGCAGGATGATGACTGGAGCCTGGGCGAGCTCAGGCTCGATGCGCGACCGGGCAGCGGCCGATGAGGATCGACCTGCCGGATCCCGGCCCCGGCCCGCATGCTGTGCCGCTGCGCCAGGCCTTCGATGCGCTGCGCCGCGGCTTCCTCGCCGCGCTGTCGGCGCGGGAAGCGGCGCCGGCGATCCTGCTGCAGGCGCCCGATCGCAGCGTCTGGCGCGTCACCGTCGATAGCACCGGCATGCTCGGCACGGAGAAGATCCAGGGATGACCGAAGGCGAAGCCCACCTGCTGGCGAAGCTCGAACGCGCCGTCGCTCAGGATGGCGGCATGACGGCGCTGGCCGACGTGCTGCAGGCGGTGCGCGATCGGCGCGCGCAGTTTTGGCAACAGGGCGACACGGTCGCAGTGACGCAGATGCTGCGGTATCCGCGCGGCCTCGCGCTGCGCCACTGGCTGGCGGCGGGCCGCGTCGAGGAGGCCTGCGCCCTGCTGCCCGGCATCGAGGCCTGGGGCCGCGATCGCGGCGCGGTGCGCGCCGAGGCGCTCGGCCGCAAGGGCTGGACGCGCCTCGCGCTGCGGCACGGCTACCGGCCGCAGGCCATGCTTTTCGTGAAGGAGCTTTGACATGGGCGGATCCGCACCCAAGAGCACGGAACAGACCACGGAGCAGCGATTGCCGCCATGGCTCGACGCCTATGCGCAGGACACGCTGGACCTGTCGCGCGGGATCGCCGACCGGCCGCTGCAGCAATATGACGGGCCGCGCATCGCCGGCTTCACGCCGGACCAGCTGGCGGCGCAACAGGGCGTGCGCGGCATGCAGGGGCAGACCGGGAATTTCCTGCAGGGCCTGGCCGGCGGCGCCGCCGGCCTCGCGGGTTACCAGCCGCAGCAGGTGGCGGCGGGCACGCTGCCGGGCACCGACCTGTCCGGCTATATGAACCCCTATCTCGGCAGCGTGGAAACCGGTGCGCTGAACGCGCTCGACCAGCAGCGCCAGGCGGCGCAGAACGGCCTGGCGGACCAGGCGATCTCGGCGCGCGCCTTCGGCGGCAGCCGGCAGGCGCTGCAGGCCGGGGTGCTGGATGCGACGGCGGCGCAGAAGGCGGGCGAGCTTTCCTCCCAGATCCGCAGCGGCGCCTTCACCAATGCGCAGCAGATGGCGCAGCAGGACCTGGCGCGCGGGCTGCAGGCGGGCATGGCGAACCAGTCGGCCGGGCTGCAGGGCGCGGGGCTGAACCTGCAGGCGCTCGGGATGGCCGGGCAGCTCGGGCAGAATGCGCAGCAGGCGAATTACGGCGACCTCGCGATGCTCTCCGGCATCGGGCAGGAACAGCAGCAGCTCGGCCAAGCCAATCTGGACCAGAACTACCAGCAGTTCCTGGATGCCTGGAATTATCCGATGCAGCAGCTGCAGACGCGGCTGGCGGCGCTGGGCGGCACGCCCTATGGCGGCACCACGGTCACCACCATGCCGCAGGCGGGCGGCACCAGCCCGGCCATGGGCGCGCTCGGCGGCGCGGCATCCGGCGCGTCGGCGGGGTCGATGTTCGGCCCCTGGGGCACGGCGATCGGCGCGGTCGCGGGCGGCCTCTATGGCGGGCTCAGCAGCCGATGAGCGGGATGTTCTTCGACCCGGAGCTGCTGACGCTCTGGGATGCGCAGGCGCTGGCGCCCGAGCTGGCGAAGCGGGCCACGGCCGCGCCGCCGGAGCCCCTGCCCTTGCCGCCGGTGCCGCCCGCCGAGCCGCCGCCGCTGCCCGGCCAGCCCGCCGCCGGCGCGCCGCCGGGCGCCAGGCCGGAGCCATTGGCCGCCGCGGAGACGCGCGGCCTGCTGACCCGGCTCGGCCTCGCCGGCGGCGGCTTCAAGGATCGGCCGCCGGTGGATGTCCCGGCCCTGCTGCGCGGCCTGGCCGGGATGCTGCGGCCGCCGGCCGCCGCCATGCCGCGCCCCGTGGCGCAGCCCGCGCCGCCCGGCAACCGGCCGCGGGGCGGCAGCCTGCCGATGCGCCAGGCGACACCGGGCAATCCCTATCTGCAGGCAGCCGCCCAGCCGGCCTCGCCCTTGCGCAGGCGGCAGCGCGGGCTGCTGGATCAGGCGTGACCGAATTTCTGTATCTTCTCGCTGCGGTGAAAGGAATTCCGCCTCTGTGATCGCTTCGCAGCCGAATCCTTGTTAATGTGATTCAGGGAGCACCGGACCAGGTGAAGGAATTTCAGGAGCCGTGAACGGGCAGAAGGCGGAAGAAGCGGTCGCAGAGGGGGAAGAACCGCTCAACCTGCCGGAGCGGGTCACCTCCGTCATGGGGGTGCCGTTGCCTGAAGGCGCCCGCCCCATCGGGCTTGCCGCCCTGGCGGCGGCCTATGGGCTGGACGTCCCCGCGCCGGATAGCCTCCTCGCGGCGGGTGACCGGCACAGCCTGCGGCAGGATGGGCGCTGGACCATCCTGACCCCCCGCTACCAGCCGGTGAACAGCCTGGCGGCGCATCTGGGCTTCGCCTTGCGGCATGAAGCCGTGGACCTCGGGCTGCTCGCCAGTCTGTTCCGGCGCCCGGAGGCCGGCAGGGCCATCACGGCCTGGGTCCGCCGCCAGCCGACCGGCCGACATCCGCGCCGCGCCTGGTTCCTGCATGAATGGCTGACTGGCGAACGCCTGGACCTGCCATCTGCCCCGAAGGTCGTCACCGCCGATGCCATCGACGCCGGGCGCCAATTCACCCTCACCGGCGAAGTCTCCCTGCGGCACCGCGTTCGGGACAATCTGCCCGGAACGCCCGCCTTCTGCCCTCTGATCCGCCGTTCCGCAGCGTTGACCACCGCGCTGACCCAGGACCTGCCGCGGGAGGCCCGCGCCGTGGTCCAGCGCACCGCGCCCGACCTGATGGCCCGCGCGGCGGCTTTCCTGCTGCTGAAGGACAGCCGGGCCTCCTATGTCATCGAAGGTGAGCGCCCGCCTCAGGGCCGCGTCCAGCGCTGGGGCCAGGCGATCGGCGAAGCCGGCCAGACTGTGCTGAATGGCGAGGCATTGTTGCGCCTGCAACGGCTGGTGATCGGCGAGGACACGCGTTTCCTGCGTCTTGGCTGGCGCAGCCAGGGCGGTTTCGTGGGCGCCCGTGACCGCGACACCCACGCACCGCTGCCCGATCATGTCAGCGCGCGGCCCAAGGATCTCGGCGCACTCATCGCTGGCCTGGTTGCTTTCGAGGCGCGCAGTGAAGCGGGCGGCCTGGACCCGATCGCGGCTGCGGCCTGCCTGGCCTTCGGTTTCGTCTTCATCCACCCCTTCGAGGACGGCAACGGGCGGGTGCATCGCTGGCTGCTGCACCATGTCCTCGCGCGACGCGGCTTCAATCCGGCTGGGATCATCTTTCCGGTCTCTGCGGTCTTCCTCGAGCGGATCGATGCCTATCGGGCCGTGCTCGAACATGTTTCCCGGCCGCGCCTGACCCTGACGCGCTGGGAGACGACGCCGGAACTGAATGTGCGGGTCCTGAACGACACCGGGGATCTGTTCCGCTTCTTCGATGCAACGGTTCCGGCGGAGTTCCTGGCTGCCAGCATCGTCGAAACCGTGCGCAACACCTTGCCGCGGGAGGTCGAGTATCTGCGCCGCTACGACCTGGCCAAGGACCGGATCCGGACCTTCCTGGAAATGCCCGAGGCGCGCCTCGACCTGATGCTCGGCTTCCTGCGGCAGAATCAGGGGCGCCTCTCCCGCCGCGCGCGGGAGGTGGAGTTCGCGGGATTGACGGAGGCCGAGGCGTTGGCGGTCGAAGGCATCCACGCCGACCTGCTCGCCGATCAGGGCTGACGCCGCCGCCAGCCCCGCCACAGCCAGCGGCCGCAGAGCCAGGCGCCGCCGAATGCCAGCGGCACCGCGCCGCCCCTGTAGATGGCGGCGGCGCAGGCTGCATCCTGGCGGTACCGTTCGGCGAGCGCCGGCGGCATGTCCTGCGCCGGCCAGAGCGGATCGATCGCGAAGCCGAAGACCATCAAGGCCATGCCGGCGAGCAGCGTCAGCTGGGGGCCGAGGCGCAGCCACGGCCTCATCCGGCCGGCTCAGTCATCCCGGCCGCAATTGCAGCCGCCCTTGCCTTCGTCACCATCGCAGCCGGGCCGCCCCGGCCAGTAGCGGCGGCCCAGGAAGAACACCGCGGCGCCCACCATCAGCGCCACGATCACGCCCTGCACGGTGCTGCCCATCTCCATGGTCATCCGCCCCCGAGGGCCAGCGCGACGCGATAGGTGATCAGCGCCGCGACATAGGCCAGCGCCAGCATGTAGGCGAACATCACCGCCGGCCACAGCCAGGTGTTGGTCTCCCGCTTCACGACCGCGAGGGTGGACGCGCATTGCGGCGCGAAGACGTACCAGGCGAGCAGCGCCAGCGCCGTCGCCAGCGACCAGTGCGCGGCGAGCGTCGGCTGCAGCGCAGACGCCACCTCATCCCCCTCGCCCGCCACGGCATAGACGGTGCCGAGCGCGCCGACCGCGACTTCCCGCGCCGCCATGCCGGGGATCAGCGCCACGCCGATCTGCCAGTTGAAGCCGATCGGCGCCAGCACCGGCTCGATCGCATGGCCGATGCGGCCGGCGATGCTGTAGTCGATCGCCGGGTCCGTGGCCCCGTCCGGCGCGCCGGGGAAGGAGACCAGGAACCAGAGGATGATCATGATCGACAGGATGATGGTGCCCGCCCGGCGCAGGAAGATCTGCGCCCGCAGCAGCACGTTCTGCACCACGTTGCGCAGGCTGGGCAGCTTGTAGGCGGGCAGTTCCATCAGGAAGGGCTGCGATGCGCTGCGCCAGAACAGGCGGCGGATGATCGCCGCCGCGATCAGCGCGCAGGCGATGCCGGCGGCATAGAGGCCGAACATCACCAGCCCCTGCAGGCCGATGAAGCCCCAGACCTGCCGCTCCGGCACGAAGGCCGCGATGATCAGGGTATAGACCGGGATGCGCGCCGAGCAGGTCATCAGCGGCGCCACCAGGATCGTCGTCAGCCGGTCGTGCCGGCTGTCGATCACCCGCGCCGACATGATCCCCGGGATGGCGCAGGCGAAGCTCGACAACAGTGGGATGAAGGCGCGGCCATGCAGCCCGGCGACGCCGAGCATGCGGTCCATCAGGAAGGCCGCGCGCGCCATGTAGCCGAAATCCTCCAGCAGGATGATGAACAGGAACAGGATGACGATCTGCGGCAGGAACACGAGCACGGAGCCGACACCCGCGATGATGCCGTCGGCCAGCAGGCCGCGCAGCAGCCCGTCCGGCAGCGTCGCCTTCACCAGGGCGCCGAGCGCGGAGAAGCCGGCATCGATCGCGTCCATCAGCGGCTGTGCCCAGGCGAAGACCGCCTGGAACATCAGGAACAGGATCAGCAGCAGGATCGCGGTGCCGGCCAGCGGGTGCAGCAGCACCGCATCGATCCGCCCGGTCCAGGTATCGGGCCGTTCCGGCGGGCGCACCGCCAGGCGGTGGATCCGCGCCGCTTCCGCATGCAGGCTGCGCAGGGTCGCGGCGGAGGCGGGTTGCCAATCGGCCGCGGCCGGCGGCAGCCGCGCCGCCTGCTCCGCCGCCTCCAGCAGCGCATCGAGGCCGCGGCGGCGCACCGCCACCGTATCGACCACGGGCATGCCGAGCTCACGCGCCAGCGCCGCCCGGTCGATGCGCAGGCCCTGGCGCTCGGCGATGTCGACCATGTTCAGCGCCAGCACCAGCGGCCGTCCGGTCGCCTTCAGCTCCAGCAGCAGGCGCAGCGCCATGCGCAGGTTGGTCGCGTCCGCGACCGCGATCAGCGCGTCGGGCGCCGGCTCGTCCGGCCGCGCGCCCAGCACCACGTCGCGGGTCACTTCCTCGTCCGGGCTGCGGGCGCGCAGGCTGTAGGTGCCGGGCAGGTCGACCAGCACCGCGCGCGCGCCGGACGGCAGCGCGACCGGGCCGGTCTTCCGTTCCACCGTCACGCCGGCATAGTTGGCGACCTTCTGCCGCGCACCAGTCAGCGCGTTGAACAGCGCCGTCTTACCGCAATTGGGATTGCCGAGCAGGGCCAGGCGCAGCGGCCGCACATCGGGGGGCAGCGTGTCCATCAGCCTTCCCGCCGCACCAGCACCGCGCGGGCTTCCCGCCGGCGCAGCGCCACGCGCATGTCGTCGAGCGAGACCGCCATCGGGTCGCGGCCGATCAGCCCCTCCATCAGCACCGCGAGCCGGGTGCCTTCGACGAAGCCCATCTCCAGCAGCCGGCGCTCCATCTCCTCGGCGCTGACGCCATGGTCTTCCCCGCCGCCCGGCCGCAGCCCGGCGACGACGCCGCGCTCGCCGCGGCCCATGTCGCTCAGCCGGCGAATGCCGTCGTCGAGGCCGGGCAGGTCCTGCGCCATGGGGTCTCCGTCAGGGGATGAACGGCGCAGATGTAGTTGCAAGCCATTCGCATGTCGAGCAGGCCGGCTTCCGCCAGGCCTCCGGCAAGGGCAGGATGCATGGTCCGTATAGGCAGGAGCCCGCGCCGCATGTCCGCCCTCGACCGCATCCGTCAGTACCACCCCGAACTGACCGCGCTGCGGCGCGACCTGCACGCGCACCCCGAACTCGGCATGGGCGAGCACCGCACCGCCGAGATCGTGGCGCGCCAGCTTGAATCCTTCGGCGTCGAAGTGCATCGCGGCGTCGGCGGCACCGGCGTGGTCGGCGTGCTGCGCGGCCGGCCCGGCAACCGCGCGGTCGGGCTGCGCGCCGACATGGACGCGCTGCCGATCGAGGAACAGAACGAGGTGGATTACCGGAGCGGCATCAAGGGCGTGATGCATGCCTGCGGCCATGACGGCCACACCACCATGCTGCTCGGCGCCGCGAAGTACCTGGCCGAGACGCGGAACTTCGACGGCACCGTGCACCTGATCTTCCAGCCCGGCGAGGAAGGCTGCGGCGGCGCGTTGGCGATGCTGGAGGATGGGCTGTTCGACCGCTTCCCCTGCGACGCGGTCTACGGCATGCACAACCGCCCCGGCATGCCGGTCGGCGAATACGCCATCAGCGAAGGGCCGGCGATGGCCGGCGGCGCCTTCTTCGACGTCACCGTGCGCGGCAGGGGCGCGCATGGCGCGCATCCGGACGCGGGCATCGATCCGGTGATCGCCGCCTGCCATATCGCGACCGCGGTGCAGACCATCATCTCCCGCACCCTCAACCCGGCCGATCCGGCGGTGATCAGCATCACCAAGATCGCCGGCGGCGACGCCTACAACGTGATCCCGGAGACGGCGACGCTCGCCGGCACCGCGCGCTTCTTCCGCCGCCCGGTCGGCGACCGCATCGAGGAAGCGCTGCGCCGCACCGTCGAAGGCGTCGCCGCCGGTCTCGGCTGCGAGGCGAGCCTCGACTGGCGGCTGATCTTCGCGCCGACGGTCAATGCGGCGGAGGCGACGGACGCCTATGTGGCGGCGGCGGGGGAGTTGGTCGGTGCGGAGAAGGTCACGCGCGGCAAGCCGCCCTCGATGGGATCGGAGGATTTCTCCTTCATGATGGAGAAGGTGCCGGGCGCCTATATCCTGGTCGGCAATGGCGAAGGCGCGATGCCGCACAATCCGCGCTACATGTTCAATGATGAGGCGATCCCCTTCGGCGCCGCGCTCTATGCCCGGATCGTCGAGCGTGGCCTGAAGAACGAAGGCTGAGCGGGCCGCGCGCCCCTGGCCAAGCGTCCCGCCGGCATGCAGGATGCCCCCAAAATCAAAGGGGGGTCCGTCATGCCGTTCCAACGCCGCGCGCTGCTGGCGACGCTGCTGGCCGTGCCCGCCATCGCGCGGGCACAGGCCTTTCCCGACCGGCCGCTGCGCATGATCGTGCCCTTCGCGGCCGGCACCTCCTCCGACATCCAGGGGCGGCTCGCCGCGCAGCGGATGTCGGAACGGCTCGGCCAGACGGTCGTGGTCGAGAACCGGGCCGGCGGCGGCGGCACGGTCGGCGCCGAGGTGGTCGCCAAGGCGCGGCCCGATGGCCATACGCTGCTGCTCGGCAGCAATGGGCCGCTGACGGTCAACCCGGTGCTGCAGTCCCGCCTGCCCTATAACGTCGAGACCGAGCTGGCGCCGATCGCGCTGATGAGCCGCAGCCCGCTGACCGTGACCGTGAAGGCGGACAGCCCGCTGCGCAGCCTGGCCGACCTGGTGGCGGCCGCGAAGGCGCGGCCCGGCGACATCACCATCGGCTCCTCCGGCCAGGGCAGCGCCACGCATTTCCTGATCGAGCAGTTCATGGCGCAGGCCGGCATCCGGCTGACGCATGTGCCCTATCGCGGCAGCAGCCAATCGGTGCCCGACCTGATCGCCGGCAATGTCCAGGTGGTGATGGGCGAGATCTCGACCACGGTGCCGAGCTGGCGCGGCGGGCTGGTGCGCATCCTGGCGACCACGGGCCCGACCCGGTCCCCGCTCGCGCCCGATATCGCGACCCTGATCGAGCAGGGATTTCCCGGCCTGACCGGTGGCAGCTGGGCGGCGCTGATGGCGACCGGCGGCACCCCGGCCGCGGCGATCGCGGCGCTGAACGCCGCCGCCATGGCCGCCCTCGCCGATCCCGTCTACCGGCAGCGGCAGGAGGAGGTCGGCGCGCAGCTGTCCGAAGCAGCGGTGCGCACGCCGGAAGGCCTGGCCACCTGGCTGCGGGAGGAGCGCGCCCGCACCCGCGCGACCGCGGAAAGCGCCGGTATCCGCGCGGAATAGCTAGAACGGCGGCGGCTTGCGCAGTTCCCCTTCGAGCAAGCGCTCATAGGCGAGTTCGCCGACCGCCTCGATCCCCGCTTCGCCGATCGCGGCGCGCGGATCTTCCGCATTGCGCCAGGCCTTGTAGCCATCCTCGGCCGGCCAGCCGAGGCTGGCCGCCAGCAGGTGCATCCAGTTGGCGACCCGCACGCCATGCCGTTCCAGGGTCACGCTCTCCCGGTGGCAGGAATGGAAGATGGTGCAGAGCGTGTCGGCGCCGGTCTCCGCCATCGCCGCCAGGGTCGCGCGCTGCGCATCAGCCAGCGCGCCGGGCACCGCCGAGATGCCGGAGCACATATGGCCGGGCACACGATAGGCATGCTCCACCAGGTCGAGCCCCGGGATCATGCGCAGCAGGTCCGGCACCATGGCGTTCACCGGCACGCGGATATTGAAGCCGAGATGCGCGTGCAGCAGCACGCGGCACCCGACCCGGTTGACCAGCAGCGGGCGCAGGGTTTCGCGCCGCGCATGCAGCACTTCGCTGACATGCACCGTCTCGAAATGGGTGGGCGTCACCGGCGCCATGCTGTCCTGCATGTTCATGTGGCAGGACGGGCACCAGGTGACGACGGTGTCGCGCCCGGTCGCGTTGAAACCCGCGATGGTGCGCCGGGCCATGCCTTCGTTGATGCGCGCGCTGGCATCCTTCGGGCTGCCGCAGCAATGCGCCGGGCCGCCGGCCGGCGCCGCATCCATGCCGACCGCTTCCAGCAGGCGCGCGGCGGTGCGGATCACCTCGCCATGGCGGGTCACGTTGCAGCCATACCAGAAGACGGCGCTGTCCTTCACAGCCATTCGGCCTGTTCCTTCCCGGTCAGCGTCAGCCGCGCGAAGGCCTTCACCTTCGGCGAATACTGGGTGTCCTCCTTCACCGGGATCCTGGGCGGTTCGCCGAGCGCGCCTTTCGCCCGCCAGGTCGCCAGCCGCAGCATGAAGGCGGCGTCGAGCTGTTCCGGGCAGGCGGCGCTGCAGATGCCGCTGCGGGTGCAGGCGGCGATCCAGGCCAGCGCCTGCGGCGTGCCGGGCCCGTCGCGCAGCAGGTCGCGCATGCCGGCCGCGACCGCGTCCGGTTCGGCGGCGTCGACACCGGCGGCATAGGGCGTCATCGGGCAGGCGGTCACGCAGGCGCCGCAGGCGGTGCAAAGCGCGGCCAGGCGCGCGGATTCCGTGCGGATATGCTCGGCCAGCGTCATGGCGTGGCACCGGTTGGAAAAAGGGGTCGCTGACTCATCACCAGCCCTCCTGCGCGCCATGTGGGCGCCCTGTCCGTCGAACGGACGCAGCAGCTTCGCGCGGCCGCGGCGCCGAGGGCAAGCGCGTTCAGCCTTGCGCCATCGCCGGTTCCACCTGGCGCAGGAAGCTGCGTTCCTCGGCGAGGATGAAGCCGCCCGCCTCGGCCATGCTGAAATTCGCCGCCCCTTCGGCATCGGCGCGCAGCCGCGCGCGGTAGGCCTCGTACCCGGCCAGGCTCGGGAAGGAGATCAGGCCGAAGGCGATGTCATTGGTGCCCTCATGCGGCATCCAGTAGCCGACCAGCGCGCCGCCGCAGGCCGGGATGATGCGCAGCCAGTTGCGCGCATAGGATTCGAATTCCCGGGTCCGCGCCGGGTCGATGCGGTAGCGGATGAAGACGGTGATGGTCATGGCGCGGCTCCGGCCTGTGCGTGCGGCCTTCTCCCACGGTGCAGGCGGGCGACGCTTCGCGCACAGCCGCAGCATCAGGGCGCGGCGGAGCCCTTCCGGCCCCGCGCCGGCGTGGCGGAGCCGCGCGTGCCGCCGCGCAGCACGATGGCCACCGGCCCATAGGCGCTGACCCGGCCATCGGTGAGCCGCACCAGATAGGTGGCGCGATCCCAGGACCAGCCGCTCATCAGCCGGTTGGCATAGGTCAGCGTCTCGACATCGCCGTCGCTGGCGGCACCATCCGGATTGCCGAGGATGCGGATGACCTCGGCCCGGCTCTGCCCGGATTGGATCTCGCCCATGCGTTCCCCGGCGGTGCAGCCGGCGGCCGCGATCATCGCCGGCACGAGGGCCCAATGCGCGCCCGGCCCCTGCCTCATTGGAACGCGTCGCTCAGGGCCTTGCCGCCCTTGCGGTAATAGGCGCGGACGATGTTCTCGAGCAGATGCGTGTTCGACATGTCGATGTAGGACAGCGCCACCACGGTCTTCTTGTCGTCCTTGGCGGCGATGCAGAAGCTGCCATTGCCGGTCCAGATCTGGGTGTCGCCCCAGCGCACCTCCCGCTGCTCGTTCTTCCCGAACATGTGCCGCCTGGTCAGCAGGATGCCCTGGTCCCGCACCACCGCATCCCCGAAGACGAAGGACTGTCCGGCGCGGAGCTGCTGCGTCATGTCGATGATCAGCCGGACGCAGACCGCCCGCCACAGCCGGTCGAGGAATGCGTCGAAGACCTCCTGCTTGCGGAAGCTCGTGCTCAGCTCGCGCCCCGCATCGCCTATCGCGATGGTGTAGCTGGTGCCGGTCGGGATCCCGTTCACGGAGTGCCGGATCGCGCCCCAGCGCACCCGCATCACCGCTTCCAGCGGAATGATCTCGCCCTTCAGCTCCACGCCGGCGGCGGAGATCGCCAGATCGTCCTTGAACAGCGTGCCGACCTTGGCGCGATAGGCGATGGAGGCGAGGAATTCCGCATGCTCCGCCGCCGCCTTCTGCCGCGACTGCGCGATGCCGCCGAGCGCGCCGGCATCCTCCTCCGCCTTCACCGACAGGTTTGGCAACTCGGCGAAGAAGCGCTGCAGCAACTCCGTGGCCCGCTCCGCGCCCCGCAGCATGCCGTGGTCGTTGAAGGCATGCAGGCCGAGCGCCCGCAGCGCCGACCCAAGCTCGGTGCCGTCCTGGTTGTGCAGGCCGCGCACCTGCGCCGAGGCCAGGACCGGGCTCGCCAGCCGGTACCAGCGCGCGATCGCCTGCTCCAGCAGCCGCATCACCTCCAGCACTGCCGCCTCGCCCTGCGGCACCGCCGCCCGGACCTGCTCGATCACCTGCTCCGCCGCGGCCGCGCAGGCATCGATGGACGGACGGGCCTCGAGCTCATAGGCGTCGATCACGTCCTCCAGCAGCACCCGGCCGCCGCCCGGGCCGGCGGCGACGACCTGCTGCGCGACCGCGGTCACCACCGCCAGCAGCGCGGCGCTCGGCATCCGGTCGAGCGCCTTCGCCACGCCGTCCCGGCAATGGCGCACCAGGTCGCGCAGCTGCTCCTCGACCGCCGGCCGGTCCTGCAGGGCCGGCAGGCCGGCCGCCTGCCGGTCGGCATTGATGTCGCGCATCGCGTCATCGGCGGTGATCGCGGCACAGGCGGCGTCCAGGGCATCGATGCGTTCCAGCACCGCCGGCGGATCGCCCGGCGCCGGCATCGCCTCGAAACCCGCGGCCATCAGGTTGGCGCGTGCCAGCGGCGGCAGCTGCGCTTCGGCGAAGGCACGGTCCGGCTGCTGGCGCAGCAGCTGCAGCAGGCGGAGGACTTCCGCCGGGGCGATGCCGGGGAACCAGCGCATCTCGGCGACCAGGCGCTGGCGGGCATTGAGCAGCGTCGATCCCGCCTGGCGCGCGCGCTGTTCGTCGCCCTGCAGCGCCGCATCCTCCACCCGGTCGATCAGCGCCTGGCGGCCGTCCCGCGGGCTGGCACCCAGGATGGCGAAAGGGTTTTCGGCCAATGAGAAATCCGGACGAACCGTCCCGGTATCCGACATGCGCTATCCCTCGTCCCCGCCCCGGCAATCCCGTCCACGCTATTGGAAGCGCGCCGCCCCATCCGCTTCGAGCTGGCTGCGCCGCGCCTCGACCTCGCCGCGCACCGATTGCAGCATCCCGCTGCGATAGCGATAGCTCGCGCAGCGCGCGTTGAAGTCCTGGACCATCTCGTTGAAGCGCTGGACGTCGCCCTTGCGGTCGCCATGCAGCGCGCGGCGACCCGCTTCCAGCCGGATATCCTCGGCCACGCACCAGCGGATCTGCGGACGCTCCAGCGTCAGGCCGCGCCCGACCGGCGGCTGCGTCTCGGAAATGCCGTCATCGCCCGTCAGCCGGGTCAACACGACGGCGACGCCGAAAATGGCGATCACCACCCCCGCCACTACATATTTCGGGGCGAAGCGGCGCGCGTTGCGGTTCACCTGTTGCACGGCCGCGGCCGGCGTCGCCTGGCCCGGTGCCGGCCCGCCCGCCGGCATCGCCTGAGGCGCGGGATCCGGCAGCGGTGGCGGCGGCAGGTCGCGCAGGCCGGCGAAACCCATGGGCGTGGCGTCAGTCACGGCGGGTGCCCCCGGACAGGTCGAAGCCGAAGATGGGACGGTCCTCGTCGCCGCGGATCGCGGGACTGTCCAGCGCCGCGAGGAGATCCGCCTGCGCCAGCGCATCGCGCCCGCCGCGGGCCGCGAGGCGCGCCGCTTCCCGCGCGACGAAGGCGGCATCCGACAGCGGCTTGCCCGCCAGCCGCGCCGCGATGGCGGCCAGGTCGATCTCCGGGGCGCGCGGCACATCTTCCAGCAGCGCCGCCAGCGCCGCCGCGATCTCGGCCGGCGTCGCCTCGCCCACCGGCACCACATGGTCGAAGCGGCCACGCCGCAGCACCGCCGCGTCGATGAGATCCAGCTTGTTCGTCATGCCGATCAGCAGCACCCGGTTCTCCGTCGCTTCCGGAATGCGGCGCAGGAATTCCGCCACCTCCTCGACCCGGTGCTGGGCGTTGCCGGCGGTGCCGCGGTCGCTCAGGAAGGCGTCCATCTCATCGATCACCAGCACCGCCGGCGCCACTTCGGCCGCGCGGCGGAAGGCGTCGGCGACCTTGCGGCTCATCTCATGGATGAAGGGGCTGCCGACGCTCGACGCATCGATGTCGAAGCGCGGCCAGCCGAGATAGGCGGCGAGCTGCTTCACCGCGAAGCTCTTGCCCGAACCGGGCGGCCCATGCAGCACGATGGAGCCCGGGAAGCCGACGCCGAGCCGCTTGTAGCGCTCGGCATTCTGCACGATGTCGATCACGTGCTCGGTGAAGAAGGCCTCGAGCGCCGGCCGGCCCGGCAGGCGGAAGGGCTTATCCGGCTGGCCGGCCTGGCCCGCCCAGCCCGGGGGCGTGGCGGCGCCGCCTTCCCCGGTGGGCACCGCGACGCCGCCCGCGGCCTGGATCACCGCCAGCAGGTCCGCCCGGTCGCCCCAGCGGAGGCCGCCGGCGAGATCGCCGAGGCGCGGCGCCGAGACCGAGAGCCCGCCCGAAAGCCAGCGTCCGAGCACGACATCATCGGGCAGGTCCTGGCCCGGCTCCGCCACCGGCAGCAGCCGGCTGATCGCCTCGACATAGATCGCCCGGCCGAGCGGCGGCGCCGGCGCGATCGCCCGGGTGGCCGCGAAGGCGGCGGCGAAGGCCATCGCGCGGCCCTTGCCGGTCGGGCGTTCGGGCGCCGCGACCGGGGCCAGGCTGTGATCGAAGCCCGAGCGCAGCCAGACCAGCGGCTGGCCCGCGGCGGCGATGCCGCGCATCTGTCCGGGCGCCAGCAGCCCGGCCGCCAGCCAGCCATCATGCAGCGCGGCCGCGGCGAACAGCGCCCGGCCGCCGCCCGCCAGGTCATAGATCTGCCAGCCATCGCCTTCGGCCGCCTGCCGCTCCAGCGTGCCGGCATCGGGAATGGCGAAGCCGCGGGGAAACCAGGGATCGGTCATGGGCCCTCAGGACCGGATGATGTTGGCGGCCGCCATCAGGTCGGCTTCGTTGGAAGCGATGAAGCGCAGATTGTCCATCTCGGCAACCACCCTGCGCAGCCCCGGCATGTCGCCGGCATCGAGCGCCTGCGTCCCGGTCGCCGCCAGCCCGGCATGCTTCGCCGCATCGGGGAACAGGTGGCCGCTATCGGCCAGCCAGCGGAAGCGGTCGATGACGAACCAGTCCTGCTTCCACAGCACGTCGAAATATTTGTGCCGCAGCTCCTCCAGGTAGGATTCGAAATCCGGGCTGCCGGCGTCGATCGCGCGGCGCGCGGTGCGGACCAGGTTGTCGAAGGCCTCCGCCTCGATCGGGCGCGCATGCTGGCGCGCGGCATTGTCGAAATAATCGACGACGCGGGCCAGCTCGATGCCCCGGATCGCGCGCAGATGGTCGCGGCGCGTCTGCGCCAGCAGCCGCTTGGCGTCCTGGATGTCGTCATGCGCCTTCTTGGCGCCTTCCGGATCCGCCGGCCGCGCGCCGCCGACGCCACGCTCGACCTTGTCCAGCGCCTCGTCCAGCCGGCGATCCTCGACCAGCGTGGTGATGGCGGTGATGCGCTTGCGCAGCGCCTCCCCTTCTTCCGCGACCAGCTTGTCCGACTGGGAGAAGTCGATCTGCGCCTGCTGGCGGGAATAGAAGTTGCGGCCGCTCTGAAAGGAGTTGCCGATCGAGGGGACCGAGACCTCCAGCACGACATTGCCGGAATCCAGCACCTCGTAGTCGCAGACCAGGTCGGCCCCGGCGGCGATCACCCCGTCGCTGAAGTCACGTCCGCCGATCTCGAAGGTGCCGATGAAGCGGTTGTCGGTGATCGGATCGGCGATGCCGCCTTCCCACAGCTTGAAGCGCAGCGCGGTCGCCGCCCCGGAGCGAAGGCTGGCGGCCGCCTTGACGGTGAGCCTGCCCTTCTTCGGCAGCATCTCCCCATCCTGGACCAGGTATTCGATGACGGGCTTGCCGCCGGTGCGGGACAGCACCTCGATCCCGATCGCGTGCGAGGCCGGGATCGCATCGACGGTGGCCGCCGTGCGCGTGATCGTCAGCCGGTCCTGCTGCAGCGCGACCACGCCGCCATCCGGCCCGAAGACGAAGACCTTGAACAGGTTCTCCCCGGGGCGCGCCAGCGGCAATTCGCAGATGGCGCCATCGGCCAGCGGCAGCCGGCCGGACGACCAGCCGGTGTCCAGGCTGTCGATCTGGAATTCCGCGCCGGGCGCGACGGCGCCCCTGGCGGCCAGCGCCACCCGGCTGCGCGCATCCGGCGTGCGCGCGGCATAGGTGAAGCGCATCTCCAGCGCGCCGCCGAAATCGAGCGTCGC
The DNA here is from genome assembly GCA_036499545.1 of Roseomonas sp. Taxonomy (GTDB): domain Bacteria; phylum Pseudomonadota; class Alphaproteobacteria; order Acetobacterales; family Acetobacteraceae; genus Plastoroseomonas. The sequence goes on along the minus strand of DASYDR010000239.1, from coordinate 24,815 downwards.
GCGCGATCGCTTGCGGCCGCGCGACGCGGTCGACCAGTCGATCGATTCCGCGAAGACCGCCGCCCCTTCCGCCACCGCGGTCATCGGCTTCACATCCGTGGATGGCGCGATGCCGAGTTCGGCGGCGACCTTGTCGCGCAGCGGCTTGTACTGCGTCGGGCCGCCGACGAAGACGATGCGCCCGACGTCGCGGGCACTCAGGCCCGCTTTCGCCAGCGTCTCCCGCACCGCCGCGACCGAGCTCGCGACCAGCGGCGCCGCCAGCGCATCCAGCTCGGCACGACGCAGCGGAATATCCAGGAAGAGTTCGCGCCCCGCGGCATCCCGGGCGCCGAGCTGGGCTTCGTCCAGCGCGATGATCGCATCCTCGCGGGAAGACAGCTCGATCTTCGCCCGCTCCGCCGCATGTTCGGCCAGGCGCAGCAGGCGCCGATGCGCGGGATCGGCCAGCAGATCGGCGGGCAGGTCGAAGCGGTCGCGCAGCCAGGGCAGGATCAGCGCGTCGCGCAGGCTGCGGTCGATGTCGCGGCCGCCGCACATCGCGATGCCGCCATGGGCGAGCAGGCTGACGCGCCCGCCCATGCTCTCCGCCAGCGCGACATCGAGGGTGCCGCCGCCGAGGTCATAGATCAGGAAGACGCCGTCGCCGCTGTGCTGGCGCATGACGCTCATCACCGCCGCCACCGGTTCCTGCATCAGCGCGACCCGGCCGATGCCGGCCATGCCGGCGGCCGCGAGTGTCGCGTCCTTCTGCATCTGGTTGAAGGCGGCGGGCACGGTGATGACGGTGCCGGCCGCCTCGCCGTCGCGGATCTCCTCCGGCAGGTAGCCGAACAGCACCTTCAGGATCTCGGCCGAGCATTCCTCCGGCGTCATGGTCACGCCCACGGCCGGCAGGCGCACCGGCGTGCTGGTGCCCATCAGGCGCTTGAAGCCGACCGCGGCATTGTCCGGGCTCAGCGCCGACTGGTCATAGGCGTGGCGGCCGACATAGCGCGCGCCGCGATTGTTGATGTAGATGGCCGAGGGCGTCACCTCGGTCTGCTCCGGGCTGAGATGGAGCCGGACGGCGGCGCCGTCATAGGAACAGATCGCGCTGTTGGTGGTGCCGAGGTCGATCCCGACATAGCCGTGCATCAGCGGATCCCTTTCGCGAGCAGGACGGTGCCGGCGCGCACGACGCCCGCGGGCCCCATGATGACCGGTTCGACCATCTGCTCGACAAACAGCGTGTCGCCCGGGTCGAAATCGCCGGCGTTCAGCGGTGTCACCGCCATGCCCGCGTCATAGGGCTGGCCATCGAGCTCGACGAGCCGATAGCCGGCGGCGGTGAGCGTGCCGTCGAGGGAGCGGAGCAGGAAGCGGGCCTGGTTGGCGTAGCGGCGCGCTTCCTCCTCCTCCAGCCTGGCGAGGACCCGCTGCAGCATGCGCGCGAGCTTCCAGGCATCGAGCGCGAGGGCCACGACGGCGCCCCGCATATCCCCGGCCTCCGGGACCTGGCCATTCTCGTCAGACATGCGGCGCAGCGTCCCCTTCCCGCTTCGCGGGAATTATAACGCCCCGGGAAGGATTGACCAAATCACGGCTCGCCGACGGGTGCGGCCTGCGCCAGGATGGCCGCCGCCCAGCTTCGGAGACAGCATGATGGCCCGCGTCCGCGACATCCCTTCCAGCGAGCTGCCCGCCGATCTGGCGGATATCTATGAGCGCTTCGCCGCCGGCTACGGCCCTTTCCGCAACCAGGTCGCGGTGTTCGCGCATGTACCGGCGGCGCTGCGCCACCTGATGGCCATGCTGATGGAACTGCGCGAGGCGAAGACGCTGCCGAAGCGCTACCTGGAGATCGCGATCATCGTCGTCTCCAAGCTGAACGAATGCCATTACTGCGTCGCGCACCACAAGCCGTTCCTGAGCGTGGAAGGCATCTCGCCCGCCGGCATCGACCGGCTGCTCGACTACCAGGATCATCCGGAGCTGGATGCGGTCGACCGCGTCGTCGTCGAATGGGCGATCGCCGCCTGGGAGACGCCGAACCGCATCCGGGACGCCCTGTACCAGCGCCTGCGCGCGCATTTCTCCGAGGCGCAGATCGTCGAGCTCACGCTGCGCACCACGCTCTGCGGCTTCTTCAACCGCTTCAACGACGCGCTGCAGATCGAGGAGGAGACGGAAGCGCGGGAGAAGTTGGCCGCCATCGCCGGCTGACGCTACCGCGTCGTCGCCCGCGGCATCGGCAGGACCTCGTAGCGCAACCCGATCGCCGCCAGGATGGCCGGATCGTCGCGGGTGATGGCCTGCGCTTCCGCTTCGCCGGCGACCTCCAGCACGCCGAGGCCCCAGAAGCCCGCGGGATCGGCGACTGGGCCGAAGACCACGGCGGTGCCGGCCTGGGCGAGCGCCGTCCAATAGCCGACATGCGCCTGCATGGCCTGCATCTCGGCCGCGGTCATGTCCTGCGCGAAGCCCGGCCGGGGCGGCAGCAGCCGGCAGAAGAAATGCGCCATGCCTGTTCTCTCGTGTCCCTGCGTCGCCCGGCGGACGGCACGCTACCGCCGGTCGCAACGTGTTGCGAAGGGGGTTTCGCGCGCGGTCAGCGCGCCGCCAGCGCTTCGGCGATCGCCTCGCCCTCCGCCCGGGTGGCGCCCTGGCCGGCCGGCCTGCCGGCGCGGCGGTACCAGTAGCCCGCATTGGCGGCGTCGCCCTCGATGCGGTGCAGCCAGGCGGCATCGGCGCCATCCTCGGCCTGCACCACCGCATGCGCCGCGTCCCAGTCGCCGCGCAGCCCGAGCCAGAGGGCGTTCAGCAACGGATCGGCGGGCGGATCGGGGCGGTCGTGCAGGGCGGTCATGCCGATCATGTGGCGCGCCACGCGGACGGTTCCAGGGTGCCGCGCATCAGCGGGCGGCCGGCGCCGCGGTGACCCGCCAGACGGCATTGCCGACGTCATCGGCCACCAGCAGCCCGCCCCGGCCATCCGGCGTGACGCCGACCGGGCGGCCGCGGGCCTGGCCTTCGGCATCGAGGAAGCCGGTCAGCACATCGACCGGCGGCCCGGCCGGCCGGCCATCGGCGAAGGGGATGAAGATCACCCGGTAGCCGCTTGGCGGCCGGCGGTTCCAGGACCCGTGCTGGCCGACGAAGGCCCCGGCCGCGAACGGCGCGGGCAGGCCGCTATGATCGGTGATCGCCAGCCCCAGCGAGGCGGTATGGGCGCCCAGCGCATAGTCGGGCGCGATCGCGCGGGCGACCATCGCGGGCTGCGGCGGCTGCACCCGCGTGTCGACATGCTGGCCGTAATAGCTGAACGGCCAGCCATAGAAGCCGCCATCGCGGACCGCGGTCATGTAGTCCGGCACCAGGTCGCTGCCGATCTCGTCGCGTTCGTTCACCGCCGTCCACAGCGCCGGCCGCGCCCCCGGCGCGAAGGACAGCCCGTTCGGATTGCGCAGGCCGGTGGCGAAGCTGCGATGCGCACCGCTGCGCGCATCCACTTCCCAGATCTGCGCCCGGCCCGCCTCCGCCTCCAGCCCGTTCTCGCCCACATTGCTGTTGGAGCCGATGCTGACATAGAGGAAGCGGCCATCGGGGCTCGCCGCCAGGTTCTTGGTCCAATGGTGGTTGATCCGCCCGGCCGGCAGGTCCGTCAGCCGCTCCCCGGCGGCGGTCATGCGGGTCTGGCCGGCCTGGTACGGGTAGCGGCGGATCGCGTCGGTATCGGCGATGAAGAGCTGGTCGCCGATCAGCGCCATGCCGTAGGGCGAATTCAGCCCCTCCAGGAAGACCGTGCGGGTTTCCGCCACGCCATCGCCATCGGAGTCGCGCAGCAGGATGATCCGGTTCGGGCTGGGGACACCGGCGCCGGCGCGGCCCATCACCTGGCGCATGACGAAGCCGCGGATGCCCGGGCTGTCATCCGGCTTGGCCGGGGCATTGGTTTCCGCGACCAGCACGTCGCCGTCCGGCAGCACGAGGAGGTTGCGCGGATGATCGAGGCCGCTGGCGAAGGCCGCGACCGCGAGCCCCGGGGCCGGCATCGGCCGCGCATCCCCGGCCCAGCCGACGGCCGGCGCGATATGCACCGTCGGGATCAGGGTCGGGTTCGGCGGCGGCAGTTGCGGCCGCGGCCCGATGCCGGCTTCGAGCGGCAAGGTCGCGCTTTCGCCGCAGGCTTCCAGCGAGACCGCCGCCGCGCCCAGCACGCCGGCAAGCGCCGCCAATGCCACCAGTTTCTTCATCGCCGCCGCTCCGTCGCGCGGGAAGGGAACGCGCGACCGGGCATGTCGGTTCCGCCGCCCGCCCGGCAAGCCCCGGCGCACCAGGTCGTGTCATGCCTTGCCGCGGATGCGGGTCGGGCTGGTGCCGGTGAGGCGGCGGAACATGGCGATGAAGGCCGAGGCATTGCCGTAGCCGAGCTGCTGCGCGATCCGCTGCACCGGTTCCCCGGCATCGAGCAGCGCCAGGGCGGTGACCAGCGCCAGGCGCTGGCGCCATTCGTTGAACGGGATGCCCAGCCGGTCCTGGCAGCGCCGGGACAAGGTCCGTTCCGTGGTGCCCGCCGCCCGCGCCCATTCCGCGAGCGAGCGGCGATCGCCGGGCGCCGCCTGCATCGCCCTGAGCACAGGCCCGAGCAAGGCGTCGTCGGAGACCGGCAGATAGGTCTCGAAGCGCGGCGCCAGGCGGATCCGGTCGACCAGGACCTCGGCCAGGCGCCGGTCCGCCTCGGTCTCCGGCAAGGTCACCGCGCGATCGGCGAAATCGGCGAGGATGGCCTTCAGCAGCGGGCTGAGGCCGAGCGTGCAAGGCCCCGGCGGCAACCCAGCGCAGAGCGGACGGTCCACATAGACGGAGACATAGCGCATGGCATGCCGGTTCCACGCCTCATGCGGGACATCGGGCGGGATCCAGATGCCGTAATGCGGCGGCGAGAGGAAGCGCGCGCCCTGGATGTCGAATTCGCAGACGCCGGACAGGGCGTAGTTGAGCTCCCCCCAGGGCTGGCGGCGCGGCGGGAACACCGTGCCCGCAGGGTAGAGCGCCGTCCTGAACGACACCGGCCGCGGCGGGTCGCCATCGATGCGCACCGGCGGCGAGGCCATGTCCGCTCTCCGTCATCCATTGTCCTAAATTCGTTATATGCCCCGTTTCGGCCAAGCGCTAGAAGTCTTCGGGCCGGGCGGACCATCGCCGTGCCGGAGCGTCCGATGACCACAGGCCCGAACGGCCCGATGGCCTGAATCGGCCGCGCCACGTCAAAGGAAGCAGGAGATCGCGGTGAAGACGGAAACCGCCGCCATGCGGGCGGCACCGGCGGCGTGGCAGGCCAGCCTGGCGCCGCTCGCCACCGTGCTGATCTGGTCGGGCAATACCGTGGTGACGAAGGCGGCCGCCGGCGTCATCGCGCCCGGCTCCATCGCCTTCTACCGCTGGGTCCTCGCCTTCGCGGTGCTGCTGCCCTGCATCGGGCCGGCGGCCTGGCGCGGCCGCGCTGTGGCGGCCCGCCATTGGGGCAAGCTCACGGTGCTCGGCGCGCTGGGCATGGTGATCTACCAGAGCCTCGCCTATGTGGCGGCGGAGACCACCAGCGCCGTCAACATGGGCGTGATCCTGGCGCTGATGCCGCTGCTGTCCACCTTGCTGGCGAGCCTGCTGGCGGCCGAGCGGCTGACGGCGATGCGCCTGGCCGGCGGCGCCGTGTCCCTGTTCGGCCTCGTCTACCTGACCTCGCACGGCGATCCGGCCAGCCTGGCGCAAGGCGGCCTGCATGCCGGTGACGCGCTGATGCTGGTCGCGGTGCTGTCCAACGCGCTGTACGGCGTCATGCTGCGGCGCTGGTCGATGCCGCTGCCGATGTGGCAGCAGCTGTTCTGGCAGATCGGCGCCTCCGTGATGATGCTGGTGCCGATCTGGCTGCTCGGCCCGATCTCGCCGATCACCGCGGCGAGCCTGCCGCTGATCCTCTATGCCGCGATCCCGACATCGCTGGTGGCGCCGCTCTGCTGGATGATCGGCATCCGCGACCTGGGTGCGGCGCGCACCGCGCTGCTCATCAACCTGCTGCCGCTGGTCGTGGCCCTGCTGGCCTGGTCCGTCCTCGGCGAGGAACTCCATGCCTATCACGCGATCGGCGGCGCCATGGCGCTGCTCGGCGTGGCGATGGGGCTGCGGCAGCGGCGGCGGGCGTGATCCCGGCTCTCAGAGCCGCCGGCTGATCGCCTCCGCGATCATGATCGTCGTCACGTTCGTCGCCACCGACGGGATGTCCGGCATGATCGACGCGTCGACGACATGCAGCCCCTCCACCCCGCGCACCGCGCCCCGCGCATCGACCACGGCGCGCGGATCGCCGGCCGTGCCCATCGGCACCGTCGAGGTCGGATGGGCATAGCCATCCACCGCCGCGATCACCGCCTTCTCGAGCGCTGCGTCATCGGCGACGTCGTGGCCCGGCATCATCTCCGATGCGACCAGGTCGCTGAACGGCGCCGTCCTGCCGATGCGGCGCGACAGCCGCACCGCTTCCAGCATCCGCCGCAGATCGCCCGGATCCTGGAAGAAGTTGTAGCGGATGACCGGCATCGCGCGCGGATCGCGGCTCGCGAGGCGGACCGACCCGACCGAATTCGGCAGCGTCACGGCGCAGGCGAGCACGATCGCGCCGCCGGTCGGGCTCTGCGCCGGATCGAAGATATGCGTGCCGGAGATGTGCAGGTCGAGCTCGCCGGCGGCGGCCTCGCTGGAGTTGGTCCAGATGATCGCGCCGGCCACCGGCGTCATCGACTTCGCTTCCGGCTTCAGCGCGTAGACATTGTAGTAGAAGGGATGCTCCTTCAGCCGCTCGCCGACAGGGGCGCCCTGCAGCACCGGGATGCCGAGTTCCTCCAGATGCGATGCCGGCCCGATCCCCGACCGCATCAGGATCGCCGGGCTGCCGAAGGCGCCGGCCGACAGGATCACCTGGCCGGCCGTGATCGCCTTGCCGTCCGCAAGCCGCACGCCCCGCGCCCGCCGTCCGTCGAAGACGACGCGATCGACCTCGGCCCCGCCCAGGATGGCCAGGTTCGGCCGGCGGCGCACCGCACCGGTCAGATAGGCCATGCCGGTATTGATCCGCCGGCCGTCGACGACATTCAGCGGATAGGGCGAGACGCCATTCTGCTCCGCGCCGTTGAAGTCGCTCAGCCGCGCCAGGCCGGCCGCTTCGGCGGCGAGCACGAAGGCCCGCATCGACGGCGTGTTCTCCTCCATCGTCCGCTGGCGGATCGGGAAGGGCCCGGACCGGCCGTGCCAGGCATCCTCGCCGGTCGGCGTGTTCTCCAGCGCCTTGTAGACCGGCAGCACATCCGCGAAGGTCCAGCCTTCGATGCCGCGCGCGGTCCAGCGCGCGAAATCGGACGGCCTGGCGCGCATCGCGACCGCCGCGTTCACGGCCGAGCTGCCGCCCAGCACCTTGCCGCGGATCGCCGGCACGTCATGGCCGAGCGCCAGGTGATCCTGGGTGTGGTAGCCCCAGTCATGCGCCCGGTCGCCGCCCACATGGTCCGCGCTGGCGATCACTTCGGGATAGGCCGCCGGCGCATAGGCCGCGCCCGCTTCCAGCAGCAGCACCCGCCGCGCCGGATCCTCGCTCAGCCGGTTCGCGAGCACCGCGCCGGCGGAGCCGCCCCCCACGATGACGACGTCGAAGGACTGGCCGGATGCAAGTTCAGTTGCCATGACGATTATCCTTGCCGAAGGCGGTACGGAGGAAGCCGGCCGCGTGATCAAGCGCCCGGCGGCTGCTTTCGAGATGCGCGACGTCGAGCTGGAAGACGTGATGCATGCCGTCCCAGACCTCGAGCTGCACGGGAACGCCCGCCTGCGCGGCGCGATCGGCGTATTGCCGGCTGTCGTCGAGCAGGCGTTCGTCGGTCCCGACCTGGATCAGCAGCGGCGGCAGGCCGCGCAGATCGCCCTGCAGCGGCGAGGCGAGCGGATCGGCCGCTGCCACCGCGCCGAGGTAGTTGCGCGCGCAGTCGCGCAGGTAGTCATGGCTGATCAGCGGGTCCTCGACCGCCGGATCGGTCATCGAGGCGCCGGTGAAGGCCAGGTCCGTCCATGGCGAGAACACCACGCCGGCGACCGGCGCCGCGCCGCGCTTCTGCCGGACCAGCGCCGCAAGCGTGACCAGCGCCAGACCGCCGCCGGCGGAATCACCCACCATCGCGATCCGGTCGAAGCCCTGCGCGACCAGCCATTGCCAGGCCGCGAGCGCCGCCTGCGGCGCCGCCGGCAGCACCGCTTCCGGCGCCAGCGGATAGTCGATCACCAGCGCCGGAATGCCGGTGCGGCGCACGATCTGGCTGACGAAGCCGCGATAGGCCTGGGCGGAACCGAGCCCATAACCACCGCCATGGGTGAAGAGGATCGCCGCACCCGGCACGGCCTGTGCCGGCCGCACCCACCAGCCCTGCACGCCCGGCGCGTCGACGGCGGCGAGGCTGATGCCGTCGGCCAGCGGGCTGGCGGCGATGAAGCTGTCATAGACCGCCCGCGGCGTCCCGGCCGCCGAGGCCCAGAATGCGGCGAAGCGTTCACGCAGGGCGGTTTCCCGCGCGCGTTCCTCCGCCGAGATCGCGATGACGGCGCCGCCGGCCCGCCCGCTGCTCCGTGCTTCCATGTCGGACATCGTCCGTCTCCGCTGCTGATTGGTGGTGACGCGTCAGATCCGGCCGAACCGCCCGGCGGCGTAGCCGGCGAGGGTGCGCCGCACATCGGCCGCGGTGGCCATCACCAGCGGCCCGTGCTTGACGAAGGCTTCGCGAATGGGCTTCGCCGCCATCAGCACGAAATGCGTGGCTTCGCCGGCTTCCAGCCCGATTTCGGCCGCGGGCCCGACATCGATGGCCAGGGCGCGGCCCGCCTGCAGGCCGCGCTGCTCATCGCCGCAGCGGACCGTGAGCGTACCCGAGACGGCGTAGATCCAGGCCTGGCGCCCTTCCGGCAGGGGATGGGAGAAGCGGCCATGCGGCTGCAGGAAGCCGTCGAGCATGGTCATCTCCTCCGGCGTGCCGTCTTCCCCGGCAACCGCGCCGCTGCGGCCGAGCAGCACCCGCACCCGATGGCCCTGCCCTGCGATGACCGGCATCTGCCCGGCCGGCACATGCAGCGCGCGCGCCGGCTCCGTCTTCAGGCGGGCCGGCAGGTTGACGAAGATCTGCAGCGCATGGGTGCGCGCGCCATCCTCCGGCCGTTCCTCGTGCACGGCGCCGCTGGCGGCCGCCAACCAGTAGAGATCGCCCGGCTTCAGGCCGATGCTGTGGCCGAGCGTGTCGCGGTTCAGGAATTCGCCTTCCGAATCCTCGAACATCGCCGTGACGGCGGAGATGCCGGCATGCAGATGCGGATCGAAGGTCGGCTGCGTCATCACGAAGTGATCCACCATCAGCAGGGGATCCATGTGCCCGCCAAACATCTCCTCCGAGAAGTGGGCGGCGCTGAAGCCGTTGCCGATGGTGTGCGGTATTGCCGCGACCGCACTGCCTATTCTGCCGGTGACGGCCGCTTCTTCGATGGTCTGAGTATTGCGCATCGCCCGATCGCTCCCGGAAGGCCTCGCTTCTGGAAGCCAATCTAGGGACGGGGCGCATCGGCCGAGAAGCCGCCGGTTGCGGAACCTACCGTCCAGCGCGATGGACGATCTACATCAGCACGGTCTTCGGGAACTCCGCCGCCAGATGGTCCAGGAAGGCGCGCACCGATGGCAGCAGCCCCTGCCGATAGGGCATGAGGGCGGAGATCGTGGAATCCCCGGCCAGCCAGTCCGGCAGCACGCGCCGCAGCGCGCCGGACCGCACCGCGGCGCGGCAGACGTAGCCCGGCAGCGCCACCACGCCGAGGCCTTTGATCGCCGCCTGCTGCAGGCCGACCATGTCGTCGCCGAGCAGCCGCGGCGCCAGCGGCATGACGATCTCGTCCTTTGCCTGGCGCGCATGCCGCAGGCGCCAGACCGGCGCGACGCCGGTCCGCATCATGAACAGCGCGGGATGCGTCTGCAGGTCCCGTGGCGTCTCCGGCGCGCCATGCGCGTCCAGATAGCCCGCGCCCGCGAACAGGAACCAGGGCGCGGGCGCCAGCGTGCGCTGGACGAGGTTGGAATCGGGCAGCGGATCGGAATGCGCGCGGATGGCGAGGTCGTAGTTCTCGCCCACGATGTCGACCGCGCGATCCGCGGCATGGGCGACGACATTCACCTTCGGATACTGCACCAGGAAATCGGCGATGATGTCCGCCATCGCGAATTGCATGGTCGCGACGCCGGCCGTGCAGCGCACGGTGCCGGTCGGCTCCGTCAGCCGGTGGCGTATGGCGGTTTCCGCCAGCTCCGCCTCCCGCAGCATCGCGACCGCGTGCCGGTAGAAATCCTCGCCGGCATCGGTCATGCCGAAGCGGCGGGAGGTCCGGTTGAGCAGCCGGACGCCGAGATTGCCCTCCAGCTGCTGCATGCGATGGCTGAGCGTCGATTTGGGAACGCGCAGCGTGCGGCCCGCGGCGGTGAACCCGCCCCGGTCGACCACATGCACGAACAGGGCGAAGTCGTTCAGATCCAGCATGCGCCACCCATCGTCCGAGAGTTCGGACGCTCCGTTCTGAATTTGGCGACTTCTGGGCCAATGGCCTAGTGGCTAATTGTCGGTCGTCACGACGGATCTTCGTGCCCCGGGGCGGCTCAATCCCGACCCGTTCCGAAGTGTCGCGACAGAATACGTGACCGAACACCAAGTCATGCCGCCCTGGGCGCCCGCCGTATTGCTGCGCCTGCCAGCCATCTCTGCCTGCACCCACGCCACTCTACAGGAGGATATCATGGCCAACCGCACCTACGAGCCGCTCACCAGCGACAATGCCGCCCTCGTGCTGGTCGATCACCAGATCGGCCTGATGACCGGCGTGCGCGACTATTCGACCGGCGAGCTGAAGCACAACGTCATCGCGCTCGCCAAGGCCGCCAAGGCGCTGAAGCTGCCGATCGTGGTCACCTCCACGGCGCGCGACAGCATGTGGGGGCCGACCTTCCCCGAGCTGGTGGACGCCCTGCCCGGCGTCGAGATCATCGATCGCTCCTCGGTCAATGCCTATGACGATGAGCGCGTCGCCAAGGCCATCGAGGCCACCGGCCGCCGCAAGCTGATCTTCGCCGGCATCTCGCTCGAGGTCTGCGCCGCCTTCCCGGCGATGACCGCGGTGGCGCGCGGGCTGGACGCCTATGTGGCGGTCGATGCCTCCGGCACCTTCAGCGAGAGCAAGCGCCAGGCCGGGCTGCTGCGCATGCAGCAGGCGGGCGTGATCCTGTCCGACTACGGCACCCTGATGGTCGAGATCCTGAAGGATAACGGCCGTCCGGAAGCGGGGCCGGTCTATGCCGCGCTCGACATGCCCTGGGCCACGCTGGTCGGCCAGATCGCCAGCGCCTTCGGCAAGTAAGCCGTGTCCGCCGGCCCGGCTTTCCGACAGGAGCGTGACCGGTTGGGGTGGAATCACCGAAAACCATGAATCACGCGACCAGACGGAAGTCCTGAAGCGTGGCCGCTTCAACTTGTAGCGGTGACGCTTTAGGAGGGCCGGGCCGGCCGGCGATCCGCCTGCCCTTCCCCATTCCGGGAGAGATATCGGTCATGGACGCGCAATCCCCCGAGCAGCAAAGGCCCGGCGCGTCGCGCCGGCTCGCCAATATCGCGAGCAATACGCCGGCCAGCTATTTCGGCATGGTGCTGGGGCTGGCGGGGCTCGGCAATGCCTGGCGGGCCGCGGCGCAGGCCTGGCAATGGCCCGCTTCCGTGGCGGGGCTGATCTATGTCATCGCCGGCGTGGTCTGGCTTGGACTCACGATCCTCTATGTCGCCAAGGCGTTTCTCGCGCCGGCGAAGCTGGCCGCGGAAGCCGCGCATCCGATCCAGTGCTGCTTCATCGGGCTGGCGGGCGTCTCGACCATGCTGATCGCAGGCGCCCTGGTCCCGAACTGGGCCTTCGGCGCGCAGATCCTGTTCGCGCTCGGCTTCGTCTTCACGCTCGGCTTCGGCGTCTGGCGCACCGGCGGGCTGTGGCACGGCGAACGGGACGCCGGCAGCGCCACCGCCGTGCTGTACCTGCCCACCGTCGCCGGCAGCTTCGTCTCGGCGACGGTCTTCGGCGCGCTCGGCTATCCGGACTGGGGCCAGCTCGCGTTCGGGGCCGGCCTGCTGTCCTGGTTCGCGATGGAATCCGTGTTGCTGCAGCGGCTGCTGACCGGGCCCGAGACGCCGATCCCGCTGCGCCCGACGCTCGGCATCCAGCTGGCCCCCGCGCCCGTCGGCGCCACCGCCTATCTCGCCGTCGGCGGCGGCACGCCGGATGTCGTGGCCCATGCCCTGCTGGGCTATGGCCTGCTGCAGCTGCTGATCCTGATCCGGCTGTCGCCCTGGGTCGCGAAAGCGGGTGCCGTCCCCGCCCTCTGGGCCTTCAGCTTCGGCGCCACGGCGCTGGCCACCGCCCCGCTGCGCCTGGTCGCGCACGGCGATACCGGCGCGATCGCGACGTTGGCGCCGATCCTGTTCGTCGCCGCCAATCTCTTCGTCGCGGCGCTGGTCATCCTGACGCTGTCGCTGCTGGCCAGGGGCAAGATGTTCACGGCCCCGCAGGCCGCACCGGTGCCGACGAAGGCCTGAGAACCCACGGCGGGGCGCCGCGCGGCGCCCCGCCATGCATCCGCCGATCACGACTATCGGTGGCGATAATTGCCGCGAACGTAGTTGCGGCTCCGCCCATGGGAATGGCCGCGATTATAGTAGGAACGGCCCCTGTAATAGGAGCGGCCCCGGCCATGATAGCCGTAGCCGCCGCGGTAATGGTGCCCGCCGGACCCGACGATGGCCGCCCCTGCCGCCAGGCCCACGATGCCCGCGGCCACGGCGGTGCCGACATTGGCATCCTGCTGCGCCTGGGCACGCTCGGCATCCGCGGCGGGCTGCAGATAGGCGGCGGTCGCGCAGGCCTGCTGGTAGCCTTGCTGGCAGGCGATGCCGGCCTCGTTCGCCTGTTGCTCGACGGGACCGGGCGCCACGGTGCAGGCGGCCAGGCTCACCGCCGCCAGGACGGCGACAAGGCGGGAGGGATGATACATGCGACATTCCTTTCGAAGCCCGATGCTTCGCTCAACGCGCCACGGGCCTGCCGCCGGCGCGGCCGTTCCGCATGGCATACAAGCCACGGCGGCATGCCCGCTACCCCGGGCGGCCATCAAACCAGCTCGAGCCATGCGACCGCGTAGGCCGCATGGCGATCAACCCTCAGGCCAGGATCAATTGCCCTGGAACGGCAAACAGCCCGGGAACTCGCGACACGCCTTCATCTTCCCGGCCGCCCCCGCGGTTTCCGCCAAGGCTTGCGGGCGAAGAAGGACGGAATGCGGCAGGGCGCTGCACCACTGCCTCAGCGCGCTGGTCCGCGGCGGCGTCAGGGCAGGACGAAGAGCTGCCCCCTGCCGTGCCCGAATGCCGTCATCTCATCCAGGATCTGCTTCATCGCGACGAAGGACGGATTGCCGTCCTCGTTGCTGAACACCCGCTTGTTGCCCTTCGGTCGCGGACCGATGCAGCCGATCACCCAGCCGACATTGGGTGCCTCGTGGATCAGGATGCCGCGCTGCGCCTTCGTCTCGCCGCCGCGGACGCGAATGCAGTCGCCGCTATGGCCCTTGCGCAAGGTCTTCACGACGCGGTTCCCGCGTTCCACCTCAAGCGGATAGGGGTCTTCCCGCGCAGGCATCATGACGAAGCGCTCGCTCTGCTCCAGGCTGCCGAAGCTGCCCCGGTAGCGTTCGAGTGTCGTATATTCCCTGGTCCTGACGGCGCCGCCGCCATCCGTGGCCAGGCTGAGCATCCGGCCAGCCAGGGCCACGCTGCCGGCCGCGCCCGGTGACGCGAAGCTGGCCGCGGTGACCTTCGGGCCGGTGACCATCAGCATGGCACCCCAACGCCCGCTCTTGCGCTTGACGCTGGGCCTGGCGGTGACCGGGGCATGGCGCGGCAGATAGAGGCGCAGCCTTTCCTCCTCCGTCAGCTCATCGACATCCACGTTCTGGTCACCGACCAGCACGAATTCATCGAGCGGCATCCGGGTCAGAATCAGTGTGACAGCGGCCATTCCTGCAATTCCTCGCTGCGATACGCCTGCCGGCAGCAGGCGGGTACCCCGGCCAGGACAGCGGTAAAGCAGGGCACGGGCCGCTGCCGTGCATTTGGTTACGCCGCGGATCGCGGAGGTTCGGCGAGCGTGATCTGGTTGCCGTCCGGATCGGTGAGCTTGGCGATCCGGCCGAAATCTCCCATCCGCTCGCCGCTGAGAGCCAGCCCGGCCAGCTTCAGCGAGGCGCGCGCTGCATCCATGCCGGGCACCACGATTGTGCACATGCTCGATCCGGCATTGGCGCCGTTGGTGAAGACCTGGATGTTGGCGCCCGCGACATCGCGCCACTGGATCAGGCCGGGCATGGGGCGATCATCGGGCGCCCTTTCGAAGAGCGTCGTGTAGAAGACTTCCGCGGCGTCAATGTCCGTCGCCGCGATGACGGCGTAGATACCTTGGATGCGCATCGCCGTCCCCGACCGTCAACTCAGCCATCAATCGCGGATGGCGCGGAAGGTTGCGCAACGCCTGCTGCCGAAGCCCGATGCGATGGTTGCCGGAGAGGCGCGCCGTGAACCGCCACGCCCCGCCCGCGGCGTCTACCAGCGGCGATAGCGGCTCCGGTCCTGGTAGCGGCCCCTGCTGTAATGGCGATCGCGCCGGTAGCCGCGGTCGCTGGATCCGACGATGGCGGCTCCGGCGGCCAATCCGACGATTCCCGCCGCCACCGCCACGCCGACATTGGCGTCCTGCTGCGCCTGCGCCCGCTCGGCCGAAGCCGCCTGCTGCAGATAGGCCGCGTCGGTGCAGGCCTGCTGGTAGCCCTGCTGGCAGGCAATGCTCGCCTGGGTCGCCTGCTGCTCGACAGGGCCCGGTGCCACGGTGCAACCGGCCACAGCCAGCACGGTGAGCACGGCGACGAAACGGGATGGTCGGTACATGGGGTCTCCTTCCGGCGGCCGCATTTCGACCGAACGCCCGCATTCTGCGGTACTTTGCATTGTAGTATCGTAACTTTCTTGTGGGTAATGAAATTTGGCCCTGCCGCGTTATCGGGTCGCATATGGAGCCGGGCGGCGAGAACCATATCGATGCCCAGGAGATGCCGCAGGACGCACGGATCCGGCATGATGGGCAGGCGCTTCAGGGCGTGAACTGAGCCGGATCAGGCTGGGCGCCAACATCTGGGCCGCCGCGTTGCAGCCCTGGAAACAGCCCGGTGTCGCCTTGGGATCGCTGCCACCGGTGGCGGAGCCCGGCGCATAGGCCGGAGCATTCCGGCCATGGGCGACGATCCGGACATTCATCTGCCGAAGCTCGTCATTGGTCAGCCACGCCATCGCGCTCGGCCGTGCCGTGACCATGCGACCGCTCCGCGCGTGACGCGTCGCGACCGCCGGCGATGCGCCGTTCCCTGGTGATCAAGCCAGGATCCCGCCGCGCCGGTGACCGGCGCGGCGGGGTTCAGGTCAGAGAACCTGGTCGTGGTGCGCGCTGGTGAAGTCGAGCTGGACGATCAGGTCGTTGAAGTCCCGGTCGCCACCACCCGCGAGGTCTTCCCAGCCCCAGGTGTTCATGCCGTAGCTCCACAGATGGCCGACATTCTGGCCATCGACCGTCTCGTTCGCCTGCGCGAAGGCAAAGAACTCATCGGTCCCGTTCGACAGCTTCATCGCGATCAGGTCGTCGTGGTTGATGCCCACCAGCATCCCTTCGCTGTACTGGCCGAACCCGCCACCCGCCAGCGACGTCGCGCCATCCGCCGTGTGGTAGGCATGCGCCTCGGCCGCCGCCGCATAGCCGGCGTCGCCCGGCCGCAGGCCGTCGACCGAACCCGTGAAGTCATCGACCTTGTAGAACTGGACGTGCAGGTCCAGCGTCCCGCCCTGGCGCATGCGGACGATCGCGCTCTGGTCGTCCGAGCCGTCCACGGTCGCCGCCACCGCCACCGCGCGCGCCACCTGGACCGCGCTGTTGCCATCCGCCGTGACGAAGTCCGCCATGCCGAACGCATTCGACAGGACGGCCTGCGGCGCGCCGGTGTTTTCGCCGCCGATGTTGACGCCGATATGCGCCCCCTGGTCGACCACCACCTGGTGCAGCGAGCCCTGCTCCCGGCCGTCGAGCTGGGCGACCATGTCGGGCGAGAAATCCGCCCGCAGCGCCAGCTGCGCCAGCTGCGCCGACCAGCCCACCGAGGCCCCGTCGGAGAACTGCGCATGGCCGTCGGTGAAGTCGATGAGGACGTCACCGCCCGCGCCGAGCTTCGACTGGAACAGCAGGCTCTGGTCCGTCGCGCTGCTGAAGCCCGTCTGGTCATCACCGGTGAGCAGGCCCGGCGCATCCGAGGAATCCTGCGCTGAGATCAGCGCCGCCAGCGACCGCGCCAGCGCATCCGCATCCGGCGTCGCCAGCGCCGAGGTCAGGTCGAACCCCAGCCCGGCGTGATAGCCGCCCGCCGTCCCGTCACTGCCATCGGCCAGGTTGAAGGCACCCGGCGACACCACGGAGGCGATGGCCAGCAGGTTGTTGACATAGCCCGGCTGTTCCAGGCCGTGCCCGGGCAGGATGGCGTCGAGCTGGTCGCCGAAATCCCCCCAGGCCTGCGACGCCGTCACATCACCGGTGACCGTGCCCACCGTCTCACCACCATGGCCGTCATCGGCCGTGTAGGTGAAATGCGCCGTGCCGTCGAAGGTGAGCGATGCGACGAAGGCGAGCGTGCCGTCCTCGTTCAGGGTCACCAGGCCGCCGGCGACTTCGAGCGAGCCGCCCGGGGCGATCGCCCGGCCGTCGATCTGCGTGATCCGCGCGATGTCGCCATCCGCATCCGTGTCATTGGCCAGCACGTCGAGCGGGATCGAGGCACCATCCGCGGTCGCCGTGAAGCTGTCCGCCGCCGTCACCGGCGCGTCGTTCACCGCGGTGACGTCGAGTTCGGTGGTGCCCGTCGAGGTCTCGCCGTGGCCGTCGTTGATCGTGTAGTCGAAGGTGATGTGGCCGTTGAATTCGGCGTCCGGCGTGAAGACGAGCTGCCCATCGCCGTTCAACGCGACCGAGCCGCCGTCGACGTCGACCGGCCCGTTGGCGAGGGCGATGCCGTTGACATGGGTGATGGTGCGCGTGTCGCCGTCGATGTCCACGTCATTGGCGAGGACATCGAGGATGGTCGTGGTGTCCTCCGCCACGCTGAAGCTGTCGTCGTGGGCGACGGGGCTGTCATTGACGTTCACGGTCGCGGCGGTGGGATCGCTGGCGACTTCCCCGTGCTCGCCCGCGCCGTCGGTGTAGCTGGCGACGGAGCGGATCTGGTGGCCGACGTCATCCTGGGTCAGCGTGTAGTGATCGGCGTTGGCGCCGTCGATGTTCACCCAGGTGAGGCCGTCATCCGCCAGGCGCTGCCACTGGTACGCGATCTCGAGTGGCACCGGGCCGTCGATGTCGACGATGTCGTTCGTCGCCGTCAGGGTCTCGCCCTGGGTCGGCTGCCCCGCGACATCCACGGTGCCGGCGGGCGCATCATTGGCGACGCCCGCGATCTCATTGCTGTCCAGGCTCTGCTGCGCACCGCCGTCGTCGGTGTAGCTGGCGACCGCCCGCACATCATGGCCGACATCATCCTGCGTCAGCGTGTAATGATCGCCGTTGGCGCCGCCAATGTCGTGCCAGTTGCCATCCGCGTCCTGGCGCTGCCACTGGTAGTGGATGTCGAGCGGCGCCGGGCCATCCGCATCGGCGATGTCGTTCGTCGCCGTCAGGACCGCGCCCTGCACCGCATCGCCATCGACCGTCACGCCGCCGGTGGGGGCGTCGTCGACATTCGTCACGGTGAGGTCCGTGGTGGCGGGCGCGGAGGTGTGCCCGGAACCATCGGTCGCCGAGACCGTCAGGTGCCGGTCGTCCACGGGCGCATCGCCGGTGTTCTCGAAGGTCACCTGGTTGGCGATCGCCTGCAGCACGTCGTTATTGACCGGCGAGCGGACAACCGAGAAGTTGTCGATGTAGAGCGAGCCGCCGAATGCCGTGCCGCCGTTCAGGTCGTAGCTGCCGGCGACGAAAACGAAATACCACTGGCCGTCATCGGGAACCACGACGCTGGCCGTGGTCCAGGGCGTCGCCGCGCCGCCGGTGGTGGTCCCGGTCTGGTTCAGAACTTCCCTGTATTCGCTGCCGTCGGCCTTCATGAGGTAACCGAAGGCATCGAAGGCGTCCGTGCCGCCCTGCGCCTTCCAGTCGAAATTCAGGATGTCACCGGCCTTCGCGTCGAAGTTCTTCGAGGCCGCGTAAGGGCCATGAATGACGCCGTGCGGATCGGAGGACATGCCCGAATCCAGGTGCAGCCAAAGGGAATGGTCGCCCTCGGCGGCATCGCCGGTCGCCCAGTCCACGTGATAGGCCGCCGTCGCTCCAGCCTGGCCGCCGTCGCCGCCACTATCCGGGGGATTGGTCGCGTCGTCGGGGGTGACGTGCCCTTTGATGGAGGTTACGCCGAGATCAATGCGGCCTTCTCCCGTGGTCCACTCGTTCGTCCACTCGCCTCCAGCGGCGCTCTCGAAGCTGCCATCCGCGAAGGCTCCGATGGAGGTGGCCGTGAAGTGGATCGTCAGCGGCTGGCCATCCTGGCCGTTTTCGGTCGCATCGACATTGCCGATCAGGTCGCGGCCGGTGCCGTTGCCGAGATAGACGGTGCCATCCGGATCCACGGAAATGGCGCCCGCGGCGGCGCCATCGGCCGCGCTCTTCAGCGCCAGGATATCGTGGGTATCCGGGTTATCGAGACCGAAGGTGATCGACCCGCCCGGATAGCCCAGGCCGTCGCTGACGGTCACGCCGCCGCCGATATTCACCGGGGCCGCGCCCTCGCCGTAGGTGATGGGACCGAGTCCATCAATGGTAGGGGCCGTCATGTGATATCCTTCCGAACGTTGTGAGACGACGACCCGATGCAACCGGGGCCGTTTCGTTCGGATGGTGACGAATTACCCCTGAACGTCAATCCACGTAAGGAATGTAATCTCTGTTGTTGCTACCAAGCCACATTTCTATAGAATGTATTAACATTACTGGGCTGTTAATCCTATCGTTTCGAGAAGCTGGTCGCTTTTTTTGACGATAGCCTCGGGCCTGCTCCGAGCAGGATTTGCAGTCCCGGCGTAGGCTGGGGCTCAAAAAATGCAATCAATGGTTGTAGCTTGATGGCGTCAGCGGCGCGGCCCGCATTGGCGCGCGCTACCGTGATGCAGGCGGGCGAAGCCCGGCCAGTGTCGCCTCCTCCGGCTCCCCCATCTCATGGCCCGGCTCCTCGAGCCGCCACCGGGTCGCCGGGGTGATCGCCCGCACGCCAGGCGCCGCACCACCAGGCGCCTCTTCATCATGGCTCCTCCTCAACGGCCAGGGCCATCGGCCGCCACCGCCGGGGGCCAGCCTTATCAATAGCTGTTCCAGCCCTGCCGGTACTCGGGCTCGCTGGTCCGGCGACGGTCCATGGGCGCCAGCATCTGGGCCGCCGCGTTGCAGCCCTGCAAAAAGCCCGGCGTCGCCTTGGGATCGCTGCCGCAGGTGATCCGGTCGCGCTGGGCGTGGCTGCGCACGCCCGACCACCAGAAGGCACCTTCGCGGTAATCGCCGCTGAGAGCGCCGAACCACGTCTCCCACTGCCCGCGATCCCGCCGGCCGGCTTCATAGGTCGGCGATGGCGGCGCCGAGGGCGCGCCTTCGGTGGCCAGCCGGCCCAGATCGACCGGTGGCCTGGCCGTGGCGGCCTGCGCGGGCGGGATCGCGGGCATGCCCGGCCCGGCCACCGGGGCGGCGGGCCGGGGCGTGCCGCCCGGCGTCAGCGCGGAACCCGGCGCATAGGCCGGAACATTCCGGCCATGGGCGACGATCCGGACATTCATCTGCCGGAGCTCGTCATTGGTCAGCCACGCCATCTCGCTCGGCCGCGCCGTGACCATGCGGCCGATGATCGTCGCCGGCACCCCGTAGGCGGACGCCTCACGCGCCATGGCGGTGGTGACTGCCTGCGCGGCCATGCTGTCGGCCCCCAATTCCGAGGCGCTGTGGACCCCGATGCGGGCGCCATCGACGACCATGCGCTGCGGCCCGGCCGCGAAGATGAGGAAGCAGGCCGAGGCACAGACCCCGATATCCCCGACGGCGGTCGGCAGGTTCGAGTTGCGGACGGTCTGGGCGATGCGGGCTGCCTCCACCACGCTGCCGCCCTGCGAATTCAGGAACAGCCCGGTCAGCCGGCTTCCCGCCGGCAGCCGGCCGACCAGTTCGTGCAGCCGCTGGTCGTCACCGGCCCGGATCGCTCCGGTGGCGCCGAGCACCACCCCGTTGTCGGAGATGTCGAGGGCGGAGAACTCCATGGCCTGCACGGGTTGCACCAGCCCGCAGACAACCCCGAGAACAGGCAGAAGACGCGGCGTGCGGCACATGGGAGATCTCGCAAAGGGGATGCGCGGCCCGATCACCCGCTGATCCCGAAGTCACGCAGCGTGCGGGCGGGCGCCGGCTGCGGTGGCGGCGTCGCCGGCAATGGCCGCGACACCCCCGGCGGCAATCCCTGCGGCGTCGATGGAATCGGCGGCGGCGCGCTGGTGGCCCGGACCGGTGGCGAGGACGGATCGACACGCTCGCGCTGAGGCGTCGACCAGTTGGAGTCATCCTGGCGCAAGGGGTCCGCCCGTTCGACATTCTCCGGTGCCGGCGCGGCGGCCGGCGGCGCGACGGGTGCCTGGAAGGGCGCCTCCACCGGTGCGGGTGCCGGCCTCACGGCCGGTGCGGTCGCGGGTACCGGACGCGGCGCGGGCGCCGGGGAAAGCAGCGCGGGCGGGTGCGGCCATCCCGCGGCCGCGGCCGGGGCCGTCCGCTGCGGCGCTCCCGCGGGGTCGGCTGGCCGGGCGGGCGGATAGGGGGACGCCGTCGCGACCGGCCGGCTGCTCGGATGCCACTGGCAGTGGCCCGCCGCCTCGTTCCAGTCGGCCTGCGACCAGGTCTCCCGCAACCCGTCCGGGATCGGCTGCCGGCCGAGCACGGGCCGCAGCTCGATGTTGAACGTGTACTGCGTTCCGCCACGCTCGCGGCCTTCGAAGTAGCAGTACTCGTCGACCGGGGTGGCATCGCCATTGTGGCGGAAGTTCCAGCCGGTCACGACCACGCCGTCCCGCCAATCCACCCTGTTGAACGTCGTGTAGTTGGTGATCCTCCGGACCCCGGCCTGCCCGCCCGGCACGGTCGGGGGCGTCATCGGCGGCGTCGGGTAGGACGGCGCCAGATTGCCGCGGCCACTGTTCGCGGCGGCGATGAAGAGCACGATCATGCCGACCGCCGCGACGGCGCCGATGATGGCCCGGACCTTGAAGTCCTCCCTCAGCCCCAAGCTGAAATGGTCGATCCTTGACCGCGCCAGTTGATCGGCCGGCGCATGGATGATGGGGGCTGCCTGCTTCCGGGGAGGTTGCGGCGGGGGTGGCGCCACCGGCTTCGGCGCGGGCGGCGGCGGCACCACCAGCGGGACGGGCTGTGGCGGCGGTGGCGGCGGGCGCATCGCCTCCAGCGCCATCTGCGCCCGGCGCTGGACCGCCAGGTTGAAGTGGCTCCAATCCTCGACGACGACCTTCCTCACGCCGCGGCTTCCGCGTTGGCGGCCGTGATCGGGGTGACCGAGGCCACCGGCGTGGCCGCGGGGGCCGGCGGCGGTGGCGGCATGCTGGCGGCGGCCTCGCGGCGTGCCGCCTCCACTTCCTGCTCGGTCGCATCCAATGGCACGAAGACGATCTTCAGGCGATCGATCGGCATCTCCCGGATGATCTCGCGGGTGATCGTCAGCGGGCGGCGCCGGCGGAGGTAGTAGGCGCGCATCGCCCGCATCATCCTGAAGCGCTGGCGGCGGTCCTCGGCCATGTCGACGCGCAGCGGCAGGACGCGGCGGCGGCGGGCGAGATAGCCCCGGATCGCGTTCCGCAGCGGGTGGTAGGGCCGGCCCGGACTCTGCGCCGCGTAGTGCATGGTCGCGACGATGGAGCCGATCAGCGCCACGATGGCGGCCAGCGACATCACGAACAGACGCTTGGTCAGTTCCAGGTTCTCGCGGTCATAGGAGCCCCAGAGCACCATCGACAGGCGGTGCAGCTGGGACTTCTCGATCAGTTCGTCGCGGTGGTGGATGGCGGCCGCCACACCCTCGCTGCCTTGCAGATTGGTCCGGTGCGCCGCCGCCAGCCGGTCGCGGATGTCGTTCAGTTCATTCTGCAGCGTCGCGCGCTCACGGTCGCGGGCGCCCAGATCGGCATCCCGTCGTTCGCGGGCCGTGCTGACGGTCTGGTCCTGGTTCTGCTCGGCCTGGCGCTGCCGCGTGTTGATCTCGGTCAGTCGCGCATTGAGCTCGTCGGCGCGGCGGCGGTGCGTCGCCAGGATCGGATTGATCAGGCACGGCACGCCCTGCGGCGCGCAGCGGCGCCGCTCCTGCGCCAGCAGCTGGTCGCGGCGCTGGTCATTGGCCTGCAGGTCGCGGTCGATGCGCTCGCGCTCCGCGCGATAATCGGTCGCCGTCCCGGCGCCACGGGCATCGGTGATATCTTCCTGCGCCTGCGAGCGGATGCCGGCGACTTCGTCGCGGATCACGGCGAGGCGGGCCGTGATCTCATCCTGGCGGGAGGTCAGCTGCGGGATGGCGGTGCGGGTGATGTCCTGCGCGCTGTGCTGTGACTGCACCGCCTGCTCCGCAAGCTCGACCACGCGAATGCGTTCGTTGAAGCCGCGCTCGAAGCCGAAGACGAAATTCTCGAAGGTCGCGGTCGTCACCAGCGCCAAGGCCACGACCGCCATGAGCTTCCAGATGAACGGCCTGGTCCTGAAGGCGAGCTCGATGAGCGGGATCTTCGTCAATTCGACGATCGACAGAGCGGCGAAAGGCAGTACCGCGATGACGATGGCGGCCGGGCCGCTGTCGCTGCCTTCGATGCCGGCAAACACCGCCAGGACCAGCCCCATGACAACCGCGACACCTTCGACACCCCAGGCGAAGATCAGGGCCTTGCGGGAGCCGCCATTCGCCGGTCGCGGATCAGCGCTCGCGCCTTGCATCCCGATGCCCTGCTTTCCAGAAGTCCGGCCTGGATATCACCGTTTCGATCGTTGTCTATGGGGTTTGTTTTAAGAAGGTTAATCGTTTTTTTCAGTACTGTGCCAAATGTCCGAATGTATACTGAATGACACCTGCCCTGGCGGCCGCCCACCCTCCGCGGCAGCCTGCGGTGGGGCTTGACTTTCCTCCCTACATTTCCACAATCATGGAGATATGGAGAAGATATCAGCCATCGCCGCGCTCGGCGCGCTCGCCCAGGAAACCCGCCTCGATATCTTCCGCTTGCTGGTACAGGCCGGGCAGGATGGCATGGCCGTCGGCGCGATCGGCGAACGGCTTGGCCTGCCATCCGCGACACTCTCGTTCCACCTCACACAGCTCCGCCACGCAGGGCTGGTGACGTTCCGGCGGGAGAGCCGTTCGCTGATCTACATGGCCGAATACGACATCATGAACGCGCTGCTCGCTTACCTGACGGAGAACTGCTGCCAGGGCGACACGGCCTCGTGCGGTGTCGGCGCCTGCGACGGCACATCCGTCGCCATCCCCAAATCACGGAGCACCCGGCAATGAAGCGCCTGCATGTGCATGTCTCGGTCGACGACCTTGCCGCCTCGACGCAATTCTACCGCACGCTGTTCGGTGCGGCGCCGGCCGTCATCAAGCCCGACTACGTGAAGTGGATGCTCGATGACCCGCGGATCAACTTCGCCATTTCGGCCCACGGCGCGAAGCCCGGCCTCGATCACCTGGGCATCCAGGTCGAGACGCAGGACGAACTGCACGAGGTCTACGGCCGTTTGCAACAGGCCGATCGCCCGGTGCTGAAGCAAGGTGCGACCACCTGCTGCTACGCCCAATCGGAGAAGGCCTGGATCACCGACCCGCAGGGCATCTCCTGGGAGACGTTCCTGACCACGGGCGAGAGCACGGCATACGGCGACAGCGTCGATCTCGGCCCGATCCGCACCACAGGCGATACCGGCGCTTGCTGCACGCCCGCCCCGTCGCAAGGCGCGCGCGGCACCTCCACGGCGGAGCCGCCGATGGCAGCGTGCTGCACTCCGGAGACGGCGTCATGACCATCACCATCTATCACAATCCGGCTTGCGGCACGTCGCGCAACGTCCTGGCGCTGATCCGCAACAGCGGCGACGAGCCCGCCATCATCGAATACCTGAAGACACCGCCGAGCCGGAACGAACTCAGGAGCCTGATCGCCCGTATGGGCATACCGCTGCGCGATCTGCTCCGCCGGAAAGGCACCCCCTATGACGAATTGGGCCTCGGCGATCCGGGTCTGAGCGATGACGCGCTCCTCGATGCGATGATGGCGCATCCGATCCTGATCAACCGGCCGATCGTCGTCACGCCGCTCGGGGTCAAGCTGTGCCGACCGTCCGAGACGGTGCTGGACATCCTGCCGGCTGCGCAGAGAGGCGCGTTCGACAAGGAGGATGGTGAAGCGGTGGTGGACGCCGCAGGCCATCGGATCGCCAGGCCGCCACGATGAGCGAGGCCGCCGCCGGCAAGGAGGCCGCGAAGCCCGCGATGAACAGTTTCGAGCGCTATCTGACGCTCTGGG
>DASYDR010000238.1:0-8400 GCA_036499545.1 Roseomonas sp. | reverse complement strand
GCCGGTGAACTTCGGGAAGTAGATCGCGATCGAGGCGTTCGAGATGCTCTGCGTGAGGATCGTCAGCATGATCAGGCCCGGGACGATGAAGGCCCCGTAGTCGACGCCGCCGACCTGCTGCATGTGCGACCCGATCGCGCCGCCGAACACGACGAAATACAGCGCCGTCGTGATCACCGGCGTGGCGATGCTCTGCCAGACGGTGCGGAAGGCGCGCTGCATCTCGGTGCGATAGAGCGCCCACATGCCGTGGTGATTGATCCCGGCCATCAGGCACGCTCCAGCAGGCTGATGAAGATGTCCTCGAGCGAGCTGCGCTCGGTATCCAGATCCTTGAAGTCGATGCCCAGTTCGCCAAGCCGCCGCAGCAGGGACGGGATGCCGGTATCCTCGGCATTGGCGTCGAAGCTGTAGACCAGCTTCTGGCCCTCGGCCTGCAATTCGAGCGACCAGCCGGCGAGTTCCGGCGGGATCGCCGCCATCGGCTGCTGCAGCGCCAGCGTCAGCCGGCGCTTGCCGAGCTTGGCCATCAGCGCGGCGGTGTCCTCGACCAGCAGGATGCGGCCCTTGTCGATGACGCCGACGCGATCCGCCATCTCCTCCGCCTCCTCGATGTAATGGGTGGTGAGGACGATGGTGACGCCCTTGTCGCGCAGCCGGCGGACGAGCGCCCACATGTCGCGGCGCAGGTTGACGTCCACGCCCGCGGTCGGCTCGTCGAGGAACAGCAGGTCCGGCTCGTGGCTCAGCGCCTTGGCGATCATCACGCGGCGCTTCATGCCGCCCGACAGTTCGATGATCTTGCTGTCCCGCTTCTCCCACAGCGACAGGTCGCGCAGGATCTGTTCGAGATAGGCGGGGTCGGGCGCGCGCCCGAACAGGCCGCGGCTGAAGCGGACCGTGTTCCAGACGGTCGAGAAGATATCGACCGCGATCTCCTGCGGCACGAGACCGACGGTCGCCCGCGCCGCGCGGAAATCCGTCACGATGTCGTGGCCGGCGATGACGACGCGGCCCGCGCTCATCGTGACGGTGCCGCAGATGATGCTGATCAGCGTCGTCTTGCCGGCGCCGTTCGGGCCGAGCAGGGCGAAGATCTCGCCGCGCTCGACTTCCAGGTCGACGCCGCCGAGCGCGGTCAGGCCAGATTTGTAGCGTTTCTCAACGCCGGCAATGGAGAGGATGGATGGCATCGCCTCGCCTCTGATGATCGCGGCTGCCATAGCAGGCAACGGCGATCGGCGCAGCCCGGCTGGGCCAGCCATCCTTTCCGAAGATGTCAGGCCGCGCCCTGTGCCGCGCGCCGCGGCAGCACCCAGCCAGGGCGGATGAAGTGGCAGGTATAGCCGTTCGGAATCCGCTCCAGGTAATCCTGGTGCTCCGGCTCGGCTTCCCAGAAATCGCCGACCGGCGCGAGTTCGGTCACCACCTTGCCGGGCCAGAGTCTGGAGGCATCGACATCGGCGATGGTATCGCGCGCCACCCGCTCCTGCTCCGCATCGGCGTAGAAGATCGCGGAGCGGTAGCTGGCGCCGCGATCATTGCCCTGACGGTCGCGCGTCGTCGGGTCGTGGATCTGGAAGAAGAATTCCAGCAGCTGGCGATAGCTGATCTTCGCCGGGTCGAAGAGGATCTCGATCGCCTCGGCATGGTTGCCATGGTTGCGGTAGGTGGCGTTCGGCACCTCCCCGCCGCTGTAGCCGACGCGGGTCGAGACCACGCCCGGATAGCGGCGCAGCAGGTCCTGCATGCCCCAGAAACAGCCCCCGGCGAGGACGGCGCGTTGCACGGTCATCGGGCATCCCTTCTCCTGAACCCCCATCCTACCGCAAGCGGCCCGGGGAGGCATGCGGACTCCTCACGATTATTTTGATATGCAATCATTCCAGGTCACGCCTTGGATGACGCAATAATTCGCCTGGGGAATCGATCCATGTCTGCCACCGGCGCGCTGCGCAACGGCCTCGCCCGCCTCTACCTCTTTCCGAACGGCGTCCAGCATGTCGCCTGGGCCTGGATGCAGAACGGCACCGAAATCTATTCCAGCTGGGCACCGAAGAAGGGCGGCACGCGCGAGTATCTCGGCCGGGCGCCGGTGCCGAGTCCGCACGAAGGCGGCACTGCGACGGAGCAGCCGATTTCGTTGATGGAGGCCAATCGCAACCCCTCACTGCAGGACGACGACAACCGCTTCGGTACGCCCCGCTCCATCGACGTGGCCGGGCTGCATCTCACCTGGATGGAGCGCTACCACCGCTACGCCTACAAGCTCGGCAGCGCTGATGGCGTCGAGATGCCGGCCTATCTCCTGCGCTCGGTGCGGAACGAGAGAACCAACGGGATGGAAACCCGGTTCAATTGCGTCATTCATTGCATGCGGCTCTTCCGGGCCGGCCTGATCGGTGTCCGGCTGCCGGAGCAGTTCGGTCAGAACCACAGCGCGGCGCTCGGCCTTCACTGGCGCAAACCGGAGGAGATCACCGCCGCCAGCCCTGGTGCCTTCACCATCCAGGGCCCGTTCCTGGCGCATAGTGCGTATGGAGAGGTGATCCACGCCAAGCACGTCTTCGAACTCGTGCAGCGCTTCCAGGCGGAGCGCGGCTGACCCTTCCCCTCACCCGTCCCGGAACCGGGCCGGCATATCGGCCACGAACGGGAAGAAGCGGAAATAAGGCCGCGCTTCCGCGATCACCCGGGCGACCGAAGGCCGCGCCACCAGCCGGTCGAGATAGGCGGCGAGTTGCGGGTGGTCCGGCGGGAACGGCGCCACGATGCCGGCGTAGAACAGCGCCGGCGCCGCCGCGCAATCGGCCAGGCTGAAGGCATCGCCGATCGCCCAGGCGCGGTCCCGCATCCGCCGTTCCAGCATCGCGTAGGCGGTGCGCAGCGTGGCACGCGCTTCCGCCACGCCGGTCGCATCGCGCGCCTCCGCCGGCCGCAGCCGGTCGCCCACGATCCGCTGCAGCGGCGCGTGGATGTAGAGGTCCTGGAAGCGGTCCCAGAGCCGGGCATCGAGCGCCACCCCGGCATCATGCGGGATCAGCGGCCGCGGGCCGGGATGATGCCGGTCCAGGTATTCGATGATGATGCTGCTCTCCGGCACCGACCGGTCGCGATCGGTATCCTGCAGCACCGGGAACTTGCCGATCGGCCAGAGATCCAGCAGGCGCGCCCGTTCGGCCGCGTCGCCAAGGTCCACCAGCCGCGGCTCGAACACCGTGCCGGCTTCATAGAGCGCGATCAGCACCTTCCAGCAGTAGGAGGAGAGCGGGTGGTAGTGCAGGACGGGCGGCATCGGGCGTCTGTCTCCTTCAGGCATGCACGTGCAGATGCGGATGCGCGCCGGCGCCATGGTCGTGCCGCGCTTCCTCCAGCCGCGCCGGCACCGAGTGCAGCGCATGGTGGCGCACGCCGCGCTGGCTGGTGACCAGATCCGCGAAGCGCCGCACCGCGCCGGACGGGCCACGCAGCACCGCGACCTCCAGCCGCGATTCATGGTCCAGATGCACCTGCAGATTGGCGACGCCGAG
Organism: Roseomonas sp.; assembly: GCA_036499545.1. Lineage (GTDB taxonomy): Bacteria > Pseudomonadota > Alphaproteobacteria > Acetobacterales > Acetobacteraceae > Plastoroseomonas. The sequence goes on along the minus strand of DASYDR010000238.1, from coordinate 4,870 downwards.
GTCGTGGTGCTGGTGCTGGGCCAGCGCCAGCCGCTGCGCCAGGCCGCGCACCGCGTGATCGTAGACGTAGCTCAGGGTCGCGATGCAGGGCGCGCCTTCCGCCATGGTGTCGCGCCGGGCGGCGTCGCGCACCAGGTCGCGCACCGCCTCCGACCGCCCGGCATAACCCTTGCGCAGCACGAGCGCGTCCACGGCCTCCAGCAGATCCTCGTCGATGGTGATGGTGATGCGCTTCACGGCCTGTCTCCCTGCCTCATCCAGTCTGTCATGGCATTGCGCCCGGGTCATGGCGGTGTGATGTTTCGGAAGATTGGTATGAGGATTTTTCCCGATGCGGATGCCGGTGCTGCTGGCCCTGACCATCGTTCCGGGCCTTGCCGCCGCGCAGAGCCTGACCCTGCCGCCGATCGAGGTCAGCGGCGCGCCAACGCCGCCGGCCCCGGCCGCGAGCGCGATCGAGATCCCGCGGGAAGCGATCGCGGCGCGCCCGGTCGCCCGCGTCGGGGAAGTGCTGGAAGCGGCGCCGGGCCTGATCGTCACCCAGCACAGCGGCGAGGGCAAAGCGAACCAGTATTTCCTGCGCGGCTTCAACCTGGACCATGGCACCGACCTGGCGCTGTTCGTCGACGGCATGCCGGTGAACATGCGCAGCCACGCGCATGGCCAGGGCTATGCCGATATCAGCTTCGTCATCCCGGAGTTGCTGGACGGCATCGACGTGCACAAGGGCCCCTACTTCGCCGAGGACGGCGATTTCGCGACCGCCGGCGCCCTGCGCATGGCACTGATCGACCGGCTGGAGCGGCCCTTCGCCCAGGCGACGGTCGGCAGCTTCGGCTATTGGCGCGGCGTCGCGGCCGGCTCGGCACCGCTCGGCGCCGGCAACCTGCTCGGCGGGCTGGAACTCGCGACCTATGATGGTCCCTGGCAGCGGCCGGATGGCCTGCGCCGCGTCAACGGCGTGCTGCGCTACAGCCAGGGCAGCGCGGATGAGGGCTTCGCCGTCACCGCCATGGCCTATGCCGGGCGCTGGCATGCCACCGACCAGGTCGCGGCCGGCGCCGTCGAGCAGGGGCTGATCGGCCGCTTCGGCACGCTGGATCCGACCGATGGCGGCCAATCCCAGCGCTTCAGCCTTTCCGCGCGCTGGGCGACGACCGGCGATTACGGCACCACGCGGGTCAGTGCCTACGCCATCCGCTCGACCCTCGATCTCTACAACAACTTCACCTATTTCCTCGACGACCCGGTCAATGGCGACCAGTTCCTGCAGCGCGACCGCCGCTGGGTCTATGGCGGGGAAGTCTCGCACAGCTTGCCCTGGACGCTGTTCGGCCGCGCCGCGGAAACCCGGATCGGCCTGCAGGCGCGCATGGACGATATTCGCGTCGGGCTGTTCCGCACCACCAGCCGCGACATCCTGTCCACGGTCCGGGAAGACCGGGTGCGGGAGCAGAGCGTCGGCGTCTTCACCGATACCACGGTCAGGCCCTTCGACTGGATGCGGCTGACCGCGGGGATGCGCGCGGATAGGGCCGGCGGCACGGTCGGCAGCGATGTGGCGGCCAATTCCGGCGCCAGCGGCGCCTGGATCGGCAGCCCCAAATTCGGCCTGGTGCTGGGCCCCTGGTGGTCGACGGAATTCTTCCTCAATGCCGGCACCGGCTTTCACAGCAACGACCTGCGCGGCACCACGATCGGCGTCGACCCGAATGACCGGCTGACGCCGCAATCCCGGGTGCCGCTGCTGGTCCGCGCGCGGGGGGCCGAGATCGGCATCGCGACGCGGGCGATACCGGATGTGGAATCGCGCCTGTCCGTCTTCGTGCTGACGCTGGGGTCGGAGATCCTGTTCGTGGGCGATGCCGGCACCACGGAGCCGAGCCGGCCGAGCCGGCGCATCGGCGTCGAATGGACCAATCACTGGCGGCCGCTGCCCTGGCTCGGCTTCGACCTCGACATCGCGGCGACGCGCGCCCGCTTCACGGACAGCGACCCGGCCGGGCGGCATATTCCCGGTGCGCCCAACCTGGTGCTGGGCGCGGGCGTGACGCTGGATGCCGGCGCCGGCTGGTTCGGCACCGCGCGGCTGTGCTATTTCGGCGCCCGGCCGCTGGTGGAAGATGACAGCGTCCGCTCCCGCCCGACGGCGCTGGTCAATGCGCGGGTCGGCTACCGCTTCGAGAACGGGCTGCAGGCCTGGCTCGACATTTTCAACCTGTTCGACAGCAGGGCCAGCCAGATCGACTATTTCTACGCCTCGCGCCTGCCCGGCGGACCGGCGGAGGGCGTGGACGACCGGCATTTCCACCCGGTCGAGCCGCTATCGGTGCGCTTCACCCTGGCGGCCCGCTTCTGAGCATCTGCCCAAGCGAACGCCCGTGCCATCGCGCCGCCAAAGAAAAAGGCGGCCCCTTGCGGGGGGCCGCCTTTTTCCGGACCGGGGAGACGATTACTCGCCGCTGTCCTGGTTGTACGCCGCGGCCTGCTGCGCGGCGAAGGAGCCGCTGGAGTTGCCCGCGAAGTTGGACGCCAGCGTGCTGGCGCGGTCGAGGTTCTGGGTGTCGCCATTATCGGCGGCCATGGCGGCGCCGGCGAAGCTCAGGGTCGAGGCGGCCAGCAGGGTCGCGATCAGGATACGCTTCATGACACAGATCCCTTCATCGATCGGCGCGACCGGAATGGTCCGCGCCTGGTCCTCCATGCCGGCAGCCATGCAGGGCCTGCCTCGGGAGAACCGTTGTTGAGCGGGCCCGCCGAAGCCGGGCCCATCCGTCAGGCGGTCAGGGAATTACTGGCCGTTGTCGGTGTTGTACTGCAGCGACTGCCGGGCGACGAAGGATCCGGCCGAAGTGCCGGAAATCTGGGTCCGGGTGACTTGGTCCAGGTTCTGGGTATTGCCGTTGTCGGCGGCCATCGCCGCGCCGGCGAAGCTCAGGGTGGAAGCGGCCAGCAGGGTCGCGATCAGGATACGCTTCATGACACTCATCCTTCTCATCGGTGCTGCCCCCTCGAGGCCCCGCACCAGGACGGCCATCTCTCCCCCTCTCCTTCCCATGGTGTATTCAGGCCATGGCCGGCGAGTTTGGTTAAGTCTAGGATCCCGGATCTCCGCCTGGCGCCGTCCTGATTGGGGCTCGTCAGAAAGAAGACCTGTCGTCATCCAGCAAGACCTTGGGGAATGCACCGGGAGCGCTCTCGCTTCGCTCGGCATATGGCCTTCGGTTGCCTGGATCGGATACTCGACCTCGCTGATGGTCAATTCGGCGTCGACTTGTTCGCCGCCGGTGAACACAGGAATATGCCGTTCCGCACCGACCCACAATCGGGCCGTTCTCGGGCCGGACATGCGTATAATGCATGCCTTAGGCTGTAACCATTCCATTGGACTGAACGGGTCAGTTCAATCCGAGGCCTTGCGGGCCGCCCGCCCCCGGCTGAAGCTCAGCCGCCACCGCAAGCGTGGCGAGGGAGAAAACAATGTCCAACACACGACGCGGGCTGGCCCTGGCCGGGGCCGGGACGCTCATGCTGGCCGGAATCGGGGATGCCCTGGCGCAGGGCGATGAGGCGGCCGCCGTCGGCCGCCAGGTCGATGCGCTGAGTGCTGCGATGCTGGCCGCGAACCGCGCGCAGCTGGAGGCGCTGACCGCCGAGGCGCTGAGCTATGGCCATTCGGCCGGCAAGCTCGAGAACCGGGCCGAATTCGTGGCCTCGATCGCGGATGGCCGCTCGAGCTTCCGCACCATCACGCTCAGCGACAAGACGGTCGCGGTGAGCGGCCAGAACGCGATCGCACGGCATGTCTTCGCCGCCGATCTCGGCGGCGCGACGCCATCCAGCGTGCGGATCGGCGTGCTGCAGGTCTGGACCAAGCAGGGGCCGGACTGGAAGCTTTACGCGCGCCAGGCTTTCCGGATCTGAAAAACGAAAAAGGGCGGTCCCTCGCGGGACCGCCCTTTTTCCGGATCGGCGGCTGATTACTCGCCGCTGTCCTGGTTGTACATCGCCGCCTGCCGCGCGGCGAAGGAACCGCTGGAGTTGCCGGTGAACTGGGTCGCCAGGGTGCTGGCGCGGCCCAGATCCTGGGCGTTGCCGTTATCGGCGGCCATCGCGGCGCCGGCAAAGCTCAGGGTCGAGGCGGCCAGCAGGGTCGCGATCAGGATGCGCTTCATGACACGGGTCCTTTCATCGGCCGGCGCGTCATCGGCCGGCGCGACCGGGACGGTCCGCGCCGGGTTCCCGGCGGCAGCCTTGGCGGCCTGCCGCGACGCGGGAACATGGGCTATCGGGGGAGGTAGTCTGGGGGGTGACGGCGGCCGGGATCCCATCACCGGCAATCTCCGGCCGCCGTCAGGGGCAGGACAGGCGGAGGATTATTCGCCGGTGTCCTGGTTGTATTGCAGGTTCTGCTGCTTGATGAAGGAGTTATCCGACGAACCGGCCCAGCGCGTATCGGCCGCCGCGGCCCGGTCCAGATTCTGGGTATTGCCGTTGTCGGCGGCCATCGCGGCGCCGGCGAAGCTCAGGGTGGAAGCGGCCAGCAGGGTCGCGATCAGGATACGCTTCATGACACTCATCCTTCTCAAACGGTGCGACCCTTCGGGCCCGGCACCTAGGACGGCCATCCTTCCCCCTCTCCCCCCGCCGCATGGTCCGGCCCGGATGGTGAGATCGGTGAAGTCGGAAACCGGGATGCTTCGCCTGGCGCCGTCCTGTTCGGGGCTCGTCAGGAAGAAGGCTTCTTGCGTCCAGTTCACTTCGGGATATTGACCGGGAGCGCTCTCGCTTCACTCGGCCTTCACCCTGCGGTGTTCTGGATCCGGTACTCGACCTCGCTGATGGTCAACTTGCCGGCGACTTCCTCGCC
>DASYDR010000237.1:0-24304 GCA_036499545.1 Roseomonas sp. | reverse complement strand
GGTCGCTGGTTCGTTCGACCGTTTCGTTAACCTGGGGCCGTCGCCTTGACAGGCGGCCCGCTCAATCTGGGGTGGTGCAGCGATGACTCCAAAGATCGCCGCGTTCCTGCGCGAGTCCGCGCCGGCGACGCCGTGCCTTGTGCTCGATGTCGACCGTGTGGAGACCAATTATCGCCGGCTGAAGGCGGTACTGCCGCTGGCGCGCGTCTACTACGCGGTGAAGGCCAATCCGGCGCATCCGATCCTGGAGCGTCTGACCGGCCTCGGCTCCAGCTTCGACGCCGCGTCCTGGGAAGAAGTGCAGTCCTGCCTCGCGGCCGGCGCGCGCCCCGACGCAATCTCCTTCGGCAATACCGTGAAGAAGGTCTCCGCGATCCAGGCCGCCTATGCCGCCGGCGTGCGCATGTTCGCCTTCGACAGCGAGCCGGAGCTGAAGAAGCTCGCGCAGCACGCGCCGGGTGCGAAGGTCTATTGCCGCATCCTGGTCGAGAACAAGGGCGCGGAATGGCCGCTCAGCCGCAAGTTCGGCTGCGAGATCGAGATGGCCCGCGACCTGATGATCCTGGCGCGCGACTGGGGGCTCGACCCCTACGGCATCTCCTTCCATGTCGGCTCGCAGCAGACCACCACCGGCGCCTACCAGGCGGCGATCGCCCGGGTCGCGATGGTCTTCTCCGACCTCCGCGATGCCGGCGTGAAGCTGCGCATGGTCAATCTCGGCGGCGGCTACCCGGTGCGCTACCGCGCCGAGGTGCCGGAGATCGGCGAATTCGGCGACGCCATCATGGGCGCCATGGTGCAGCATTTCGGCAATGACCTGCCGGAGATGCTGGTCGAGCCGGGCCGTTTCATGGTGGGCGATGCCGGCGTGGTCTCGGCCGAGGTCGTGCTGGTCTCCCGCAAGGGCGCCGATGATCCGGTGCGCTGGGTCTATCTCGACATCGGGCGCTTCGGCGGCCTGGCCGAGACCGAGGGCGAGGCGATCAAATACGCCTTCCGCACGCCGCATGACGGCACCCGCGAAGGCCCGGTGACGATCGCCGGCCCGACCTGCGACAGCACCGACACGCTCTATGAGAAGAGCAACTACCGCCTGCCGCTGGCGCTCGACTGCGGCGACCGCGTGGAGCTGATGGCGACCGGCGCCTATGTGACCAGCTATGCGGCGCAGAGCTTCAACGGCTTCAAGCCGCTGGCCGAACACTACATCTGAGTTGGGACGCGCCCGCGGGCGCTTCCTGCCTTCCTTTCATCGAGATCCGTCGGGCGGGCCGTCTCCTGCTCCCCCCGAGCGTGTGCGCCATCCATGGAGCGTCCGATTCAGACCGCCGGGCCGTTCGGCCCTCCGGTCATCAGACGTTCGGGCCCCGCCGCCGCCGTTTCCCCGGCGCCGGATCGCCCGCGCCGCGGTCTGCGTTCATGTCTGGCGACCAGATTCACGCCTCCGGGCCATGCCCCCTGGCGATCTGCTTCGCGGCACGTGATGCGACAGGGACGGCCCGCCCGAGGACGAGAACCCCGCCCGCCGCGACCAGCGGCGGGCGGGCACACCCCTTCTTTGTTTCCAAGGTGGGGAACAGCGGATAATCTCCGGTCATGGACGAGATCGACCGGAACATCGCCATCGCCTTGCAACAGGATGGCAGCGCCGGCCTCGCCGAGCTCGCGAAGGTATCCGGCCTTTCCGTCTCGGCCACCGCCGAGCGGGTGAAGCGGCTGGAGGAGCGGGGCGTGGTGCGCGGCTGGCGCGCCGATCTCGATCCCGCCCATGTCGGCTGCCCGCTGCTCGGCTTCGTCTTCGTGAATTTGCGCCCCGGCCGGGACGATGCTGCCTTCCGCCGTGCCATGTCGCGGCACGAGCATGTGCTGGAATGCCACCGGATCACCGGCGGCTGGACCTTCCTGCTGAAGCTCCGCGTCGCCGATCTGCGCGCCTTCGAGACGTTCATCGAGGAGGAGTTGCGCGGCCAGCCGGCGGTCGAACGCATCGAGTCGCTGCTTGCCATCGCGACCGAGAAGGAAACCGCCATCCTGCCGGTCGCTCCCGCCACGGATGAGGAATAGGCAGCCGCGGGCAGCCCTTCCGTCCTGGTGCCCCCCGACGACGCAAAGTCTGGCATGATCCGCGCCATGAGCCGGCGCCAGGCTGACATCTCCCCGGAACTCGTGATCCGTGCCTATCGCGCGGGTCTGTTCCCCATGGCCGAGAGCCGGGACGCTGACCGTCTCTATTGGCTGGACCCGGAGTTGCGCGGCATCCTGCCGATCGCCGGCTTCCATCTGTCGAAGCGCCTGGCCCGCACCGCGCTGTCCGACCGCTTCCGCGTCACCGCCGACGCCGATTTCGCCGCCGCGCTGGCCGGCTGCGCCGAACCGGCGCCGGGCCGCGGCGACACCTGGATCAATCCGGAGATCGCGCATCTGTTCGGCACCCTGCACCGGCAGGGCATCGCGCATTCGATCGAATGCTGGGAGGGCCCGCTGCTGGTCGGCGGTCTCTATGGTGTGGCGCTCGGCGGCGCCTTCTTCGGCGAAAGCATGTTCAGCCGCGCGCGCGACGCGTCCAAGGTCGCGCTGGTGCATCTGGTGGCACGGCTGGCGATCGGCGGCTTCACCCTGCTCGACACGCAGTTCCTGACCACACACCTGGCGCAGTTCGGTGCCCATGAGATCCCGCGCGCCGCCTACAAGGCGCGACTGGCGGAGGCGCTGGAGGTGCCGGCGCGCTGGCCGGATCCGGATCCGGCGACGATCGACGCCGCGATCCGCGCGATGCGCCCGCGCCAGTAGCGGCGGCCGATCCCGGCCGGCGAATATCATTGCACAGCAAGAAACGGCAGGCCCCGCCTGGCCGCGCTGCCTAAGGGTCGGGCTTCGCATCCCGGACCCCATCCATGCCACCGCGCCCCGCGCCTGCCCTGCCCGCCAGCTTCATCCGGCTGTCCTTCTCCAACCTGGCCGCCCAGGTCTCCGAACAGATCGCCCTGGCGGCGGCACCACTGGTCGCGGTCCTGGTCCTGGGCATGGGCGCCGCGGCGACCGGCTATCTCCAGACCGCGCAGACGCTGCCATTCCTGCTGCTGTCGCTGCCGGCGGGGGTACTGGCGGACCGGGTGTCGCGGCACAGGCTGATGGCCGGCGCCGAAGCGCTGCGTACCCTGGCCCTGTGCGCGATCCTGGCCCTGCTGCTGTTCGGCGGCATGAGCCTGCCGGCGCTCGCCGCGCTCGGCTTCATCGGCACGGTCGGCACGGTCGTCTATACCGTCACGGCCCCCGCGCTGGTGCCGACCCTTGTCGCGCGCGATGTGCTGGCCCATGCCAACCGATGGCTGGAACTCGGCCGCAGCGCCGCCTTCGCCGCCGGTCCGGCGCTTGGCGGCGCCCTGGTCGGCCTGATCGGCGCCCCGATCGCCTATGCCGGCGCGACGCTGCTCTCCCTCATCGCGGTCAGGCTGCTGGCCGGGCTGCCGCCATCGCCCGTCGCCACCAGGGCGCATCGGCACATCATGCAGGAACTGAAAGAAGGCGCGTCTTACGCGATCGGCCATCCCCTGCTGCGGCCGATCCTCGTCACCGCGATCTTCTTCAACACGGCATGGTTCATCCTGCAGGCGATCTATGTCGCCTACGCCGTGCAGCACCTTGGGCTCACGGCCGGCGAGGTCGGCATGACGCTCGGCACCTATGGCGCGGGCATGATCACGGCGGCCGCCCTGGCGCCGGGCTTGTCCCGACATGTTTCCTTCGGGGCCGTCGTCGCGTCGGGTCCCGCCAGCGCCCTGGCCGCCTCCGTCCTCATGCTCCTGAGCTGGTCCTGGCCGTCGGGCTGGCTCGCCGCCTGCAGCTTCTTCCTGTTCGGGGCCGGCCCGACGCTATGGACCATCGCGACGACGACGCTGCGCCAGTCCATCACGCCGGGCCCGCTGCTCGGGCGCGTCTCGGCCGTCATCGTCACCGCCACCTTCGGCGCGCGGCCTATCGGCGCCGCGATCGGCGCCACCCTGGCGGCCGGCCTTGGTGTCGAGGCCTGCCTCTGGGCCTCGACGGCCGCTTTCGCCGTCCAGTTCCTGATCCTGTTCGCCTCCCCCGTCCGGCGCCTGGCGCGGCTCCCCGAGCCGGCCTGAAGCCTGGGCTGGACGCTGCTGCCTTTCGTGCCAGGATGGCGGGAAGCACGGAGGAAACAGCATGCCCCCCTATACCGTCGGCGACATGGTCGCCGAATTCCTGACCCGCATCGGCGTCACCACCGCCTTCGGCATCGTCTCCGTGCACAATATCCCGATGCTGGACGCGATCGCCCGGCGCAACGCGATCCGCTTCGTGATGGCGCGCGGCGAGATGGGCGGGGCGCATATGGCGGATGCCTATGCGCGGGTTTCAGGCGGGCTCGGCGTGCTGTTCAGCTCCACCGGGCCGGGGGCCGCGAATGCGGTGCCGGGCCTGGTCGAAGCGCGGTTCGCCGGCAGCCCCGTGCTGCACATCACCGGCCAGACCGCGACCAGGTTCATCGATCGCGACACCGGCACCGTGCATGACGTGCCCGGCCAGACCGCGATGCTGGCGGCGGCTGGCAAGAATGGCTACCGCGTCCGCAACGCGGCCGAGGCCCTTGGCGTGCTGGTGCGCGCGGCGACCGAAGCGCTGACGCCACCGATGGGCCCGGTCAGCGTCGAAGTGCCGATCGATATCCAGCGCATGCCGATCCCGCGCCCCGCCGCGCTCGATCACCTGGTGCTGCCGGTGCCGCCGCCGCTGCCGCCCTCCGACGCCGCGCTCGACGAAGCGGCCGCGATCTTCGCCGGCGCGAAGCGGCCGATGCTCTGGCTCGGCAATGGCGCCAAGGCGGCGGGGCCCGCCATCCGCAAGCTGATGGATCTCGGCTTCGGCGTGGTCAGCAGCTGGAACGGCCGCGGCATCATCCCCGAGGACCATCCGATGAGCTTCGGCGCGTTGCACGGCAATGGCAGCCCGCGCATCCAGGATTTCTACGGCAGCGTCGATGCCATGCTGGTGCTGGGCTCCCGCCTGCGCGGGCATGAGACCGGCGATTTCACCCTGAAGCTGCCCGCGACCCTGGTGCAGGCGGATGTCGATGCCGCGGCCGAAGGCCGCAGCTACCCGACCGCGCTGTTCCTGCATGGCGATGCGGGGCTGGTGGCGGAAGGCCTGGTGCAACGGCTGGCCGGGCGCATCGCCGTGGATCCGGGCTTCGCCGCGGATTTCGCGCAGACCAAGGCGCGCGCCAATGCCGAATACCGGACCACGCTCGGCCCCTATGCCGATTTCGCCGACCAGATGCGGGCGGCGCTGCCGCGCGACGGGGTTTGGGTGCGCGACATCACCATCAGCAACTCCACCTGGGGCAACCGCATCATGCCGGTCTATGGCCCGCATGACGCGGTGCATCCGGTGGGGGCCGCGATCGGGCCGGGCCTGCCGCTGGGCATCGGCGCCGCGATCGCGGCACCCGGGCGGAAGACGGTCACGATGGTGGGCGATGGCGGCTTCGCGCTGAACCAGACCGAGCTCTGGACCGCGGCGCAGGAACAGCCGGACCTCTGCATCGTGGTGATGAACGACCGCGGCTATGGCGTGATCCGGCACATCCAGGATGCGGTCGCGGATGGGCGCCGCTTCGCGCATGACCTGCTGGGGCCGGACCACAAGAAGCTGGCGGAACTCGCCGGCATCCGCGCCTATCGCGTCGCGGCGCCGGAGGATTTCGGCGCCACCGTGGCCCGCGCCCTGTCGGAGCCCGGCCCGTCGCTGGTGGAGGTGGACATGGTGTCGATCGGCGAGCACCCGCCCTATGCGCCCTATGCCAGCATGGGCAAGCATGCGGAGCGGGCGGCGGCGGCGCGCTAGAACAGACCGGATCGCCGGGGGCGGGCCGCGTCACGGGGATCGACCTCGTGACATTCTGATCGGGCCTGCCTCCAAGCTGCAACAGGTCGGCGCTATCCTGGTCCGATCGGAAGAACAGGATCGCCCCGCCGACATGCAGGACGCTGCCACCGCCGCCATCCAGCGCCCTCCTGCCGAGATCGCGCATGCGGCGGAACTCGCCGCGCTGCGCCGCGCCGATACCGGGCCGCGCCCCCCCGGCTGGAGCCTGTCGCTGCAGGGCGTGAAGTCCTTCATCCTGGGCGGCCACGGCGGCGCGGCCAAGCTCGTCTGCGCACCGTCCCTGGTGGAACGCGCGATGGTGACGCTCGCGACCTCGCGCGCCCTCCTCCTCATCGGGGAGCCGGGTACGGCCAAGAGCTTCCTGTCGGAGCTGCTGGCCGCGGCGATCAGCGGCGATTCCACCCTCACGATCCAGGGCGGCGCCTCGCTGACCGAGGACCAGATCAAGTATGGCTGGAACTACGCGCTGCTGGTCAGCGAGGGCCCGACCCGCCGCGCCCTGGTGCCCGCGCCGCTGCACCAGGGCATGGCGCGCGGGAAGATCGTGCGCTTCGAGGAAATCACGCGCTGCCCGCTCGAAGTGCAGGACAGCCTGCTCTCCGTGCTGTCCGACCGGGTGATGGCGGTGCCGGAACTGGCGGGGGAAGACGGCATGGTCTTCGCCAGGGAGGGCTTCAACATCATCGCCACCGCCAATACGCGCGACCGCGGCGTCAACGACATGTCGGCGGCGCTGAAGCGGCGCTTCAACTTCGAGACCGTCTTCCCGATCCGCGATGCCGCGGAGGAGCTGGCGCTGGTCAAGCGCGAGGCGGCCAAGCTCCTGGCCCGCTCCGGCGTGCCGGGCGTACCGGATGACGACGTGCTCGAGGTCCTGGTGACCTGCTTCCGCGAACTGCGCGAAGGGCTGTCGAGCGAGGGCGGCGGCATGGAACGCCTGACCTCGGTGATGAGCACGGCGGAGGCGGTCAGCGTCGCCCATGCGGTCGGCGTGCGGGGCCACTTCCTGCGCGGCGATGCCGGGCGCCCGGAAGACATCGTCGAATGCCTCGCCGGCACCGCCGCGAAGGACAGTGCGGACGATCTCGTCAAGCTCCGGCGCTATCTGGAGCAGAAGGCGTCGAAGCGACCAGGCGCGGCGTGGAAGGCCCTGCATGCCGCCCGGCACCTGCTGACGCCCTGAACAGGCCCGACGTGCGGCAGGACGGCGACCGGCTGACGGTTCTTGGCGTGCGCCATCATTCGCCCGCCTGTGCGCGGATGGTGCGCGCGGCGATCCTGCGCCTCAGGCCCGCCTTCGTCCTGATCGAGGGGCCAGCGGACTTCAATCCGCATCTCGGCGATATCCGCCTGCCGCACCAGCTGCCGGTCGCGATCTTCAGCTTCCACGCCGGGCCGGGCGGCACCCGCGCCTCCTATTCCCCCTTCTGCCGCTACTCCCCGGAATGGGAAGCCTTGCAGGCGGCCTGGGAGGTCGGCGCCGCGCCGCTGTTCTGCGATCTTCCCGCCTGGCATCCGGATTTCGGCGACCGCGCCAATCGCTATGCCGACCCGCATACGCTGCGCGTCGCGGCGGCCATGCAGGCGCTGGGCAAGGCATTCGGGGAAGACGGCCGGGACGCCCTGTGGGATGCCATCGCCGAACAGGCGGCGCCGGAGGAGCTCGGCCCCCGCCTCGATCGCTACTTCGACCTGCTGCGCCCGGATGGCGCCGAGGATCCGCTGGAGTTGGGCCGCGAACGCTTCATGGCGGCGCATGCGGCCTGGGCGCTGCGCGCGGCGGGCGGCGCCGATGTCGTGCTGGTCTGCGGCGGCTGGCATGCGGCGGCGATCCGCCGCCTGACCGAGGCGGCGGATGGGGAGCCGCCACACCTGCCGCCGCTCGCCGAGGGGGAGCGGGCCGGCAGCTATCTCGTGCCCTATGACTATGACCGGCTCGACCGCTTCACCGGCTACGCCGCCGGCATGCCCTCACCCGGCTATTACGATCAGGTCAGCGGGCATGGCCTGGCCGTGGCCGCCGACTGGGCCGCCGATGCCATCACCGCCACCCTGCGCGCGGCCGGGCAGGTGGTCTCCACGGCCGACCGTATCGCCTGGCAAGTGCATGCGCAGGCCCTCGCCCAGGCGCGCGGGCATCGTGCCATCCTGCGCGCCGACCTGCTCGATGCCGGGCTCGCCACGCTGATCAAGGATGGCCTCGACGCGCCGGCCGCCTGGACCGAGGCCGGCACCATCCGGGCCGGGACCCATCCCGCCCTGGTCGCGATGCTCCGCGCCTTGACCGGCACCGGGCGCGGCCGCCTGGCACCGGGGACACGCCAGCCGCCGCTGCTCGCGGATGTCGCGGCGCGGCTGGCGGCAGCCGGCCTCGAGCCTGGCCGCGCCTGGCGCCGGATCGATCTGGATTGGGAGGAGCCGGAGGCGCGCGGGCGCGCCCATCTGCTGCACGCGCTGCGCCTGCTGCATCTGCCCGGGCTCGAACGGCTGGAAGGCCCGCCTGCCGCGGAGTCGCGGGCGCCGGTGGAAGCCTTCCGCTTCATCGCCCATCGCGACGCCGAAGGCGTGCTGATCGAAGCCTCGCGCTGGGGCGGCACGCTGCCCATGGCGGCCGCGGCGCTGCTGGCCGACCGCGCCGGCAATGCCGGCGACGACCTGGTGATCCTGTCCGGCTGCCTTTCCGATGCGCTGTTCGCCGGTCTGCTCGGGATCGAAGGCGACCTCACCGGGCAGCTCCGCCACGGCATCGCCGGCACGCGTGACATCGCCGCCATCGGCGCGGCCGGGCTCGGCGTGGTGCGGCTGCATCGCTTCGGCGATGTCTTCGGCCCCGCCGCCCGGCAAGGCCTCGGCAGCCTCTGCGAAGGCATCTTCGCGCGCGTGCTGTGGTTGATCGAGGCGATCCGCAATGAGGCGGAAGGGCTCGCGGCGATCGACGCGCTGCTCGCCTGCCGCGACATGCTGCGCGACTGCCCCGATCTGGCGATCGAGCGCGATTCGATGCTCGCGGCGCTCGACCGCTGCGGCACCGATCCGGAGATGCCGCCGGCGCTGGCCGGGGCAGCGCTCGGCGCGCTGATCGCCTGTGGGGCGGACCGGCTGTCGAGCGCGACGGAGCGCCTCCGCCGCGTCGGCCGGCCCGAGCAGCTCGGCGATTTCCTGTCCGGCCTGTTCGCCCTCGCCCGCGAGGAGATCGCCGCGGATGTCCCGATGATCGAGGCGGTGCGGCGGCTGGTGGCGGATTGGGCGGATGCGGAGTTCCTGCGCGCCCTGCCGGCGATGCGGCAGGCCTTCGCCTGGTTCCCGCCGCGGGAGCGCGAAAGGCTGGCGCGGGCGATCCTGCGCAGCCATGGCCGGGGCGAGGCGCAGGCCGAGATCGAGGCGCTGGCATGGATGCGCCAGCGCGCGCCGGTCATCGACCAGGCCGCGGCGATCGCCCTGGAAGCCACCGTCGCGGAGCGGCTGGCGCGCGCCGGGCTGACGGTATGACGAAGCCGCTGGGAGAGTCGCATGGACCGCTATGAGCTTATCGAGGGCAAGTCGTCGAAGTTCTGGGAAGTCGCGGTCGAAGGCACGACGCTGACCGTGCGCTACGGGCGGATCGGCACCCAGGGGCAGACCAAGGACAAGGTGTTCCAGAGCGTCGCCGCGGCCATCGGCGAGAAGGACAAGCTGGTCAAGGAGAAGACCGGCAAGGGTTATGCGCTGACCGGCACCGTCTCCCGGCCGCCGGCACCCACGCCATCCGTCGCACCGGAACCGGAACCGGAGCCGGGGCCGACGGCCGAACCGCCGCCGCCCCAGCCGGCGGAGCCTGTGCATCCGACGCCGCCGGCAGCGGCTTCGGATGCGCTGGAGACGCTGTTGCGGCACGCGCTGCCGACCCGGTCACGGCCGCAGGACATGCTGGATCCCGCCGCGGCCTGGGAGAGCTTCTGCAGCGCCATTCGCCTGGTGCTGCCCCGGGTCGCCGAGGTGAACGGCTTCAGGGCCACCTGGCTGGAGGCCCGCATCGGGGCGGCTGCCCCGGCGCCGCTTTCCGCCAAGGCGGCCGATGAATGGATCGAAGCGATCCTGGCGGGGACCGAGCGGCTCGTCATCGACCATGAGAGCTTCGCGGGCGGCAAGCGCGTCGCGGATCTGCATTGCCTGATCCCCTTTCTGCACTGGCTGCTGGCCAGCGCCGGCGGTGACACGATCGCCGATGTGGCGCTGCGCCGCGCGGGCAAGCCGCGCCAAGGCGGCACGACGGGCTATGAGGGCTCCGCCTGGAGTTCCTCGCTCGACCTCGCCCTGCGCCATGCCCTGGTGCAGGCGCCGGAGGCCGAGTACGAGGCCATCCTCGCCCGGCTGCTGCAGGCCGCCGATGCGACGGCCGGCTGGGGGACGCGCGCCACCTTCGCCTTCATCCTGGCCGATGACCGGCCCCTGCCGCATGACCTGCAGCCCCTTGCCGTGCTGCAGGCGGCCGAGACGGCGGGCCAGGATGTCGGCGCCATGATCACGATGGTACCGCTCATCGCCGATGCCGCGCCTTCCGCCGCCGCGCGTTGGCGCGGCAAGCGATCCTATTTCCTCTACTTCACCTATATGCGCCTCGAGCCGGAGGTGATCGCGGCCAGCGTCGTCGCCACCGCGCGGCACCACGGCGAATCCCCCCTGCCCGGCCTCGACTGGCTGCTCCACTACGGTCACGAGGCGCAGCGGACCGCGCTCGCCCGCATCATGCTGGCAACCGGCGCGGATGGCGCGCTCACCTTGTTGCTGCCGCATCTGCATGAGAAATGGATCCGCGCCGCGCTTGATGACGCGGCGGAGGCCGACCCGGCCCTGACCTTCCGCCAATGCCTCGCGGTGCTCGCCGCCGGCCGCAGCGAGCCAGCGATCAAGGCCCGCGTCATGGAAGCGCTGAACCGCCATCCGCCCGGGACCTTGCGGCAATGGGCCGCGGGCGACGCCAAGGCTCTCTCGCAGCTGGACCGGCTGCTGGCGTCGCGCGCGGTGGCGATGGCGCCCGCCGACAGCCTGCCATCCGTACTGCGCGACCCACCCTGGCGGAAAGCGGCCAGGAAAAGCGCCGACCTGGTGCTGACCTTGACGCCGATGCCGACGCCCTTCCGCTACCTGCCGGCAGGCGCGGCGCCAGCGGAGGATCGCTGGCGCACCTCCAGGGGACGCGTCCTGGCCGCGATCAAGGACCTGCCGGCCGTCATCGCGGAGATCGAGGGCCAGCCGCGGCAGGCCTGGGACACGATCCCGCCCACGGCCATGGTCCTGCCCAAGCCAGAAGATGGCGACGACTATGCGCTTTCGTTCCTGGCGGAGCGGGTGAAGGAGATCTACCGCGCCCGCCCCTATGCCGTGCGCTCCGGCGGCTGGGCCGGCCTGTTCGCCGGCATCGAACGCCAGCCGGAAGCGCTGGCCCTGACGCTCTGGGAATGCGGCGGTGCGATGACCGGCGATTATCATTGGAAAATCGCCTTCTCCGCCGTGCTGGCCCGTTTCGGCGAACGCGCCCTGCCCGGGCTGCTGAAGCAGCTCGAAGCCGATCCCGTGACCGTGCTGGAAGGCGTGCAGGACGTGGATGCGGATGAGATCGCGCCGCATGCCGCCCGCGCCCTGCACAAGCTCAAGAAGGCGCGCCTGCCGGCGATGGCGTGGCTGCGCCGCTACCCGTCGACGGCGATCACGCGGCTGCTGCCGGACGCCCTGGGCGCGAAAGGGCCGGCGCGCGACGCCGCCGAGAATGCGCTCCGCTGGCTGGCGGCCGGCCGCGAGGGTGCGCGCGCCGCAATCGAAGGCCTTGCCGCGGACTATGCCGGGCAGGACGCGCAGGTGCCGCAGGCGCTGGCGGAGGTGCTCAACCGCGATCCGCTGGCCCGCTTCCCCGCGCGGCTCGCCAAGCTGCCGGCCTGGTTCACGCCCGCCGCCCTTGCCCGGCCGCAGCTCAAGGCCGGCGGCGCTTTGCCGGACGACGCGGTCGCCGCGATCGCCGAGATGCTTTCCTTCAGCACACCCGAAGCGATCTATGCCGGCATCGCGGTGGTGCGGGAGGCCTGCACGCGCGACAGCCTGGCCGCCTTCGCCTGGGACCTGTTCTCTGCCTGGCTCGCGGAAGGCGCACCGGCCAGGGATGGCTGGGCGATGCGGGCGCTGGGCTGGCTCGGCGATGATGAATGCGCGCGCCAGCTCACGCGGCTGATCCGCAAATGGCCGGGGGAAGCCGCGCATGCGCGCGCCGTGACCGGGCTCGACGTGCTCGCCGATATCGGCACGGATGTCGCGCTGATGCACCTGAACGGCATCGCCGAGAAGCTGAAGTTCAAGGGGCTGCAGGAACGCGCGCGGGAGAAGATCGCGGCCCTCGCCGAAGCGCGGGACCTGACGGCGGAGGAGCTGGCGGACCGCCTGGCGCCAGACCTCGACCTCGATGATCGCGGGGGCCTCGACATCGACTTCGGCGCCCGCCGCTTCCGTGCCGGCTTCGACGAGTTCCTGAAGCCCTGGGTCAAGGACGCGACCGGACAGCGGCTGAAGGACCTGCCCAAGCCGAACAAGTCGGACGACGCGGAACTTTCGGCGGATGCCGTCAGGATCTGGGCGGCCCTGAAGAAGGATGCCCGATCGGTCGCCAGCCTGCAGATCGCGCGGCTGGAAACCATGCTCTCCACCTCCCGGCGGGTGGCGCCGCCGGTGTTCTGGGCCTTCTTCGCCAGCCATCCGCTGATCCGGCATCTGGCGCAACGGCTGGTCTGGGGCGTCTATGGCGATACCGACCCGCGCACGGCGCCTTCGACGATCTTCCGCGTCGCCGAGGATCTCTCCGTCACCGACGCGGAGGATCAGGCGATCGCGCTCGATGTCTCCGAAACCGCCGCCGGGCGCATCGGCCTCGTGCACCCGCTGCATCTGCCGCCGGGCGGTCTGGATGCCTGGGGCGCGCTGTTCGGCGACTATGAGATCTCCCAGCCCTTCCCGCAGCTCGGCCGCGACATCCATGAGCTGACGCCGGCGGAGAAAGCTGCCTCCGAGATCGGCCGCTTCGAAGGCATCAAGGTGGAATCCCCCCGGGTCCGCGGCATGGCCGCGCGGGGCTGGACGCTCGGCGCGCCACAGGATGGCGGCGGCATCTGGTGGCTGGAGCGGCCGGTGCGGCTGCTGGACGGATCGGCCCGCACCGCCATCATCTCCTTCTCGGACGGGCTGGTCGTGGGCGGCGCCGAATTCGAGGACAAGGTGCAGACGCTGGGCAAGATCTCCCTCGAAGGCCCCTATCACCGCCCGACCGGCAATGAGCGCCATTTCGGGGAACTCGACCCCGTCACCGCCAGCGAGATGCTGCGCGGCCTCGCCCTGCTCGCCGAGACGGGCGTCCCATGACGGCGGCGGCCAGCCTTGATGAGCTGGCGCGCTGGCGCCTGGTCCTCGGGGATGCCGCCGAAGGCGTCTGCCGCGCGGCGGGCGGCGGGCTTTCGGGGGATGCGCTCGCCATGGATGCGGCGCTCGACTGGCTCTATGGGCGCGAGGACGAGGATGGCGCGCGCAATATCGGCCGCCAGGGCGGGCGCGGCGGCTCCGCCCTGACCACGCCGCAATGGATCAACGACATCCACCGCCTGTTCCCGAAGGAGACCATCGAACGGCTGGAACGGGACGCCATCGAGCGCTACGCGATCGACGACGTGGTGACCAATCCGGAGGTGCTGGCGCGCGCCGAGCCGAACGCGACGCTGCTCAAGGCCGTGCTCCGCACCAAGCACTTCATGCGGCCGGAGATCCTCGTCATGGCGCGCCAGCTCGTGCAGCAGGTGGTGCGCCAGCTGATGGAGAAGCTTGCGCGGGAGATGGCGATCGCTTTTTCCGGCGTGGTGGATCGCAGGCGGCACAGCCGCTTCCGGATCGCGAGCGACCTGGATTTCCGCCGGGTGCTGAAGGACAACCTGAAGCACTACGACCCCGACCAGCGCCGGCTGACGGTTGAACGGCTGCATTTCTTCGCCCGCAACCGGCGCCACATGAAGACCTGGCAGATCATCCTGCTGGTCGACCAGAGCGGGTCCATGCTGGATTCGGTCATCCATTCGGCGGTGACCGCCGCCTGCCTCTGGGGCATTCCGGGCGTGCGCGCCCATCTGGTCGCCTTCGATACCAACGTCGTCGATCTCACCAGCGACGTGGACGATCCCTGCGAGCTGCTGATGAAGGTGCAACTCGGCGGCGGCACCGACATCCAGGGCGCGGTCGCCTATGCCGCCAGCCTGATCGAGCAGCCGGAGAGGGCCATTGTCGTCATCATCTCCGACTTCTTCGAAGGCGCGAGCCAGGCGCTGCTGGTGCAGCGGGTGGCCGGGCTGACCGCCCAGCGCACGCGCGTGCTCGGCCTCGCGGCGCTCGATCACGCCGCCGAGCCGGTCTATGACCGCGGCATGGCCGGGCGGCTGGCCGCGGCCGGCGCCGAGATCGGCGCCATGACGCCGGGCGAACTGGCCGGCTGGCTGGCCGAGAAGATCGGGCGATAGACGAGCATGGCCAGGGCCGATCTCCTCGCCCTCACCGATGATGGGCTGGTCCAGCTCGCCAATGCCGGCCTGGTGCGGCGCGCGCAGCGCGAACTGGCCGCCGGCGCCGGGCCCGAGGTCACGGCGCTGGCGGATGGCACCATCGAGGCGCGGTTCACCGACGGGACCCTGACGCGCCTCCCGACCGGGCGCGGGATCGCCGATGCGAGCTGCACCTGCCCCTCCTCCGGCATCTGCCGTCATCGCGTCATGCTGGCCCTGGCCTATCGCGCCGCCGCCACGGGCGCGCCAGGGAACGCCCCTGCCCTCGTGGAGAACTGGTCCCCGGCCTCGCTCGACCTCGATGCCTTCGAGGCGTCGCTGCCGCCCGATGCGAGGACGGAACTGCGCCGGCTGCTGTCCGCGCGCCATCCGGTACGGCTGGACCATCACCATCCGCCGGGCGCGCGCCTGCCGATGGCCAGCGTCCGCTTCCTGGTGCCGCACGACCTGGCCTATGCCCGCTGCGACTGCGTCCGGACGCAGGGCTGCGCGCATGTGGCACTTGCCATCCGTGCCTTCCGGGCGGCCGATGGCGCGGAGAATACGGTGGCGGGCGAAGCCGCCGCGGCCGCCGCCGAAGCCCCGGCCGATATCGCGGCGCTGGGGCGCGCCTGCGACGCGCTGATCGCGCATCTGCTCGATGCCGGCGTCACGGCCGGGCCTTCCGGGCATAGCCGCACCCTGGCCACGGCCCGTGGCCGCGCCGAGGCGCTGGGCGCCGTGCAGGCGCTTCTGGCGCTCGATGCGTTGGAGGAGCAGATCGCGGCCTATGCGGCACGCAGCGCGCGCTACGATGAGCGCGTGACGCTTGGCCTCGCGGCGGAGCTCTTCGCCCGGACCCGGGCGGCGGATGCCACGGCGGCGCTCGGGCTCGGCGAACCCTTCGAAACGCCGATGACGCGGTCACGCCTGATCTCGCTGGGCGCGCGGCTGCGGCAGGAGGGGACGGATATCCGCGCCGCCGTCATCCTGGCCGATAGCGACACCGGCGCTACCATGTTGATCGAGAAGCTGTTCTCCCCTCTGCCCAGCGAGAAGGGGCGCTTCACCGGATCCTTGCCGCGCCGGCAGATCGCCAGCGGGGTGCCGCTTCTCGGCGTCGCGCGCGGGCAGATCCTGACCAGCGTGGCGCGGCGGCGGGCCGACGGGCTGCTCGCCCTCGGCAGCGGCGCCGGCGGCAGGACCCAGGTGCTGCCGCGGGATGGCGGCATCGTCTTCACCGCTCCGCTGGCGACGGACGATGTCGCCAGCATCATCGCCGGCTTCGCGAAGCGGCCGATCGCCCTGCTGCGGCCGCGCCAGCGCATTGACGACGTGCATGTCTTCGCGGTGGAGGAGGTGCTTGGCCAGGCGGCGGTCAGCGGCAGCCAGTATTGGGAGGGTGCCGTCCGCCTGCCCGGCGATGGCGGTGTCCTGCACCTGCGGCGGGAATTCGATGCTGCGGCACCGGCCGCGACCGGTGTGCTGGCCGCCGCGCTGGACGGGCGCTGGGGGCGGCTGCGCCAGGTCGCGGGACCGGTCAGGCCGGAGGGCGGCGTCCTTGTGTGCGAACCTTGGTCGCTGGCGGCCGATCGTTTCATCGTGCCCGACCTCGACGCGCCGGAGGCCGATGCCGGCATCGCCCTGCACGCGGCATCGGAGGAAGCGGCCGGCATCCTGGACGAGGCCGAGCGCTTCCTGAGCGGGGCGTTGCATGCCGGGCGGCGCGCCTGGGACGGCGGCGCGGCCACCCTTGGCGAGCCGCTGCGGGCGCGGCTGCAGGCCGCCGGCTACCACGGCATGGCGACGCGCCTTGCCGCCTGCCTTGGCCCAGGCCACGCCGACGCCGCCACCTTCTGCGCGGCGGCGGTGTGGCTGCTGACCCTGCGCGAAAGCCTTGGCGCCGCCGCCTGACGACGGCGCGGCGCTATCGGAGCAGCCGGAAGGCCAGGAAACCGCCGATCCCGCCGCTGGCGACGACCGCCGCCATCGGGATCGCGGTGCCGTTGTGCAGCAGGCCGGTCGCGATGCCTGCGACGGCGCCGAGCCCGAATTGCAAGGTGCCGAGCAGGGCCGAGGCGCTGCCGGCGTTGCGGCCGTGCAGCGTCATGGCGATCGCCGAGGACAGCGGCAGGATCATGCCGAGCGAGCCGATGGCGAAGAACAGCGCCACCAGCATCGCCGGCAGCCCGCCGATGCCGAAGGCGGATGCCAGCAGCAGCAGGCCGGCCGCGACCGGTACGCAGAGCGCCGCGCGCAGCATCCGCGCCGGCTCGAACCGGCGCACCAGGCGCGCGGTGACCTGCGACATCAGGATCAGCCCGGCGGCATTGCTGCCGAAGATCGCCGCGAACTGGGCCGGGGAGAACCCCTGCAACTCGATCAGCACGAAGGGCGAGGCGGCGATATAGGCGAACATGCCGCCGAGGGTCAGCGACCCCGCCAGCACCGGCCCCATGAAGCGCCGGTCGCGCAGCAGCATCAGATAGACGCCGATGATCCCGGCCGGGCTGTCGCGTCGCCGGCGTTCGACCGGCAGCGTCTCCGGCAGCAGCCACAGCACCACCGCCAGCATCACCAGCGCATAGAGGGCCAGGCCCCAGAAGATCGCGTGCCAGCCGAGTGCCGCCAGCAGCGTGCCGCCGAGCATCGGTGCCAGGATCGGCGCCACGCCCATGACCAGCATCAGCTGCGACATCAGCCGCACCGCCTCCCGCTCTTCCGCCACGTCGCGGACGATGGCGCGGGAGATCACCATGCCGGCGCAGCCGCCGAGCGCCTGGAAGAAGCGCAGCACGATCAGCGCTTCCACCGAGGTCGCCATGGCGCAGGCCGCGGAGGCCAGGGCATAGACGACCAGCCCGACCAGCAGTGGCCCGCGCCGGCCCCAGCGATCGGCCGCCGGGCCATAGCAGCTCTGCCCGATGGCGAGCCCGGCGAAATAGGACGCGAGTGTCGCCTGCATCCGCGCCGGATCGGTGCCGAGCGCCGCGGCGATCTGCGGGAAGGCGGGCAGATAGCTGTCGATCGACAGCGGCCCGAAAGCCGCCAGTGCGCCGAGCATCAGCGCGAGTTGCATCCTGGATGGCATGGCGTTCAGCGACGCGCCGCCAGCCGCCCCAGCAGCCTCGCATGGCTGCGCATGCCGCGGTGGAAGCAGCGCAGCTCGAACTTCTCGTCCGGGCTGTGCACCTGGTCGTCATCGAGGCCGAAGCCCATCAGCAGGGAATCGAGGCCGAGCAGGCGACGCATGCTCTCGACCACCGGAATGGAGCCGCCGCTGCCGGACAGCACCGCCTCCCGCCCGAATTCCTCGCGCAGGATCTCCCGCGCCGCCGTCACGGTCGGGCTGTCGATCGCCACCTCGATGCCGGGGCTCTCGCCGAAGATGGTGACCTCGGCCTGCGCATCCGCCGGCAGATGCGCCGCGACGAAGTCGCGCAGGCCCTGGGCGACCCGCGCCGGATCCTGGCCGGGGACCAGCCGGAAGGAGAGCTTGGCATGCGCTTCGGCGGGGATCACGGTCTTCGACCCGTGGCCCATATAGCCGCCCCAGATGCCGTTGATGTCGCAGGTCGGCCGCGCCCAGAGCCGCTCCAGCGGCGCGCGGCCGCCTTCGCCGGCCGGGACCGAGAGGCCGATGCCGCCGAGGAATTCCGCCTCGTCGAAGCCGAGCCCGGCCCATTGCGCGGCCAGCGCCGCCGGCAATTCCGCGACGCCGTCATAGAAGCCGGGCATGGTCACCTGGCCGTCGGCGGTGCGCAGCGCGCCCAGGATATGGGTCAGCAGGTTGATCGGGTTCAGCGCCGAGCCGCCGAACAGGCCCGAATGCAGGTCCCGCGAGGCCGCCTTCACGTCGATCTGCGCATAGACCAGGCCGCGCAGCCGGGTGGTGATGGCCGGCGTGTCGATATCCCACATGCCGGTGTCGCTGATGATCGCGACATCGGCCCCGAGCGCGGCGCGGTTGGCGGAGAGGAACGCATCGAGGCTCGGGCTGCCGACCTCCTCCTCGCCTTCGATCAGCACGGTGACGGCCACCGGCGGGCCGCCGGCGATGGCGTGCCAGGCGCGCAGCGCCTCGATCCACATCATCGTCTGGCCCTTGTCGTCGACCGCGCCGCGGGCGCGGATGCGCGGGCCGTGCGGGCCATCGATCAACACCGGCTCGAAGGGTGCGCTGGTCCAGAGTTCCAGCGGATCGGCAGGCTGTACGTCGTAATGGCCGTAGAACAGCACATGCGGCACCGCGCCGCCCGGGCCCGGATGATGCGCGACCACCGCCGGATGCCCCGCCGTTTCCTGCACCGCCGCCTGGAAGCCGATGCCGGCGAGCTGGCCGCGCAGCCATTCGGCGGCGGCCCGGCAATCCCCGGCATGCGCCGGCTGGGCGCTGATGCTCGGGATGCGCAGCAGGTCGAACAGGCGGCCGCGCGCCGCGTCCAGATCGGCGTCGATATGCGCGAGGATGGCGTCGAGGCGGTCGGTCATGGCGTTCCGTCGGGTTCGGGTGCGCGTGCCTGGGCCCGCAGCACATGCTTCTGGATCTTGCCGGTGGAAGTCTTCGGGATCTCCGCGAAGACGATCGCGCGCGGCACTTTGTAGCCTGCCAGTTGTCCACGCGCGAAGGCGATGAGCTCCGCCTCCGTGGCGCTGGCACCAGGTTTCAGTTCGATGAAAGCGAGCGGCGTCTCGCCCCATTTCTCGTCAGGCTTCGCCACCACCGCCGCCACCGCGACCGCGGGGTGCTTGTAGAGCGCGTCCTCGACCTCGATGGAGCTGATGTTCTCGCCGCCCGAGATGATGATGTCCTTGGAGCGGTCCTTGAGCTGAACATAGCCGTCCGGATGCTTCACCGCCAGATCGCCGGTGTGGAACCAGCCGCCGGCGAAGGCCGCCTCGGTCGCGGCACGGTCCTTGAGATAGCCCTTCATCACGACATTGCCGCGCATCATCACCTCTCCCATCGTCGCACCATCGGCGGGGACCGGCGCCAGCGTCGCGGGGTCGAGCACGTCGAGCGCCTCCAGCGCCTGGTAGCGCACGCCCTGGCGCGCCATCAGCGCCGCCTGCTCGGGGGCGGGCCTGGCGTTCCAGGCCGGGTGCCATTCATTGACCACCGAAGGGCCGTAGCATTCGGTCAGGCCATAGACATGGCAGACGGCGAAGCCCGCCGCCTGCATCGCGGCCAGCACCGCTTCCGGCGGCGGCGCGCCGGCGACGATGAACTGCACCTGGTGCCGCAGCGGGCGCTTCTCATCCTCCGGCGTCGCCAGCATCGCCGCCATGACGATCGGCGCGCCGCACATATGGGTGACGCCATGCTCGGCCATCAGCGCCCAGAGCGCCGGGCCGCGCACCGCGCGCAGGCAGACATGGGTGCCGGCGACGGCGCAGATGGTCCAGGGGAAGCACCAGCCGTTGCAATGGAACATCGGCAGCGTCCAGAGATAGACCGGGTGCCGCGCCATGCCGGAGGACAGCACGTTGCCGGTGGCCAGGAGCTGCGCGCCGCGATGGTGGTAAACGACGCCCTTCGGCCGGCCGGTGGTGCCGGAGGTGTAGT
Organism: Roseomonas sp.; assembly: GCA_036499545.1. Taxonomy (GTDB): domain Bacteria; phylum Pseudomonadota; class Alphaproteobacteria; order Acetobacterales; family Acetobacteraceae; genus Plastoroseomonas. The sequence continues at coordinate 4,291 of DASYDR010000237.1, read as the reverse complement.
TCAGCGTGATCGCATCCCATTCATCCACCGGCATCAGCCAGGCGAAGCGCGGATCGCCGTCCGCCAGCAGCGCCTCGTAGGGCAGGCCACCCAGCGTCTCCGTCCGGGCCGCTTCGGGCGCCAGCGCGTCATCGACCTCGATCACCAGCGGCGGCGCGGCGCATTGCGCCAGGGCCACGCGCAGCGCCGGCATGAATTCCTTGTCCACGATGATGGCGCGGGCCTCGCCGTGATCGAGGATATAGGCGATGGTCGCGGCATCGAGGCGGGTGTTGATGGCGTTCAGCACGGCGCCCGCCATCGGCACGCCGTAATGGCATTCCAGCATCGCAGGGATATTGGGCAGCAGCGCCGCCACCGTGTCGCCGCGCCCGATGCCGCGCGCGGCCAGCGCCGAGGCCAGCCGGACGCAGCGGTCGCGCAGGGTCCGGTAGTCCATGCGCAGGTCGCCATGCACCACCGCCAGCTGATCCGGATGCACCGCGGCGGCACGTTCCAGGAACAGCAGTGGCGTCAAGGGCTGGTGGTTGGCGGGTCCCTGCTCCAGGCCCGTGCTGTAGTCGACCATGTTGCCTCGCGGTTCTTGCTTGTCAGCGGTCGCGCCATTGCGGCGCGCGTTTCTCCAGGAAGGCACCGATGCCCTCCGCCGCATCCTCGGCCAGCAGGTTCTCGACCATGGCGGCGGCGGCGATGCGGTAGGCCTCGGCCAAGGGCTGTTCCAGCTGCGCGTAGAAGCTGCGCTTGCCGAGGCGCACGGCGTAAGCGGAGCGCGCGGCGATGTGGCGCGCCAAGGCCTCCGCCTCCGCCAGCGCCGCACCGGCCGGCACCACGCGGTTGATGAGGCCGATGCGGTGCGCCTCCGCGGCCCCGATCATTGCCCCGGTCAGCAGCATCTCCATCGCCGGCTTGCGCGGCACCACGCGCGCCAGCGCGACCGCCGGGGTCGAGCAGAACAGCCCGATATCCACGCCCGGCGTACAGAAGCGGGCGGCATCGCCGGCGACCGCCAGGTCGGCCGTCGCCACCAGCTGGCAGCCGGCGGCGGTCGCGACCCCTTCCGCCACCGCGATCACCGGCTGCGGCAGCGCGACGATCGCCTGCATCAGGGCGGCGCATTCGGCCATCGCCTCGACGAAGAAGCCGTGCCCGCCATCCGCATCGGCGAAATGCCCGGTGATCTCGCGCAGGTCGTGGCCGGCGCAGAAGGCGGGGCCATTGCCGTCCAGCAGCACCACCCGCACCGCGGCATCATCGGCGATGGCCGCCAGCGCCGCGCGGAGCTCGCGCATCAGGGCCAGCGACAGCCCGTTCCGGGCCGCCGGGCGGTTCAGCGTCAGCCGCGCGATGCCGCTTCCGTCGGTGCGCAGCAAGGGCGCGTCCAGCATGCCATCGGCCATGCGACCATCTCCTCTCCTGGGGTGCATTATGGGGCGGCGGCCGGCCCCGGGCCATGGCCGAACGCCGCCTGCGGCGTTAGCGTCTTGCCCGGAATGCGAGGGAACGAGACACAATGCGAATGAAGGCCGCCGTGCTGCGCGTTCAGGGGCTGGCGAAACCCTATGCCGAGAGCCGCCCGCTCTCCATCGAGGAGGTGGAGCTGGATCCGCCGGGCGAGGACGAGGTGCTGATCGAGGTCGCGGCCGCCGGGCTCTGCCATTCCGACCTCTCGACCATCGAGAATCTGCGCCCGCGCAAGCTGCCGACCATTCCGGGCCATGAGGCGAGCGGCATCGTGCGGGAGGTCGGCGCCAAGGTGCAGGGCCTGAAGCCCGGCGACCACGTCGTGTCCGTTTTCGTCAGCGCCTGCGGCGAATGCCGCTGGTGCGGCAATGGCCGGCCCAACCTCTGCCCCACCTCCACCGCGTCCAAGGCGGCCGGCACCCTGGCATCCGGCGCGCGGCGGCTGCGCCTGGCGGCGGAGCCGATCAACCATTATTCCGGCCTCTCGGTCTTCGCCGAATACGCCGTGGTCGCCCGCAACTCGCTGGTGAAGATCGATCCCGACATCCCGCTGGAGACGGCGGCGATCTTCGGCTGCGCGGTGATGACGGGCGCCGGCGCGGTCTTCAACACCGCCAAGGTGACACCCGGCGCGCTGGTCGCGGTGGTGGGCCTGGGCGGCGTCGGCATGAACGCGGTGCTGGCCGCCCGGGTGGCGGGGGCGGCGCGCATCGTCGCCGTCGATATCCAGCCGGCGAAGCTCGCCCTGGCGCAGGAACTGGGCGCGACGGAGGGCTTTCTTGCAACCGATCCGGGTGCCGTGGAAGCGATTCGCGATGCGACGGGCGGCGGCCTCGATATCGTGATCGAGACCGCGGGATCGCTGAAAGCGATGGAATTCGCCTATGCCATTACCGCCCGCGGCGGCAGCACGGTGACCGCCGGCCTGCCCGACGTCAGCCATCGCTTCGCCCTGCCGCTCTCGGCCATGGTGGCGGAAGAGCGCAGCATCCGCGCCAGCTATATGGGCAGTTGCGTTGCTTCGCGCGACATCCCGATGCTGCTCGACCTCTGGCGGCGCGGGCGCCTGCCGGTGGAGCGGCTGGTCAGCGGTCGCATCCCGCTGGCCGATATCAATGCCGGCTTCGACCGCCTGTCGGAAGGCGGCGTGCTGCGCCAGTTGCTGATCCCCCGCCTCTGACCGCCCTGGTCGGACGGCTTTCGTTCCGGCATCATCGCGGTCAGTGCTTTCCGGCGGAGATGGATCCCTCATGCGCCTGCTGCGTACGGCCCTTGCCTTCCTGCTGTCCTCCAGCCTGAGCGCCTGCGCGGCCGTTTCATCGGACGATGTCATCCTGGCGGCCTCCCCGGATGCGGTGGCGCGCGCCATCGCGACGCCGGGGCCGGAATGCTCCCGCGAGCAGGCGGCGATGGTGAACGAGGCACGGACGACCGCGCGCAACCGCATCCGCGAAGGGATCCGCTTCCTGCAGCGGGAGCCGGAAAGCCCGCATGTCCGACTGTGGTTCGGCGACGCGCCGGCCAAGATGATGCTGCAGGTGCTGACCAACACGCTCAACCGCATGGAGCGGCGTGACAGCTACGTCATGCACTGCAACGACATGAAGACCTGCGGGCGCGGCCAGATGGGCTACATGCGCCCGGGGCTGAACATCGTGGGCGTCTGCCAGCCCTTCTTCCGGGCCGGCCTCGATGGCCAGGATTCGCGCTACGGCATCCTGGTGCATGAGTTCAGCCATCTCGGCGGCCGCACCAGCGACTATGTCTACCAGCCGCGCGCCGCGCGGATGCTGGCCAAATCCGATTGGCTGCGCGCCGCCAGCAACGCCGACAACTACGAATATTTCATCGAGAACCTGCCGCGCTGACGCGCAGAAGCGCGAGCCCCACCAACGCCGCGAGACCGAGCGCCGAGGTGAGCAGCAGCGCCCAGGGGCCTGCGGCGTCGACCAGCAGCCCGAAGGCGAGCGGCGCCACCGCCTGCAGCACGCGGGCCGGCGCCGTGACCAGGCCCTGGCGCCGGCCATAGCCGGCGGCCCCGAACAGTGCCAGCGGCAGGGTGCCGCGCGCGATGGTCAGCATGCCGTTGCCGGCGCCATGCAGCAGGGTGAAGACCGAGGCCGCCGGGCCGCCGAAGGCCAGCAACGCGATGGCGCCGACCGGATGGGTCAGCACCGCGATGCGCGCGGTCAATAACGGGTGCAGCCGGCGCAGCACGGAGAATTCGATGATCCGGGCACCGACCTGCGCGAAGCCGACCAGGGCGGCGGCGGCGATGGCGGCCGTCGGGCTGGCGCCCGCCGCCTCCAGCAGGTTCGGCAGATGCGCGCCCATGGCGCTGGCGGTGAAGCCCGCCACCGCGAAGACGAAGGCCAGCAGCAGCAGCGCCCGCCGCGGCGTGGCGCTCTCCGCGGCGGCGACGCCGGCGGCGGGCGGCGGCGCCCGCGGCACCAGCAGCCGGTTCACCGGCAGGCCGAGCAGCAGGTGCAGCACAGCCCAGGCGAAGCAGGCCTCCCGCCAGCCGAAACCGGCTTCGAGTGCCGCCGTCACCGGCCAGCCGATGGTGCTGGCGAAGCCCGCGATCAGCGTGATGCCGGTGATCGGCCCGCGCGCATCCCGGCCATAGAGCCCGGCCAGCGTCGCGAAGGCCGAATCATAGAGGCCGAGCGCCATGCCGAGGCCAAGCAGCAGCCAGGCCATGACCAGCAGCGCCGGCCCCTGCGCCAGCCCAAGCAGGCCGAGCCCCGCCGCGAAGACGATGTTGGAGACCACCAGCACGTCGCGCCCGCCGCGCGCATCGATCGCGCGCCCGACCGCGGGCCCGAGAAAG
>DASYDR010000236.1:0-3075 GCA_036499545.1 Roseomonas sp. | reverse complement strand
CCGCTCCTTCACCGTCACGCCGGCATCGCCCAGCAGGCGCAGCGACCGCGCGGCGCCGCGGGAGGAGGTGATGGTCTGGGTCACCACCAGCCCCCAGCCGCGCACCTGCGGCGCCAGCGCCGTCAGCACGGCCGGCGGCGGCTCCCCGCCCAGGTTGATGATGACCGGGTCGTAGACGGCGGCGAGCGCCGCGACCAGGCTGCGCAGGTCGCCGGGATCGAGCCGCGCCACATCGCGCGCATCGCGCAGCGGCAGCACCGCGAGGCCGGACGGTGCATGCCGGGTCACCGCGCTCTCCAGCAGCGAGGCATCCAGGCGATCGACATCGGTCATCGCCTCGATCACGCCATAGGTGCATTCGGCACCGAGCGAGAGCGGCGCATCGGCGGCCCGGATGGATAGTTCCACCAGCAGCGGCTTGCGCCCGCTTTCCCCGGCGGCGCGCAGCGCCAGCGCCAGGGCGATCTCGTGCACCGGGTCGGCCGCGTGACCGCCGAGCAGCGCCACGCATTCGGCCCGCCGCTCCGGCCCGCCGCTGCGCAAGGTACGCTGCAGCCGCTCGCGCAGGCCGCGGCGTAGCGTCGGCTCGGCCGCGCTGCGCGGCAGCACGTCCTGCGCGCCGGCCCGCATGGCCGCCAGCAGCAGCCCGCTTTCCGTCTCATCGCCCAGCACGACGATGGCGGCGGTCGGCTGTGCCCGGCGACTCGCCGCCACCAGCTCCGTCACCGCCTCATCCTCCGCATCGCCATCGACCATCACCAGATCGGGACGGATGGCGTGCAGGCTGTCGAGCAGGCCCGGGTCATCCGGCCGCAGCCGCTGCACCTCGGCCAGCCCCGCGAGCGCGACCGCAAGCCGGTCGCCGAGGGCACGGTCCCCGGTCAATGCCAGGGCCATCGGCAAGGGGTTGCTGCCGGGCGGGGGCATCATCATGGTCACGGCAGCAATCCGAAGCGCGCCGAGGCCTCGGCCGCGGTGTTGCGCTGCATGATGATGTCGCCGACGCTCGGCAGCGGCGCCTGCTGGCGCAGCGGGCGCAGCACCTGGTCGGCCTGGGGCTGCGACATCGGCCGCACCAGCCGCGGCGTCGCGATGATCACCAGCTCCTGCGCGTCACGCTGCGCCTGAACACGGGAGAACAGCGTGCCGATGATCGGGATCTGGCCGAGGCCCGGGATGCGCTGTTCCAGATTGCCGTTGGTGGCCATGGTCAGGCCCGCGAGCATGAAGCTCTGCCCGCTGCCGAGCTCCACGGTCGTGCTCGTCGAACGCTTGCGGAAGGCGGGCACCGAATAGCCCTGGATGGTGACGGCGTTGGTGTAGTCGAGCTCGCTCACCTCCGGCGCGACCCGGAGCATGATGCGGTCCGGCGACAGCACCACCGGCGAGACCTCCAGCCGCACGCCGAAGGGCCTGTATTCGATGGTGACGGTGTTGCTCAGGCCACCCTGCGGCACCGGGATCGGGATCTCGCCGCCGGCCAGGAAATTCGCCCGTTCGCCGGAGCGCACCAGCAGCACCGGCTCCGCCAGCACCTGGGCGAAATCGGTCGAGGTCAGCAGCGACAGCGCGGTCTGGATGCGGTTGCTGCCGGCCTGGCCGATGAAGAGGTTGAAGGCCGCACTGATCGGTGCGGCGATGCCCGCGGCGCCCGGCAGCGCGGCCGCGCCGGCCTGTCCGACCGCAGTGGAGCCGGGCCCGACGCCTGTCGCCTGCAGGCTGCCGCCCAGCGTGCTGAAATTGAAGCCGATCGCGCGCAGGCGCGAGGAGGAGACGGCGGCGAACTTCACTTCCACCGCCACCACCTGGTCGCCGCGAATGCGGGTCATGTCGACCATCTGCCCGTCCAGCGGACGCGCCGCGGCCACCAGCCGCTGCTGCGCCTCCAGGTTCGGGACATCGCCGCGCACCACCACGCGGCCGCCTTCGGCGCCGACGCGGGCGCCGCGCAATTCCGGATCGCCGGCGGTCAGCGCCCGGGCGCCGGCGGGATCGCCGGCGACCGAGACACGGATGCGCTGCTGCCGTTCGCCACGCCAGACGATGACATCAGTCGCGCCGGTGCCGATGCCGACGATCCGCAGCTGCCGGTCGCCGACCATGCCGATATCGGCGACCTGCGGATTGCCGACCGCGACCCGCGTCACGTCCGGCCCGACATCGAGCACCTGCTGCGCGCCGATGCCGAGGCCGATGGCGCCGGCCTGGGCGCGCGCATCCGCCGGCAGGCCAAGCATGGCGGCCAGCAGAACCAGGATCAGGATACGCATCAATTAACGCTCCGCTGCGCGCCGCGGAGGATTTCGACCGATGGCCGTGCCGGCGGCGGCGGCTCAGCGGGCTCGGGCGTCGCGTCTGGCATCGGCGTCGCCAGCAGCTGGGCGCGGGTGACGCGCGGCAGGTGCGTGCTCGCCAGATCCTCGGGGTTGCGCAGCGACAGCAGATAGCCGCCATCGCCCCGGGTCAGGCCGATCAGCAGCGACTGTTCCGGGGAGACCGCGAAGGTCACCGGCCGCACCATCGCCTGGCGCGCGGCATTGCCCTGCTGCGGGTCACGCTCCAGCTGCTCACCGATCGCCAGAACCTTGACGCTTTCGGCGACGACACGCGCCAGATCGGGCGCCTGCGCGCGCTGCTGGCCAGGGGGCTGGTCACCGCTCTGATCGTCCCGGGTCGCGATCAGCAGGTCGACGATGTCGCCCGGCCGCACCAGGCCGCCGATGCCGGTATCCTCCGCCACGCGGAGCGTCATGGCGCGCATCCCGGCCGGCACCAGGACCGCGAGCCCGGCAGCGGCCGGGCTCTGGGACAGCTGGCCGGCGGGCACCATCTGCCCGGCCGCGATCCGCTCCAGCGCGACGCGCCCGACCACCGCCGCGGCATCGGTCGCGATGCCGCCATCCGGCACGCGCTCCACCCGCAAGGTCGCCAGCATCTGCGGCTCCACCACCGCGCCGCGCGGAATGTCCGCCCGCGCCACCACCACGACCCGCTCCAGCGCGGGCTCGGGCGCGGGCGGCGGCGCAACGCTGGTGAGCGGCGCCGGGGCGGGACGCGGCGCCTCCGGCGCCTGGC
>DASYDR010000235.1:0-29366 GCA_036499545.1 Roseomonas sp. | reverse complement strand
CGCCGCGCCGGATGGCAGCACCCTTCTCTGGGGTGGCGGCACCGCGCTGATCCACGCCGCGCTGCAACGCGACCCCGGCTATGACGCGTTGCACGACTTCGCCCCGATCGCGACCATCGTCGAGAACCCCGCCCTGCTGAGCATGCGCACCGCCGCCCCCTGGCAGGATGTGCGCATGCTGTTCGACGCGGCGAAATCGACCCGGGGCGGGCTGCGCTACGGCTCCGGCGGGGTCGGCACGCCGGCGCACCTGGCCGCCGCCGCCATGCTGAAGGCGATCGGCGCGGAAGGCGTCCATGTGCCCTATCGCGGTGCCAACCAGGCGACGCTCGCGGTCGAAACCGGCGAAGTGGATTTCGCCTTCGCCATCAGCAACATCGTGCTGCCGCGGCTGCGGCAAGGCTCGGTGCGCGTGCTGCTCTCCAGCGGCGCGCGGCGCATCCTCGCCCTGCCCGATACGCCGACCCTGGCGGAGACGATCCCGGACGGGCCGGTGATCACCAGCGGCAGTTCGATCATCGGTCCCGCGGGGATACCGCCGGCCCTAATCGCCCGCCTGCATGCGGCCGTGAACCGCGTGGTGACGGAGGACGCGACGATGCGCGAGACGCTGACCCGCGAAGGCGGCGACATCACCCTGGCGCCGACGCCGGAGGCCTATGCCGCGGCCTGGGCCGATGAATTCGCGCGCCTCAAGCGGCTGGTCGAGATCTCCGGAGCACAGGTCGAATGAACATCGCGGAGCTTCTCGCCGGCTATGACGGCTTTGGCGAGCGCCGCACCGGCAGCGCAGGCGACCACGCCGCCGCAGGCTGGCTGCGCGACCTGGCCACTGGTGCCGGCGCCGCGGCCAGCCTGGTGCCGGTGGCGTTCCAGCGCTTCGTCCCCGGTGCCGCCTGGCTGGAGGCCGAGGGGCGGCGCATCGAGGGGTTGCCGCTGTTCGACGGCGGTCTGACCGAGGGCATCGCCGGCGCCATCGGGCCGCTCGGCTCGGCGGCACCGATCGGCGTCGCGGAGATGGAGCCGCGCGCCGCCAGCCTGCCCGGCAACGCCTTCGCCCAGGCCCGGCACGACAGCCGGCACGCCGCGATCGTGGTGGCGTTGCGCACCCGGCCGGACAGCCTGGCCCCGCTCAATGCGCATGACGCGGACCATCCCTTCGGGCCGCCGGTGCTGCAGGTCGCCGGCCGTGAGGCCGCCTGGCTGATGGCCCTGGCCGCGCGGGGCGCGCCGGGCCGGTTGGCCGCGACCGGCACGCGTGCGCCGGGCCTGTCGCATACCGTGCGGGCCGCATTGCCGGGCGCGGCGCCGCCGCTGCTTCTGCTGACGCCCCGCACCTCCTGGTGGACCAGCACGGCGGAGCGGAGCGGCGGCGTCGTCGCCTGGCTGACGGCGCTGGAAGCCCTGGCGGCCGCGCCCCGTGCGCGCGCCGTGGTGGCGCTCGCGACCTGCGGGCACGAGCTCGGCCATCTCGGCGCGCACCAGGCCTTCGCGGCTGAACCGGCGCTGGCCAGCGACAGCGCGCTGGCGATCCATCTCGGCGCCAATCTCGGCTGCGCCGGAACGGGGCGGCTGGTGGTGCGCAGCAATGTGCCGGGCCTGGCCGATGGCATGGCCGATGCGCTGGTGGCCGCCGGCCATCCCCGCGCGCCGCTCGAGGTGGCAACCGGCGGCAAGGCGAATGGCGAGGCGCATGAGATCGAGGTGCGTGGCGGGCGGTATCTATCGCTGATCGGCGACAACCCCTGGTTCCACACGCCGGAAGACCGCTGGCCGCACAGCGTCGAAGTGACCCGGGTCGAGACGATCGCGCGCGCCGTGACGGCAATGGCGATCAAAGCGGCGCAAGGCCGGGGCGTGACGCTTCCTAGCGCCCCGGCCGGCGGCAGGTGAGACGCGGCCGCACGGCGCCGGCGCGCGGGCGGCGGATGACGAGCGCCGGGCGCAGCCCAGGCGCGCAAAGCCCGGCCGTGACCCGGGCCGGCAACGCCACGGTCCCGCCGGAGGCCCAGGCGGCGCCGAGCCGGGCCAGCGCCACCCGGCGCTGATAGGCCAGCCCCCGCTCCTCATCGCCCGAGTGGTAGGCGGCGATCGCCGCGGCCCAGTCGCTGGTGCGGGCGCGCAGCGCCTTCAGGAAGCCGACGGCGTAGCGGATATTGGCCGCGGGATCGAAACCCTGCTCCAGCCCGGTGAAGGCATGCGGGTGGTGCAGCAGGTTGATCTGCATGCAGCCGATATCGATCGAGCGCCGTCCGTCGGCCAGTTGCGCCTGCACCCCGGCGATCGCCGCCTCACGGGTCGGGGCGAAGCCCGGTTCGCCCCCGGCATTCCAGGACCAGGGCCAGGGCTCCAGCCGGCCGCTGCGCGGATCGCTGCGGCCGGTCTCGACCAGGGCGATCGACAACAGCAGCCCGGGCGGCAGGCCGGAGCCGGGCTCCGCCGCGGCGATCGCCCGCCGGCAGGCGGTCCAGGGATCATCCTGCGCGGCGGCTGGCAAGGTGGCGATGGTGATCCAGAACAGCAGCAAGGCGATCCGGCGCGGCATCCCCCATCCGATACAGACCATGCGGAAAGCCCGGAGTAGGCCTAAGCCCGGGTACCCGCAATGGCCGCGCGCAGCCGGCTGGAGAAGAAGTCGATCACCGCCACCAGGACCAGGATCAGCAGCACGATGAAGGACACCGCCTGCCATTCCAGCGTGCGGATCATCTCCGACAGGTGCAGGCCGATGCCGCCCGCGCCGACGATGCCGATGATGGCGGAGGAACGCACATTGGATTCGAACAGGTAAAGCACCTGCCCGGCGATCACCGGCAGCACCTGCGGCAGCACGCCGAAGCGGATGCGGTGCCAGGGCGCGCCGCCGCTGGCGACCACGCCTTCCTGCGCCTTGCCGTCGGCGCTCTCGATCGCCTCCGAGAACATCTTGCCGAAGGTGCCGAAGTCGGAGGTCATGATGGCCAGCACGCCGGCAAAGGGGCCGAGCCCGACCACGCCCACCCAGATCAGCGCCCAGATCAGCGTGTCGACGCCGCGGATGCCATCCAGCATGCGGCGGGAGGCGAAGCGGACGATGCCGTTGACCGTGGTGTTGTGCGCCGCCAGCAGCCCGATCGGAAACGCCAGGCAGGCGGCGAGCAGCGTGCCGAGGAAGGCGATCGCCAGGGTCTCCAGCAGCCCGTTCAGGATCAGGTGCGTCGCGTTGCCGGGATCGGGCGGCACCATCAGGGTGATGAAGTGCCAGAGCTGCTGCAGCCCGGTCAGGAAGCGCGCCGGGGTCAGGTCCAGGCGGATCACCGCCCAGACCAGCAGGGCGACCGCCCCCACCACCCCGACGACCGCCATCATCTGGCCGCGGCTGAGGCGGCGGAAATGGTGCGGATGCGCTTCGCGCAATGCCGGCAGCTGGTCGCGCGCCGCCTGGCGCAGAGCCGAGGAGGCACTCATGCGCGTCGCTCCATCCCGGAGACGCGCCGCCGCAACTGGCTGGAGACCACGTCGATGACGATGACGGTCAGCGTGATCAGCACCAGCAGCGCGGCCACGTCATTGTAGTAGAAGCGCCGGATCGCCACGATGAGCTCCTGCCCGATGCCGCCGGCGCCGACGAAGCCGAGCACCGCCGCGGTGCGGACATTGATCTCGAAGCGCAGCAGCGCGTAGCTGAGGAAGCCCGGCAGCACCTGCGGAAAGACGGCGAAGCGCACCATGCGCGCCCAGCCGGATCCGCTGGCGGTCACGCCTTCCACCGGCTTCATGTCGATATTCTCGACCACTTCGAGCAGCTGCTTGCCGAGCGCGCCGGAGGTGTGGATCGCGATCGCCATGACGCCGGGCAGCGGCCCCAGGCCGAAGGCGTAGACGAAGAGCAGCGCGAAGACGAGATCGGGCACGGTGCGGCAGAATTCCGCCAGCCGCTTCACCACCCAGCGCAGGGTGGCGCTGGGCACGATATTGGCGGCGCTCAGCACCGCGGCGCAGAAGCCGGCCAGCGCGCCGAACAGGGTACCGGCATAGGCGATCAGCAGGGTGTCCAGCAGCATGCGCAGCCAGCGCGACAGGCCCCAGAACCATTCGCCCGGGTCGGTCCAGACCGGCTGCCCGGTCATCGGCCCATCGGTCAGCGTCAGCAGGCGCTGGAAATAGCTGAAGAAGCGGTCGCCATGCGTGAACAGGCCGACGATGTCGGCCCCCACGAAGCGGGCGCTGAGGACGGCGATCACCAGGATCGCCGCCAGGATGGCAAGGCCGCGCCATTGCCTGGCGCGGCTGACCTGCCGGTAGCGCCCGAGCAATGGCTCGAGCTGCGCGGGGGACAGTCGATGGAGGGTGTGGCTCAATCTCGTCGTCCCCCGCGGGCGTCTGCCTCGGTTACTGCCGGCGGCGGCGCTGCAGGCGGTCCACGAACTGGACCAGTTCGATCACCGGCTGGTAGGCGGCGTTGTCGGTCGGCTCCCAGGGGCGGCCCTTGCCGTCATAGATGCGGTCGAAGATCGCGCGGTCATGCTGCGGCAGTTCCAGCACCGCGGTGCGGATCGCGGTCTTCAGCTCGTCCGGCAGCGCGTTCAGATAGGCCATCGGCGAGTTCACGATGAGGTCGGAGGTGAAGATGATGCGGAAATCGTCGTACCGCGCCATCCCCTTGCGCTCCATGCGGCGCAGGTTCGACTCGTTGGCGTCGTTCCACCAGTTGGCGCAGACGTCGACCTGGCCGTTCTGCAGCGCGATCACCGCATTCTCGTGGCTGCCGGTGATGACGACATGGGAGAAGAACTGCTCGGCATCGATGCCCATCTTGTCGAGCGCGAACAGCGGCACGTTGTAGCCGGAGGTGGAGTTCGGATCGACCAGGCCGAGGTTCTTGCCGCGCAGGTCCTGCACGGTCTGATAGGGGCTGTCCTTCTTCACGTAGAAGACCGAGTGGTAGCCCTTGGTGCCGTCCTCGTTCACTTCGATGCAGAAGGCGGTGACCGGCACTTGCGTGATCAGCGCGCGGGCGAAGGAAGCCGGGCCGTAGGAGGCGAAGTGCACGGTGCCGGAACGCTGGCCTTCGACGACCGCGGCATAGTCGTTGGCGACGCGCAGCGTCACCTTGGTGCCGAGCACGCGGGTCAGGTACTCGGCGAAAGGCGTCCAGCGATCGGTCACGCCGGAGGCGTTCTCGGCCGGGACGATCGCGAAGACCAGCTCCGGATACCGGGCGCGCCAGGCCGGGGCCGGAGCCTGGGCCCGGGCGACGGTGCCGGTGGCGGCGAGCAGGCCGGCCGAGGCCAGCAGGGTACGACGGTCGAGCATGACTGGGTCTCCGTTATAGTCGGGGGGGCTGAATGCCCGCCGCCGCGCTCAGGCAAGCGCGGCGGCAAGTCCGTCCGGGCTGGCGGCCAGGGCGCCCTGGTGCACCGGCGCGGTGCCGATCACCTCGGCCGCCTCGATGCCGTAGAGCTCGCGGGCCGCCGCTTCGGTCAATTCCGCGGGCGAGCCGTCGAACACCAGGCGGCCGGCGGCCAGGCCGACCAGGCGGTCGCAATAGTGGCGCGCCAGATCCAGGGAATGCAGGTTGCAGAGCACGGTGATGCCGTACTGGCGATTGATCGTGGCCAGCCCATCCATGACCAGGCGCGTGTTGTGCGGGTCGAGCGAGGCCACCGGCTCATCGGCCAGGATGATCTCGGGCTCCTGCACCAGGGCGCGGGCGATGGCGACGCGCTGCTGCTGGCCGCCGGAAAGCTGGTCGGCCCGCTTGGCGGCGAGCCCGCCCATGTCGAACTGCTCCAGCGCGGAGAGCGCGATGGCGCGGTCATCCTCCGGCCAGAGCCGCAGCAGGGCGCGCCAGGCGGGAACATGCGTCAGGCGGCCGACCAGGACATTGGTCAGCACGTCGAGCCGGGTCGCCAGGTTGAACTGCTGGAACACCATGGCGCAGCGCGCGCGCCAGGCACGCAGCTCCGCCCCGCGCAGCGCGGTGACGTCCTTGCCGTTCCAGACGATGCGGCCGCTCGTCGGCTCCTGCAGGCGGTTGATCATGCGCAGAAGCGTCGACTTGCCGGCGCCGGAACGGCCGATCACGCCCACGAAGCTGCCGCGTGGCAGGTTGAGCGAGATATTGTCCGCAGCGGTGGTCGCGCCGAAGCGGCGCGTCAGATCCTCGATGACCAGCATGGCTCTGCCCAGTTCATGGGGAGGCTGGTATCGCCGAGGCTTTGCCCGCCTATGACGGTACCATGACAATGAGATGACCAATCGCCGGAAGCCGCGGAGCTTTCCTCAGGCTCATGAAACCGACAGGCTGAAGACACACCGCAAGCTGCATTCTCCTTAATGAATGCACGCTCCAGGTGTAACAAGGCAGCCACCCTGCCGGCTGCGACCGGCGCCGGGCCGATTGCAAAGTCACACCGCGCCGCTTAAGTAGGTCGGGACATCAAGAGTTGGGCCGACGCCCAACGCCAACCTGCCTGCCCGGGCAAGGTGGCGCCCCCGCAAGGGGGGATGTGGCCGAACCGGCAACCACACGGGTCACGCCACTGCGTCTGTCCAGCCCGGGTCCGACTTGCCGGAGACAGACGCGCCCATGCCCATCAAGATTCCCGACGACCTGCCCGCCCGCGCCACGCTCGAGGCGGAAGGGGTGATGGTGATGCGGGAGGCCGATGCGGTACGCCAGGACATCCGGCCGCTGCGCATCGGCCTGCTCAACCTGATGCCCAACAAGGTCCGCACCGAAACCCAGCTCGCGCGGCTGCTCGGCTCGACGCCGCTGCAGGTGGAACTGACCCTGGTCAAGATGACCAACCACGTCGCGCGCAACACGCCAAGCGAGCACATCATTTCCTTCTACCGGGACTGGGAGGATGTGCGGGACGAACGCTTCGACGGCTTCATCGTCACCGGCGCGCCGGTCGAGACCATGCCCTTCGAGCAGGTAACCTATTGGGACGAGTTGCGCCGTGTCTTCGACTGGACGCAGACCAACGTCCATGCCGGCTTCAATATCTGCTGGGGCGCGCAGGCGGCGATGCACCATTTCCACGGCATGCCCAAGCACGCGCTGACGGAGAAGGCCTTCGGCGTCTACCGCCATCGCAACCTCGCCCCCGCCTCCGCCTATCTGCGCGGCTTCTCCGACGATTTCTCGATCCCGGTGTCGCGCTGGACCGAGGTGCGGCGGCAGGACATCCCGGCCGGCAGCGACCTGCGCGTGCTGATGGAATCGGATGAGGTCGGGCTCTGCCTGCTGGACGACCCCGCGCATCGCTCACTGCACATGTTCAATCACGTCGAATATGATTCGACCTCGCTCGGCGAGGAATATGCGCGCGACGTCGCGGCCGGCAGGCCGATCGCCAAGCCGCGCAATTATTTCCCGAAGGACGATCCGGCCCGCCAGCCGGAGAATCGCTGGCGCAGCCACGCCCATCTGCTGTTCGGCAACTGGATCAACCAGCTCTACCAGACGACGCCCTTCGACGCGGCCGATATCGGCCGCGTGCGGGGATGATCGCGGCGCCGGACGTCACAGCATGTCCGGCCGGAATTGCCGGCGCAGATCGATGCGCGGGCCCGCCACCATGAAGACGCCATCACCGGTATAGTGCAGCGTCTTCGGGTATTTCGGGCGCGGCGCCGCATGCGCCTGCACCACTTCCAGGATGAAGAGGCTGTATCGGCGGAGCAGCCGGGTATCCGTGACCCGGCATTCCAGGCTGACCGGGCATTGCGCGATCAGCGGCGCCCCGACCTGGTCCGCCGCCTCCGCGGTCAGGCCGAACCGCGCGAACTTGTCGACTTCGGCACCGGTGCAGCTGCCGATGCCGGCCACGGTCTTCGCCATGTCGGCGGTCGGGACATTGATCACGCAGGCGCGCGACCGGCGGATCATCTCGTAGCTGTGGTTGGCGGCAGTGATGAAGCAGCCGATGCGCGACGGCTCGAACTCCATGACCATGTGCCAGCCCATGGTCATGATGTTCTGCGCGCCCTTCCAGGCACTGGCGACCAGCACGATCGGCCCCGGCTCCAGGTAGCGGCGGATCATCGAGACCGGAAAATCCCGCTTGCGATAGGTCTTCATGGGCAGACGCTCCGACAGGGCCTGTCGTCGACAACACCGGGGCGGCGCTATGGCTGCGTCCGCGGCAGACGCTCGAACAGCCCCATGCGCAGGCTGCGCCCGATCCGCTGCGCCCGTTCCGAGAAGGCCGTGGCGACCGGCGGCGGGAAGAGGCCGGCGCACGTGGCCTCGAACAGCGCGAGCCAGGCATCGAACATCGGCGGCGCCAGCCCTGGCAGGCGGAGATGCACCGAATAGGGATCGCCGTGATAGGCGCCGCTGCGCAGCATCACCGCTGACCAGAAACGCCGCAGCCGGGCCAGATGCTCCGCCCAGGCGGCTTCGGTCTCACCGATGGCGGCATGGAACACCGGGCCGAGCAGCGGGTGCTGACGGACCTGTCCGTAGAAGGCATCCACCAGGCGCGCGATATCCGCTTCCGTGATCCCGGGCTCGTCCATGGCGGCCTTATAGAATAACGGCCGATGCAAAGGAATATTCCAAATGCATCTTTTGCCACTGCGCTCCGTTTCGGCTTCCGCCTGATACCGCGCGGCGTTACGGTCGGCCCGGGAGCTTTTCGTCGAACGGAATCGAAGGGGGACGCGCGTTGGCCTACGCGCTGCAGCAGCTCATCAACGGCGTCTCGCTCGGCATGATCTATGGGCTGATCGCCGTCGGCTACACGATGGTCTACGGCATCATCGGCATGATCAATTTCGCCCATGGCGACATCTTCATGATCGGCGCCTTCGTGGCCTTGATCACCACCGTCCTGCTGCTTGGCGGCGGGCTGATGGGCGGGCCCGGCGGCATCCTGCTGGTGCTGCTGGTCTCCATGGCGGTCACCGCGCTCTATGGCTGGTCGGTGGAGCGCATCGCCTATCGCCCGCTGCGCGGCAGCTTCCGCCTGGCGCCGCTGATCTCGGCCATCGGCATGTCCATCCTGCTGCAGAACTACGTCCAGGTCGCCCAGGGCGCCCGCGTGAAGCCGCTGGAACCGATCGTGCGCGGCGGCTTCGAGGTGATGCGCGAAGGCAGCTTCGCGGTGCAGGTCAGCACCATCCAGATCATGATCGTCGCGATCACCATCGCGGTGCTCGCGGTCTTCACCTGGCTGGTGACGCGAACCTCCCTCGGGCGCGCCATGCGCGCCTGCGAGCAGGACCGGAAGATGGCGGCGCTGCTCGGCATCGACACCGACCGCACCATCAGCCTGACCTTCGTGATCGGCGCGGCGCTCGCCGCCGTCGCCGGCACGCTCTATCTGCTGCGCTACGGCGTGATCGATTTCTACATCGGCTTCCTGGCCGGGGTGAAAGCCTTCACCGCGGCGGTGCTCGGCGGCATCGGCAGCCTGCCCGGCGCGGTGCTGGGCGGGCTGCTCATCGGCCTGATCGAGACCTTCTGGAGCGCCTATTTCAGCGTGCAGTACAAGGATGTCGCCGCCTTCTCGATCCTCGTGCTGGTGCTGATCTTCATGCCGACCGGGCTGCTCGGGCGGCAGGCGGTGGAGAAGGTCTGATGAAGCCCGGCCTCGCGCTGCGGGATGCCGCGATCACCGCCCTGGTCGCGGCGGG
This sequence comes from Roseomonas sp., assembly GCA_036499545.1. Taxonomy (GTDB): domain Bacteria; phylum Pseudomonadota; class Alphaproteobacteria; order Acetobacterales; family Acetobacteraceae; genus Plastoroseomonas. Next base: position 19,736 of record DASYDR010000235.1, on the reverse strand, counting down.
TCTCTTCCTGCCGATGGTGGCGCTGCGCACCGATGTGGCGCCGGGCGGCGCGCTGTTCCTGCGCCTGCGCTGGGCCGATGCGGCGATCCTGATCGCGCTGGCGGCCGCCGGTCGGTTCCTGCTGGTGCTCTGGCTCGGACGGCGGATCCCGGTCGCTTCCACCACCAGCCCGTGGTGGGAAGCGCCGCTCCGCCGCGCCGGCCGGCTGCTGGCGCCGCTGCTGCTCGGCGTCGCGGCGGTGCTGCCCTTCATCCCGGGCACCGGCCGCTACGAGCTCGACCTCGGCATCCTGGTGCTGACCTATGTGATGCTGGGCTGGGGGCTCAATATCGTGGTCGGCCTCGCGGGGCTGCTCGACCTCGGCTATGTCGCCTTCTACGCGGTCGGCGCCTATTCCTACGCGCTGCTGGCACAGAGTTTCGGCTTCTCCTTCTGGATCTGCCTGCCGCTGGCCGGGCTGCTCGCCGCCTTCTGGGGGGTGCTGCTCGGCTTCCCGGTACTGCGGCTGCGCGGCGACTACCTGGCCATCGTGACGCTCGCCTTCGGCGAGATCATCCGCGTCGTGCTGGTGAACTGGGTCAGCCTGACCAACGGGCCGAACGGGATATCCGGCATCGCGCGCCCATCCTTCTTCGGCCTGCCCTTCAGCATGAGCGGGGAGCCCGGCACCTTCGCCGGCTTCTTCGGGCTAGAGCCGAGCCCGCTGCACCGGGTGATCTTCCTGTACTACCTGATCCTCGGCCTGGCGCTGCTGACCAACTGGGTCAGCATCCGGCTGCGCCGCCAGCCGCTCGGCCGCGCCTGGGAAGCGCTGCGCGAGGATGAGATCGCCTGCCGCGCGCTCGGCATCAACATCACCACCACGAAGCTGACCGCCTTCGCGCTCGGCGCCATGTTCGGCGGCTTCGCCGGCGCCTTCTTCGCGACCCGCCAGGGCTTCATCAGCCCGGAGAGCTTCACCTTCATCGAAAGCGCGATCATCCTGGCGATCGTCGTGCTGGGCGGCATGGGCAGCCAGATCGGCATCGCGCTCGCCGCGCTGATCATGATCGGCGGCTTCGAGGTGTTTCGCGACCTCGACGAATGGCGGATGCTGGTCTTCGGCATCGCCATGGTGGTGATCATGGTGCTGCGGCCGCGCGGCCTCGTCTCCTCCCGCACGCCGACCGTCGCCCTCGGCGAGCGGAAGGCGATCAGCGGCGCGCTGGTCGGCGAGGGCCACGGATGACCCCGCCCGACGGCCAAGGCGCCCGCCCGCCGGTCCTGAGCGTCGAGGAACTGACCATGCGCTTCGGCGGCCTGGTCGCCGTCAACGAGGTCTCCTTCACGGCGCGGCTGCACGACATCACCGCCATCATCGGCCCGAACGGCGCCGGCAAGACCACGCTGTTCAACTGCATCACCGGCTTCTACCGCCCAACCGCCGGCACCATCACCCTGCATGGGCCGCAGGGCCGGACAGGCCTGCACCGGCTGACCGGGCACCGCATCGCGCGCGCCGGCGTCGCCCGCACCTTCCAGAACATCCGCCTGTTCCAGGGCATGACGGTGCTGGAGAACCTGCTGGTCGCGCAGCACAACCGGCTGATGGCGGCGACCGGCTGGGGCATCGGCGCGGTGCTCGGCCTGTCCCGCTACCCGGCCGCGGAACGCGATGCCATCGCCCGCGCGCGGCATTGGCTGGAGGCGACGGCGCTGATCGAACGCGCCGACGACCCCGCCGGCGCCCTGCCCTATGGCGCGCAGCGGCGGCTCGAGATCGCGCGGGCCATGTGCACCGAGCCGATGCTGCTCTGCCTTGACGAACCTGCCGCCGGCCTCAACCCGCGCGAGAGCGAGGAATTGTCCGCCCTGCTGCGCGGCATCCGCGACGGCGGCTGCTCCATCCTCCTCATCGAGCACGACATGAGCGTGGTGATGGGCATCTCCGACCGCATCGTGGTGCTGGACCATGGCCGCAAGATCGCCGATGCCGCGCCTGCCGCGATCCGCGCCGACCAGCGCGTGATCGCCGCCTATCTTGGCGAGGGGGATGAGGAGGCATGAGCCCGCCCGATGATCGGAGCGGTTCGACGTATACGTCGAACGGGCGCGGAGAGCTGAATCGGCGGGTCCGGCAATGAGCCAGCCTCTTCTCGCGCTGGAGAATGTCTCCGCCGCCTATGGCGCCGTGCAGGCGCTGAAGGATGTCTCGGTGCATGTCCATCCCGGCGAGATCGTCACCCTGATCGGCGCCAACGGCGCCGGCAAGTCGACGCTGCTGATGACCATCTGCGGCGATCCCCGCGCTCGCTCAGGGCAGATCCTGTTCGACGGCAAGGACATCACCAGGCTGCCGACCCACGCCATCATGCGCGGCGGCATCGCGCAGTCGCCGGAAGGCCGCCGCGTCTTCCCACGCATGACGGTGATGGAAAACCTGATCATGGGTGCGGAGATCGCGGGCCATGCCCCGGCGCGCGACCTGGAGCATGTCTTCACGCTGTTCCCGCGCCTCAAGGAACGCGCCGCGCAGCGCGGCGGCACCCTCTCCGGCGGGGAGCAGCAGATGCTGGCGATCGGCCGCGCGCTGATGGCGCGGCCGCGGCTGCTCCTGCTGGACGAGCCTTCGCTCGGCCTCGCGCCGCTGATCGCCAAGCAGATCTTCGCCGCCATCCGCGCACTGAACGAGCGAGAGGGCCTGACCGTGCTGCTGGTCGAGCAGAACGCCAACCAGGCGCTGCGCCTCGCCCATCGCGGCTATGTCCTGGTCACCGGCCGCATCACGCTGGAAGGCCCGGGCCGCGAGCTGCTCGCCCGGCCCGAGATACGCGACGCCTATCTCGGAGGGCATTGATTCAGGACCTCAGGCGCCGGCGCGCGCATCCGCGGCCCCGGAGCGTTGCTACGCTCGCACGGCAGAAACCAATGGCAGCCTGCGGCCACAGCCTCGCTGGCCGCGTCAGCTGAAGAACTGATTCTTCGGGCGCGGCAGGCCGAGATGGTCGCGCAGCGTCGTGCCCTGGTACTCGCGGCGGAACAGCCCGCGCCGCTGCAGTTCCGGCACCACCTGGTCGACGAAATCATCGAGGCCGCCGGGCAGGTACGGGAACATGATGTTGAAGCCGTCGCTGCCACGGCCCTCCAGCCATTGCTCCATCTCATCGGCGATGGTCCTCGGCGTGCCGACCATCGACAGCCCGGCATAGCCGCCGAGGCGCTGCGCGAGCTGGCGCACTGTCAGCCCTTCCCGCTCCGCCAGGCGGATCGCCCGGTCGCGGCCCGATTTGCTCTGCTCCGTCTCCGGGATCGGCGGCAGCCTGGCATCGGGATCGAAGCGCGACGCATCGACGCCGAGCGCGATCGACAGCGAGGCGATCGCGCTGTCGTAATGCACCAGGCTGTCGAGATGCGCGCGCTTCGCCCGCGCCGCCTCCACCGTTTCGCCGACCACCACGAAGCAGCCCGGCAGGACCTTCAGCAGGTCAGGGTCGCGCCCGAGCGCCGGCATCCGCCGCTTCACATCGGCATAGAAGGCCTGGCCATCGGCCAGCGTCGCCGGCGCGCTGAAGATCGCCTCCGCGGTCTCGGCCGCGATCTGCCGCCCCGCCTCGGACGACCCCGCCTGCACGATCACCGGCCAGCCCTGCACCGGCCGCGCGATGTTGAGCGGCCCGCGCACGGAGAGCTCCGGCCCCTTGTGGTCCAGCACATGCAGCCGGTCCGGGTCGAAGAAGATGCCGCTTTCGACATCGCGGATCACCGCGTCATCGGCCCAGGAATCCCAGAGCCCGGTGACCACGTCGTAGAATTCCCGCGCCCGCTTGTAGCGCTCACCATGCGCCATGTGCGCGTCATGGCCGAAATTCATCGCCGCATCGGGATTGGCGGTGGTCACCAGGTTCCAGCCGGCGCGGCCGTCGCTGATATGGTCCAGCGAGGCGAATTTCCGTGCCACGTGATAAGCGTCGTTATAGGTCGTCGACGCCGTCGCGATCAGCCCGATCCGCTCCGTCACCGCCGCCAGGGCCGGCAGCAGGGTCAGCGGATCGAAGGACGTCACGGTGTGGCTGCGCTTCAGCGCCTCCACCGGCATGTTCAGCAGCGCCAGGTGATCCGCCATGAAGAAGGCATCGAACTTGCCCCGCTCCAGCGTCTGGATCAGGCGCTTCAGCTTCGGGAAGCTGAAATTGGCGTCCGGCCAGGCGCCGGGATAGCGCCAGGCGCCGGTATGGATGCTGACCGGACGCATGAAGGCGCCAAGATGAAGCTGCCGTGTGGGCATGGGGAGACTCTCGCCTGTGGCTCTGTTGCGCGCGAGATGGCGTCGGCCCGGCCATGCAGCAAGCGCGGCGCCGTCGCTTTCCGGGATCGGCCCTGTCGGCCGGGAAGGCCTTGCTCCCTGCCGGCCTGGTGACGCGAAATCCTCGCCGCGGAACGGGTGACCGCCGGTGCTCCGCCATCGCCCACCGCCCCCGCGCCATCCTGCCAGGGATTGGCGCGAATGGCATCAAACTTGGCAGTTGCGACAATATCGCCGCGCCATGCCCGAGGCTACATCTCCTGCCGTCGACAACCCCGTGACCTTGGAGACATGACCATGAAGGTTCTTTGCATCAGCAAGTGGGCCAAGGCCCCGACCCCTGAAGAGCGCGACGCGATCATGCCGAAGGAGGTTCCCGCCACCCTCAGGCTCTACCTCGACGGCGTCATCGAGCAGATGTGGTTCAAGCAGGACGCGCCGGGTGTCGTGTTTCTGGTGAGCGCCCCGTCGGTGGAGGCCGCCAGGACCCATCTGCACGGCCTGCCGCTCGGCCAGGCCGGACTCATGGATTTCGACTTCATCCCGGTCGGGCCGCTGGCGCCGCTCGGCATGCTGCTGCAAGGCAAGTAAGGCCGCAGGCGCGGCCGAACGACAGCCGCGCCGCGCTTATCCAGGCGATCCGCGAGAAGCCCTGACCGCGCGCCGCCTACCGCGTGACCTGTCCCAGCGGGAAGCTCCGCAGGTCGCGCTGGGCGGTGCGGAACACGGCGTCCTGGCGATGGTTCTTCTCGGCGGCGAGCTGCGGCACCCGCCGCATGACCCATTCGCCGAGCGCCAGGGCGCTGATGCGGCCATCGCCATCGGCCGCGGCGCGGCCCATCAGGCCTTCGCGGAAGGCATAGGCGAAGACGCCATTGCGATCGTCGTAGGAATCGAGGGCTTCCTGCACCGAGGAGCTGGCCGCGAGCAGGAAGCGGCCGGTCTCGTTCCCGAGGGCGGAGAGCTGGTCCATCGTCAGCTGCCCGGCATGGCAGGTATCGAGCAGCAGGAACGCGTCGCGGGCGCGGATGCGCGCGAGCGCCGCCACCAGGGTGCTGTCGTCGATGCCCTGGCGGCGCAGCGCCTCCATGGAGCTGACGTCGCGGACATCGCTCGGCAGGAACAGGAAGCGCTGGTCGGGTTCGGTACGGATGCCATGGCCGGCGATGTAGAGGATGAAGGTATCGGTCGGCTGCACCGTGGCGGCGGCGCGGTCCATGGCGGCAAGGATGCCGGCGCGGGTGGCGTCGCGATCGATCAGCACGGTGGTCTGCACATCGCGGAACACGCCGGCGCCGGCGGTGCGGAGGGTATCGGCGATGACGCGGGCGTCAGGCACCGCGTAGCGCAGGTTCATCGCCTGGACGCTGTACTGGTTCACGCCGATGGCCAGCACGATCAGGCGGCCGGCGCTGGCCGGCGGCTCCGGCTCGCCCGGGCGGCGCAGCATCAGCGACGGCCCCTCGGCGAAGAGGGTGCGATCCTCGGCATAGAGCCGGGACGCGATGCGGTTCGGGCCAGGGTCGAGCGGCACCTCGATCTCGGCCTGGCCGGCGCCCGGCTGGGCGCGGGCGGCGATGCGGTCGTTCACCAGGATGTCGAGCGGGCCGAGACCGAGGCCGCGATCGGTCGTGATGAAGGAAAGGCGCAGCGCGCGGGCGCCTTCAGGCAGCGCACCGCCATCCCAGGTGACCGGCTGGCAGCCGCTGTCGGTCACCGCGCAGGCGGCGCCGGGCGCCAGCAGCGGCAGGCGGCCGATGCGGGCCCGCACGTCGCCCAGTTGCGCCAGCCGTTCCTGCGCCAGGGCATTGTCGCCGGCGATCCGGGCGCGCAGCGCCGCGGGCGCGTGCAGGGCGCGATAGGCCTGCTGGAAGCTGGCCCATTCCGGGGTCTGGGACCGGTTGCCGTTCAGATGGACGCCGACCAGTTCCTGCCCGCCATTCGGCGCGTGCTCGAACAGGCCCTCGGGGGTCCAGGCGACCCAGCGTAGGGTCGGCGCGTGGAAGAAGACGGCCGCCTGTTCGCTCAACCGCGGCTCGATCCGGAACCAGCGCATGGTGCCGTCGCCGAGGGCCACGACCGCGGTGTTGCCGGAGACGGCCACGCCCCAGGCGGCGCCCGGCAGCACCGCCGAATCGACCAGGCGGCCGCTGGCATCGAAGAGGCGCAGATGCGTATCGGTGCCGAGCAGCACGCCGCGATCGCCATCGAGCAAGGCGCCGGAGCGGGAGATCTCGCCCTCCCCCAGGCGCAACGGCGTCTGGCCGAGGCGCGGGCGGTTGGTGTTGCGGTAGTCCGCCAGGCTGAGCCGGCCATTGGTGCGGGCGGTGACGAAGCCCTCGCCATCACCGGCGGAGAGGCGGCCGGTCATGGCATCGAAGATCAGGTTGGGCGCATTGGCGCGCAGCGCGAAGCGGAGCTGGGTGCCATCGGGCGACAGCGCGATACCGACCCCGGTCGCGCGGAAATCGGCACCGGGCGGCTGCGGCGCGACGGCCAGCGTGCCATCGGGCGCGATCCGCCCCCAGCCGGGATCGGCGGCGGCATAGGCGATGCCGCCGCCCGGCAGCGGCAGCAGATGCGCGATGGCGTCGCGCGCCGCCGCGATATCGGTATAGGGGCCGAGGCCGAAATCGGCCCAGCGCCGGATGACGAATTCGAGCGGCACCGGCGGCGCCCCGGCCATGGCCGCGGCGGCACTGTCGACCAGGATGCCCCGCCCTTCGGAACTGGCCAGTGGCGTCGGGGCCGGCCGGGCACTGCCGGCGGAAGCCGGCGTCGGTGGCCGGGCGATACGGGCATAGCCGGCGGCGTGGAGCTGCACGCCGCCGCGGCCATCGGAGGCCCAGGTGACGGCGGGCAGGCCTTCGCCGGTCAGGCCGGTGACGTCCGGCGTGAAGACGCTGTGCAGATCGGACGCGGCCAGCACATCGACCCGCAGCCGGTCCTCAAAGCCGATCGCCAGCAGCGATCCGTCCGGCGACCAGGCGAGGCCATAAGGGCGCGCGCCCTGCGCCGGCACCCGTTCCGCCAGCTTGCGGCCCTGCGGCGAATAGACGCGGACGCGCCCATCGGCGGAGGTCGCGGCGACCCGGCCATCCGGCGCGAAGGCGATCATCCGGGCGGGGCCGGCGAACTGGGTGTCCTCGAAGACCGGGCGGCCGTTGCGCGCATCCCAGACCCGGATCCCGGCGCGACCACCGAGCGCCGCCGCGAGCAGCCCGCCATCGGCGGAAACCGCCAGATGCTGCACCGGCGCCGGCAGGCCGCGCAGCACGCCGGTCATGCGCGTGGTGTTGGTGTCGAAGAGATAGACCGAGAATTGCCGGTCCCATTCCTGGCCGGTGAAGCCGGCGGCATAGGCACGGTTGCCATCGGGCGAGAGCGCGACGGCGTAAAGCTCACCCTCCGCGCCATCGCCGATCGGCGGCCGCAGCACGCCGCGCGGCAGCCCGTCCGGCAGGGTCCAGAGACGAAGGGTCTTGTCGTCGGAGACCGAAGCCAGCAACCGCCCGCCCGCATCGGTCGCCAGGCGCGCGACCGGGGCGGTATGGGCGGCGGCCTCGATGCGGAGAAACGGCGCCTGCGGCGGCTCCTGCGCCTGGGCGGCCCCGACTGCGAACAGCAGGGCCGCGAGGCAGGCGAGGAGCGCGCGCATCGATCAGCTCGCCAGCTCGAAGCCCCCGCCCGAGCCGGAGGCCAGGCGATCCGCGGTCGCGACGCTTTCGTTGAAGTTGTCGCGGCGGGCGATGTTGGTGGCGGCCAGCTGGCGGACATCGCCGGTTTCCGGCGCGTCGTTGGGCGAAGCGCGGCGGGCCTGGGCCATGCCGGCGGCGCCGGGGAAGGCGTTGGCCGGGGCATAGCCGCGCAGGCCGGTGTCGGTCTCGACCAGGGCATAGCCGGAATGGGCCGGGCGCACGGTTACGCGCTGGCGGGCGCTGATCTGCCCGACCTCCGGCGCGCCACTGTCGGGACGCAGCCGCAGGGCCACCGCGCGCGGCGTGGTGACCGGCACCGTGCGGCCGACGCGGGCGCCGGCCTGGGCCTTGGCCGACGGCGCCACCGTGTCGAAGGCGGTGTCGAATTCGGCGCCGCGGGCACCGATCCGCTCATTGATGGTGCGGGCAAGCTGGACGTCGCGCTGCACCCGGGTCCGGACATCGGCCAGCATGGCCTGGGCCTGCGGGCGCTCGAGGCGGTGGGCGGCGAAATCCTGGCGGATGCGCTGGGCGGTCTGGAAGCGGCAGTCCATCAGCAGGTCGAAGGCGCGCTGGGTGCGGTCGATCGAGGCGTTCTCCGCCGAGACGTCGCTGGCGATCGACTGGTTGAGCTGCGCCTGGTCCTGCGCCTGACGCTGGCGGGCCGCGAAGTAGCCGGTGGCCGCGCCGGCCGCGCCGCCGGCCAGGGCGCCAATGCCGGCGCCGGTCGCGATGTTGCGACCGCTGCCGCCTCTCGCCGCGGCGATGACGCCGCCGAGGATCGCACCGCCGGCCGCGCCAATCGCGGCGCCGCGGATGATGTCCTCGCCGAAGAAATTGCCCGTGCTGTCGAGTTGCACGAGTTGCGACCGACAGGCATCGGCGCCGTCATCGGCGCCAATGCGGCCCATCTGCGTGGAACAGCCGGCGACAAGAATCGACGCGGCGGAAAGGAGAGCCACAGGGCGGCGAATGAGCGCGTGCATGACGGCCTCACTACTGGCGTTCAACGGACATTACCAGTCCGGTTCGTCAGGTCCCAGTTTCACGGACGGTTCATCTTCCTGTCCAGTGCGCTATGTCCTGGAACACTCTTTTCCGCCCCGCTACCGTCGGACGCGGAGGCGTGCCGGCCTGCAAGCCATGGGGGCACGGGACCGGCGGGCATCCGCGGCAAGGGGATGGATCCATGACATTCACGAGAAGGCTCGTGCTCGGCGCCGGCGCGGCGGGGCTGGTGGGTGCCGGGATGCCCGGACGGGCCGCCCTGGCCCAGGGCTCCGGCCCGATCCGCATCGCCACCGCCGGCCCCATGACCGGGCAATATGCCGCCTTCGGCGCCCAGATGCGGGCCGGCGCCGAGCAGGCGGTGACCGATATCAACGGCGCCGGGGGCGTGCTCGGCCGCCAGCTCGCGCTCGAGGTCGGCGACGATGCCTGCGACCCGCGCCAGGCGGTCAGCGTGGCGAACCAGCTGGCCGGGCGGCGCGTCGTCTTCGTGGCCGGGCATTACTGCTCCGGCTCCTCGATCCCGGCGCGGGATGTCTATGCCGAGGAAGGGGTGCTGCAGATGAGCCCCGCCTCCACCAACCCGCGCTTCACCGACGAGGGCAAGTGGAACACCTTCCGGGTCTGCGGCCGCGACGACCAGCAGGGCGCGGTGGCGGGCAACTACATCGCGCAGCATATGCGTAGCCAGCGCATCGCGATCCTGCACGACAACTCCGCCTACGGCAAAGGCCTGGCCGACGAGACCAAGAAGGCGCTGAATGCCGCCGGCGTGCAGGAGACGCTCTACGCCGCCTATACCCCGGGCGAGCGTGACTACAACGCGCTGGTCAGCCGCATGAAGGCGGCCGACATCCAGGTGATCTATGTCGGCGGCTACCATACCGAGGCCGGCCTGATCCTGCGCCAGGCCAAGGAGCAGGGGATGAACGTGACGCTCATCGGCGGCGACGCGCTGGTGACGAACGAGTTCTGGCAGATCGCGGGCGCCGCCGGCGAAGGCACGCTGATGACCTTCAGCAGCGACCCGCGCCGCCGCCCGACCGCGGCCGAGGTGGTGCAGCGCTTCCGCAGCCGCAACGTCGATCCGGAGGGCTATGTCCTCTACACCTACGCCGCCGTGCAGATCTTCGCCGCCGCCGCGACGCGCGGGAACACCGCCGACCCGCGCCGCATCGCGGCGCTGCTGAAGTCGGGCGGCCCCTGGCAGACGGTGCTGGGCGAGATCGGCTTCGACGCCAAGGGCGATGTGACGGCGCCCGACTATGTCTTCTATGTCTGGCGCAACGGCAGCTACGCCGAGATGTGAGGTCCCCCGCCGCCGTCAGTGACCGGCCGGCGCCACGGCGCCGGCCTTGTCATGCGTGCCGAGGCGATCGACCAGGACGGCACTGGCGTCATTGAGGCCCTCGACCTCCGCCGCCACGCCGGCGCGGCGGAAGGTCAGCACCACGCGATCCAGCGCCGCCACCGCCGTCAGATCCCAGATATGGGCGCGGGTGACGTCGATCACCACGCGGGCCACCGGCTCCCTCAGGTCGAAGGCCTCCACGAACGCCTCGGCGGAGGCGAAGAACACCTGGCCGGTGACGGTGTAGCGGCGCGCCTGCCCGTCCTGCGACAGGACCGAGGTGACGCGGAACAGCCGCGCCACCTTGCTGGCGAAGAAGATGCCGGACAGCAGCACGCCCACCAGCACGCCCTGGGCCAGGTCGCGCGTCGCGACCGTGACCGCGACCGTCGCCAGCATGACGACGGAGGAACTGCGCGGGTGCAGCGCCAGGTCGCGCAGCGAGCGCCAGCGGAAGGTGCCGATCGAGACCATGATCATCACCGCGACCAGCGCCGGCATCGGGATCTGCCGCACCAGGTCGGACAGCACGAGGATCAGGAACAGCAGGAAGCTGCCGGCCCAGAAGGTGGAAAGCCGCCCCCGCGCCCCGGAGGAGACGTTGATGCCGGTCTGCCCGATCATCGCGCAGCCGGCCATGCCGCCGAACAGCGGCGCGATGATGTTCGCGATCCCCTGCCCCCGGCATTCGCGGTTCTTGTCGGAGGTGGTCTCGGTCAGCTCGTCGACGATCGCGGCCGTCATCAGCGATTCCAGCAGCCCGACCATGGCCAGCGTCACGGCATAGGGCGCGATGATCCGCAGCGTCTCGAAGGTCAGTGGCACGTCGGGCAGCAGGAAGTTGGGCAGCTCGGCCGGCAGCGCGCCCATGTCGCCCACGGTATGCACCGGCAGGCCGAACGCGATGGACAGCGCCGTCAGCAGCACGATGGCGACCAGCGGCGCTGGCACAACCTTCGTGACCCGCGGCAGCAGGTAGATGATCGCGAGCGCGGCCGCGACCATCGCATAGGTCACCCAGGTGACGCCGATCAGTTCCGGCAATTGCGCCAGGAAGATCAGGATCGCCAGAGCATTGACGAAGCCGGTCATCACCGAGCGCGAGACGAAGCGCATCAACACGCCGAGCCGCAGCAGCCCGGCCCCGATCTGGATGACACCCGCCAGGATCGACGCCGCGAGCATGTATTGCAGCCCGTGATCCCGCACCAGCGACACCATCACCAGCGACATCGCGCCGGTCGCCGCCGAGATCATCGCCGGGCGCCCGCCAACGAAGGCGATGACCACCGCGATGCAGAAGGAGGCGTAGAGCCCGACCTTGGGATCGACGCCGGCGATGATCGAAAAGGCGATCGCTTCCGGGATCAGCGCCAGCGCGACGACGGTGCCGGCCAGGATATCGGCGCGGACATTGCCGAACCATTCGGCCCGGACACGAGAGAGGGACATGGGGAAGCTCCGACCGCCACGGGGCGCGCAGCGCCAGCGATCCATTCAGGGGCAGGAGCGGCCGGAACCGACCGCGCGCGACCGCAACGCGCCCGGACAGGGGCGCGATGGGCGATGCAAGGCGCGGTGCGTCAGGGTGGCAGGGCGACCATCAGGCCAGTCTAGGCGAGGCCCGCTGCGTCGCACAACCCGAGGTCAAAAGGTCTACGCGGATCTCCGGGCCCTTCGGCCCTCCGATCATCGGACGCTCAGACCGCCGCTGGCGGCCTGGGCCCAGCGCGCCGCGCCGCCTCGATCAGCGACAAGGCGAGCAGCACCAGCGCCCGTTCCCCCAGCCGCAGCGCACGTCCGAGCGCGATCGCGCGCGTCAGCGCCCGGCGGGCCGCCGGCTCTTCCGCGGTCATCTCGGCCAGCCCCGCCAGAAGCGGGGAACGCGGCGCCGGGTGGCGTGAAGCGGGAGGCATGGGCGACTCCAGTCCAGATGAACAATCTGTAATCCATACGGAGGGCACCGGGCAAGCCCCGGCGCGCTGCGCTTGCGAAGTGGGCCGGCCGGGCGCAGTTACACGCCTCCCTCGTCCGACGCAGGCCCCGGCCACCAATGAACCGCATCTCCCTACCCAAGGACAAGATCCGCATCCTGCTGCTGGAAGGCGTCGCCGACAGCGGCGTCGAGCTGCTGGGCGGCGCCGGCTATGCCAGCGTGACCCGGGTGCCCAAGGCCCTCGACGGCGACGCCCTGAAGGACGCGCTCAAGGGCGTTCATATCCTCGGCATCCGGTCCCGGACCCAGCTCACCGAAGCGGTGCTCGACGCCGCGGACAGGCTGATGGCCGTCGGCTGCTTCTGCATCGGCACCAACCAAGTCGATCTCGAAGCCGCCAAGCGCCGTGGCATCGCCGTGTTCAACGCCCCCTTCTCCAACACCCGCAGCGTCGCCGAGCTCACCCTGGGCGAGATCGTCATGCTGCTGCGCGGCGTCTTCCCGAAATCGGTCAGCGCCCATGCCGGCGGCTGGGACAAATCCGCCGCCAACGCCTGGGAAGTGCGCGGCAAGACGCTTGGCATCATCGGCTACGGCAATATCGGCAGCCAGCTCTCGGTGCTCGCCGAGGCCTTCGGCATGCGCGTGCTCTACCACGACCACACCGCCAAGCTGCCGCACGGCAATGCCCGCCAGGCCTCCTCCCTCGCCGCCCTGCTCGCCGCCTCCGACGCCGTCACCATCCATGTGCCGGAAACCACCGACACCGTCGGCATGATCGGGGCTCGCGAACTCGCCGGCATGAAGAAGGGCGCCGTCCTGATCAACAACGCCCGCGGCACCGTCATCGACCTGCCCGCCCTGGCCGACGCGCTGAAGAGCGGCCACATCCTGGGCGCCGCCATCGACGTCTTCCCCGAGGAACCCGCCCGCAACGGCGAACCCTTCGTCAGCCCGCTCCAGGGCCTGCCCAACGTCATCCTGACGCCGCATATCGGCGGCAGCACCGCCGAAGCCCAGGACCGCATCGGCGAGGAAGTGGCGAAGAAGCTCGTCGAATACAGCGACACCGGCACCACCCTCGGCGCCGTCAACTTCCCGAACGTCCAACTGCCCGCCCGCCCCACCGGCGCCCGCTGGACCCACCTGCACAGCGACGCCCCAGGCGTCCTCTCCCGCATCAACGAAGCCTTCGGCCGCCGCGGGCTGAACATCTCCGCCCAATACTACCAGACCGCCGCCGAACTCGGTTACGTCGTGGTCGACAGCGTCGAAGCCCGCGCCGAAGCGGAAGCCATCCTGGCCGAACTCCGCGCCCTGCCCGGCACCGTCCGCGCCCGCCTGATCTACGAGCGGAATTGAGGGTGGTAGCCGCAGGGGCTCTGCCCCTGCACCCCGCCAGGAGGCTGGAGCCTCCTGGACCTGCCTGACTTGGCGCCATGGCTTGGGAGGGGGATGACCCGGCGCGATTGCGCCGGGTCATCCCCCTCCCAAGCCATGGCTCCTAAGTGAAGGTGGGGTCCGGGGAAGGCCTCCATTCCCCGGCGGGGGTTCGGGGGCGGAGCCCCGAGGCCACCTCCCCCCAATTGCGCCCCGTGGTCAGGCGCGCGAGGCTGGTGTCCGGACAGGATGGGGGAAATTCCGCGATGACGGCTTCGACCTGGCGCGAGCGCGCCGGCACGGGTTTCGCGTGCGAGAAGACGAGCGCCACCGGCCGGGCGATGGTGGTGGCGAACCATCCGCTGGCTTCGGCGGCGGGGACAGAGATGCTGGCACTCGGCGGCAATGCCATCGATGCCGCGGTGGCGACGCTGTTCACCCTGGGCGTGGTCGAGCCGATGATGGTGGGCATCTTCGGCGGGGGGACGGCGCTGATCCGCCTGGCCGATGGGCGGGAGACGATCATCGACGGGCTGTCGACGGCGCCGGCGGCGGCGCGGCCGGACAGCTACCGGCCGGTCTCGGACAGCTGGCCGGATTACATGGAGGTCGAGGGGCGGCGGAACGCGGTGGGGCCGAGCGCGGTCGCGGTGCCGGGCACGCTGAAAGGCTGGTGCGAGGCGCTGGAGCGGCACGGGCGGCTCGACCTGGCGACGGTGATGGATCCGGCGATCCGGCATGCGGCGCGGGGCTTCCGGGTGTCGCAGTACTTGCATGAATGCGTGCAGTCGGCGGCGGCCGACCTGGCCCGGGATCCGGCGATCGCGGCGCTGCTGCTGCCGGGCGGCAGCGCGATCGCCCCGGGCGCGATCCTGCGGCAGCCGGAGATGGCGGAAACGCTCAGGACGATCGCGAAGGAAGGGCCGGGCGTGCTCTATGGCGGCGCGATCGGTGCGATCGCGGCGGAGCATCTGGAGCGGCATGGCTCGATGCTGACGAAGGCCGACCTGGCGGATTACCGGACGGTCGACCGGGAGCCGGTGCGCGGCACCTATCGCGGGGTCGAGATCCTGGGCGCGGCGCCCCCGGCTTCGGGCGGCGTGCATGTGCTGCAGATCCTGAATCTGCTCGAGGGCTTCGACATGAAGGGCCTCGGCTACGGGACGCCGGCGACGATGCACCTGCTGCTGGAAGCGATGAAGATCGCGGCGGCAGACCGGGTGGCGGCGACCGCGGATCCGGCCTTCGTCGACGTGCCGGTCGCGAAGCTGATCTCGAAGGAGTATGCGGCGCTGCGGCGGCCGGAGATCAGCGCGGCGGCGGCGGGGCGCTTCGCGGCGCGCGTGCTGCAGAACGAGAGCCCGAACACGACGCATGTGACGGTGGCGGATGCCGAGGGCAACATCGTGTGCTCGACGCAGACCATCAATAGCCTGTTCGGCGCCCGCATCCTGATCCCCGGCACCGGCATCATCCCGAACAACTACATGTACCTGTTCGATCCGCATCCCGGGCATGCGCTGTCGCTGCAGCCGGGCAAGCGCATCACCAGCACGCAATGCCCGCTGATCGCCTATCGCGACGGCAAGCCGGTCTTCGCGCTGGGGCTGCCGGGCGGCATGCGGCTCTATCACTCGGCGATGCAGGCGGTGGTGAACCTGATCGACCACGGAATGAGCCTGCAGGAAGCGGTCGAGGCGCCGCGGATCTGGACCCAGGGCCAGGCGGTCGAGATCGAGCTGGGCGTGCCGGAAGCGCAGCGCGACGCGGTGGCGGCGCTGGGGCATGAGGTGGTGCCGGTGCGGCATGTCGCCGGCGGCATGTGCGCGGTGCGCTGGCGGGATGACGGGCTGCTGGAAGGGGCCGCCTGCTGGCGCGCGGATGGCGTGCCAATCGGCATGGCCGGGGGCCCGGCGCGGGCCGGCACGCGCTTCTTCCCGGATCCGCGCGTCGGGCGGTAAGCCCGCCCCGGCTCAGTGGTCGGCGTCGGTGGCCGCCTCACGGTCGCGCTTGCCGATGCCGATCAGCGCCGCGAGGGTGCGGCGGGTCCGGCTGAGATTCTCCGGCCCGACGCGGGCCAGGAGTTCGGCATCGATCGCTTCCCGCGCCGCGGCCTGGATCGCGGCGGCGGCGATGCCGCGCTCGGTCAGGGTCACGGTGAGCCTGCGGCGATCGGTGGCGTCGACCACGCGCGCGAGGTAGCCGCGCAGGACCAGCGTATCGACGAGCTGGCCGGCAGCCTGTTTGGAGACCCCGAGTTCCTTCACGAGCTGGCCGAGCGGCACGCCGCCGGCGCCGAGCGCCAGGCCGCCGATGACGTAGAGGCCGTTGCGCGGCATGTCGTCATAGCCCGCCTGCGCCAGGGCCCGGCGCATCGCCGCGCCGTAGGTGGTGCGCGCATGCCGCAGCAAGGCGGGCAGGACCAGGGTTTCGTACCAGGGCGGGGCGTCGGTCATGACGCATCCTATTGGTCAATAAAATTGACAGTCAATTTTTCATATCATGACGATGCGGTCAGCCGCGCAGCGGCCAGCGGCCGAGCGGCTTGTAGCGGGTCTGCCCCTGCAAGCTGCGCACCAGGGCGAGATGGCGCACGGCGAGGGTGATCGGGGTTTCCAGCGGCCCTTCCGGCAGGCGCTGACGGCTGTAGAGCAGGCTCAGATGCGGGGTGAGCGCGGCCGCAGGCTTCGGCAGCAGCCAGCAGGCCTGCATCACCCCGGCCAGGCCGTGCCAGATCGCCATCAGATCCGGTGCGCCATCGCCACAGCAGAGCGCCAGCGGTTGCGAGCCCTCGCCCTTCCTGCCCAGGTTGCGCAACTGATCGAAGGTCACCGTGCAGGGTCGCGCCCGCAGGGCGGCGCCGGCGCGCTGGGCCGCGGCGACGACATCTTTCGGCAGGCCGCGATACCGCTCCACCGGCTGCCCCGAGATATGCAGGACGCGATCAGGACGCAGATCGGCCCGAATGCCGAATTTGGCGTCCAGTTGCGCGGTCAGGGCCCGGATATCCTCCAGGCCGGTCTGATCCGGCAGGATGGCGAAGAACACCGCCTCCCTCTGCTCCGGCGGTTCGTAGCCGGGGAGCCATGGATTCTGCGATGTCCTCGATGCCATGCGCATGGAAGGAACATATCAGGAACATAGATCTGCGTAAAGCCGGCGGCGACGGGCGCGCCGCCGCCGGCCGTCTGGCGCCTTACGCCGCGGCTTCGGCAAGCACCGGATAGTCGGTGTAGCCTTCCGCGCCCGGCGCATAGAAGGTCGCCATGTTCCATTCATTGAGCGGCGCGCCGGCCGCGAAGCGGCGCACCAGATCCGGATTGGCGATGAAGAGCTTGCCGAAGGCGACCGCGTCCGCCTCACCGGCCGTCAGCGCTGCCTCGGCGGACGCCTGGGAGAAGCCTTCATTGACGATGTAGGTGCCACCGAAGGCTGCCTTGAGCTGCGGGCCAAGCCGTGGCGCCGTCATCGACTCCCGGGCGCAGAGGAAGGCGATGTTCCGGCGCCCGAGCTCGCGCGCCACATGGCCGAAGGTCGCCGGCAGATCGCTGTCACCCATGTCATGGATATCGGCGCGCGGCGCCAGATGCATGCCGACACGGCCGGCGCCCCAGACCGAGACGACGGCATCCGTCACCTCCAGCATCAGGCGCGCGCGGTTCTCGATCGAGCCGCCATAGCGGTCGGTGCGCGTATTGGTGCTGTCCTGCAGGACCTGGTCGAGCAGATAGCCATTGGCGCCGTGGATCTCGACGCCATCGAAGCCGGCCTCCCTGGCGTTGGCGGCGCCGATGCGGAAGGCCTCGACGACGCCCGCCACCTCCTCCGTCGCCAGCGCGCGCGGGGTGACATAGGGGCGTTCGGGCCGCAGCAGGCTGACATGGCCCTTCGCCGCGATGGCGCTCGGCGCCACCGGCGGCGCCCCGTCATGGAAGCTGGGGTCGGAGATGCGGCCGACATGCCAGAGCTGCAGCAGGATGCGGCCACCGGCGGCGTGCACGCCGTCGGTGACCTGGCGCCAGCCGGCGACCTGCTGCGGCGACCAGATGCCAGGCGTATCCGGATAGCCGACGCCGATCGGCGTCACCGAGGTCGCCTCGGTGAGAATGAGGCCGGCCGAGGCGCGCTGCACATAGTAGTCGCGCATCAGCGCATTCGGCACGCGGCCGCCGCCACCAGCGCGGGTGCGGGTCAGCGGCGCCATCACGATGCGGTTCGGCAGCACGAATTCACCAATGGTGATCGGGTCAAGAAGGTTAGGCATGGAAGACATCGTCCTGCGCGGGAATACGCGCCTTGCCCTGCGATTTAGGTGCAGCGCAGCATTCGACAAGCTCAGGTCGGCGCCGGCGCTCCGGGCGGGAGCTGGATGCGCCAGGTGATGGTCAGGCGCACCCTGTCGGAGACCAGCCCGGGATCGGCCAGCATCCCGAATTCGGAGCGATTCAGCACGCCGGTCGCGACGACATCGGCGACCGTGCCGCCGGCTATCCGCATGGCGGCGACGTCGAGCAACAGCGGCCGTTCGATGCCACGGATGCTCAGGATGCCGTTCAGGGTGAAGTGACGATCGGTGCCGGGCGTCACCGAGGTGCTGCGGAAGGTGATGCGCGGGAAGTTCTCCGCATCGAAATAGGCCACCGACCGCAACCTGGGTGCGACGCCCGGCCAGGGGCTTTCGATCTGCCCGGCATCGATCTCGACATCGATGCGCGTGCGTGCCGGGTCCTGCGGATCCAGGCTGAGTTGCCCCATGTAGCGGCTGAAATGGCCGTGGACGGGCAGCAGGCCAAGGCTGCGGACCTGGAATTCAATGCTGCCCGATCGCTGGTCGACGCCGTAGCTGACCGGCACGGCGGCGGCCGGCTGCAACGATGCCGCCGCCAGCGCGAACAGGGCGACCGCCAAACGATACGGGCGGCAGAACGGAAGCGGCATCCCAGGCTCCGATGGCACCGCCGGGGAGATGGGCCCTTCCCCGCTCCGCGCATGCCATCGGGCCGGATGATATTCCGGTAAGCCCTGCGCGAGGCTTTACGCGCGGATCGCGTCCACCCGATCAGGATAGAAGGCGACGTGATCCTTGATCGCCGCGACCGCGGCGTACGGATTCTCATAGGTCCAGACCGCATTGACGGACCGGTCGCCGCCGGCGGGGATGCTGTAGTAGGTCGCCTCGCCCTTGTACGGGCAGTAGCTGCCATGATCGGTCGGCTGCAGGAGCGCCATGCGGACGTCCTTGCGCGGGATGTACTGCACCGGCGGATAGGCGGCTTCGCGCAGGGTCAGGGCCTCGGTGCTGTCGGCGATGACCTGGCCGGCGACCGTCACGACGACCCGCGTCGCGCTGGGTTCGATGGTGATGGGATGGTCGGGGCCCGGGATCTTGATCGGCTTGGTCGACATCGGATTCTCCAGGGAGCTCTGCCAGCCGAGATGGGCATGATCCGCCGCGATACGACCCCGCCAGGATGCGAAGGCAAGCACCGGAGGGCGGGCGGAAGCGCCATGGCCCATCATCCCCGACCGAACAGGAGATGAGCGCCATGGACACACGCACGCTGCGCTTTGGCTACACCGACACCAGGCTCGGCCTCGCCATCGTCGCGCTCGGCGCGCAAGGCCTGGCCGCGATCCTGCTGGGTGACGACCGCAACCGGCTGCATCAGGCGCTGGCTGAGGCCTTCCCGGAGGCAGGGCTGGTGGAAGACGCGCCGGCAACCGCGGAGGCAGCCGCGAAGGTGGCGGCGCTGATCGAGAATCCGCACGCCGGATTGGATATCCCTCTCGATCTCCGGGGCTCTCCGCTCCAACTCGCGGTCTGGGCGGCGCTGCGCGCCATCCCCGCCGGCGAGGTGCGGAGCTACGGCGCCATCGCCAAGGCGTTGCCGCTGCCGGCGACCGCGCAGGAGGTGGGCGCGGCCTGCGCCGCGAACCGCCTGGCCGTCGCGGTGCCCTGTCACCGGGTGGTGAAGGCGGATGGCGGCATCGCCGGCTATCGCTGGGGCGTGCAGCGCAAGCGGCGCCTGATCAACCTGGAGGCCGTGGCGTAGGATAGTGACGGATCTCGGCCTGGAATTG
>DASYDR010000234.1:0-18305 GCA_036499545.1 Roseomonas sp. | reverse complement strand
GACGTCGAGTTCCTCCGCCGCGATCTGCATGAAGGCGGTGCGGATGCCGGTGCCGAGATCGACCTTGCCGACATAGACGGTGACCGCGCCCTGGGCATCGATCGACAGGAAGGCACCGACCTCATCCGGCGCCACCGGCTTCTCCGCCCAGGCGGCGGCATCGCGCGGGCGCAGGCCCATGCTGAAGGCGACGGTCAGCGCGGCGCCGGCTTGCAGCAGGCCGCGGCGCCGCAGGGGAATCGCGTTCATGATCCGGCCCCCTCAACCACGCGCCGCGCGCATCACCGCGGCGACCACGCGCGGATGCGTGCCGCAGCGGCAGATGTTGTTCACCAGTTCCTCCCGCACCTGGTCTTCGGTCGGGCGCGGCGTCCTGGCCAGGAAGGCGGCCGATTGCATGATCATGCCATTGGCGCAGTAGCCGCATTGCACCGCCTGTTCCGCGATGAAGGCGGCCTGCACCGGATGCGGCCGCTCCGCCGAGCCGAGGCCTTCGAGCGTGGTGATCCGCTTGCCCGCGGCGGCCGCGATGGGCAGCACGCAGGACCGCGTCGCCTCCCCATCCACATGCACCGTGCAGGCGCCGCATTGGCCGAGGCCGCAGCCGAAATGCGGCCCGGTCAGCCCGAGATCGTTGCGCAGCGCATAGAGCAGCGGCATGTCCGGATCGGCGGCCTCGACGCGCGCCTCCCGCCCGTTCACCGTCAGGGTGACCTGTGCCATTCCCGT
The DNA here is from genome assembly GCA_036499545.1 of Roseomonas sp. GTDB lineage: Bacteria > Pseudomonadota > Alphaproteobacteria > Acetobacterales > Acetobacteraceae > Plastoroseomonas. The sequence continues at coordinate 17,576 of DASYDR010000234.1, read as the reverse complement.
CTCCTCCCTCTCCGGCGCTCGCCTGGCGCCATTGCAGTCCTGTAATGCGCAGGGAGTAGAGGCCCGGCCCGCCCGCCGCCGCAAGCGGATTGACGTGCCGGGCCGGCGGGCGTCCGCCGGCCGCCGCGACGGGGTCTAGGTCAGCAGCGAATCCAGGCGCGTCCGCAGTGCCTTGGCGAGCTTTGCCAGCGTCGCGGCGGAGCCGGGCTTCTTCCCGGTCTCGATCTCGCTGATATAGGAGACCGAGACCCCGGCCGCTTCCGCCAGCGCTGACGCGGTCAGGCCACGATGTTCCCGCCACACGCGGAGGGGGCTCTCGCCATCGCCGATGCGCTCCACCGCATCGATGGGAAGCGCCTCCTCGAGCACCGCTTCCAGGCCGCGTCGCGCGATATCGGCATCGAACCGGGCGAAGGCTGCCCGATCGGCGCGATCCTCCGCGGCCTCGACGAGCGCATCGAAATCCGCGCGGGAGAGGGTGACGGTCTTGCTGGTCACCCGGAGAGGCTTGATCACGCTCATTCGTAAATCTCCTTCCGATGGCCAATCGCCACCACGATAATCCCGTCCCCGGTGATCACGTAGATCGCCCGCCAATCGCCATGCCGCACCCGGAACCGCCCCTTCGGTTCGCCCTTGAGGGGTTTTACCGAGCCGCCGTGTTCGGCGGCCGGTGCCGCCGCGATCTTCTCGAGCCGCTCGCGGATCGCAGCCCGGTCCCGCTTCGGAAGCGCGGCGTAGGTCTTGGCGGCGGCGGGAAGGAAAGTGATGGTGCCCACGGCCAGCATATTCGCTGATAGCGAAAGTCGCAGCAAGCACGCATTTCGCCATTAGCGAAAATGGCATGGGGTCAATCCCATGGCGCCAGACCGCCGCCGCAAGCGGATTGACGTGCCGGGCCGGCGCGCCCACCCTGGCGACAGTTCCAGGGGGGCGCCGCGAGGGCGCTGAGAGTCCATCCCGGTCGCGATGACCCCGATGGTGACCCTTCGAACCTGATCCGGGTCATGCCGGCGAAGGGACGGACAGAGCGCCACGCGCAGCCGCCACGCAGCCAATTTCCCCGGATCTCCTGTCGTTTGCTTCGGAGGAGGTCCCACCGTGAATCAGATCAACGCCCGCCCGCCGGTCCCCGAGACCGTCACCACCGGGCCCATCCAGGGCAGCCGCAAGGCCTATGCCGCCTGGCCGGGCCGCCCCGATATCCGCGTGCCGTTCCGGGAAGTGGCGCTGGCGCCGTCCGCCAACGAGCCGCCGGTGCGCATCTATGACACGTCCGGCCCCTATACCGATCTCGGCCATGCGGTCGATCTCGGGGCCGGGCTGCCGGCGATCCGCGCCCCCTGGATCGCGGCCCGCGGCTTCGCGCCGGCGACGCCGCGCGCGGTGCAGCTGGTCGATAACGGCAACCTGCCGGAAGACCGCGTGTTGCCGCCGTGCCCGGCCAACCGCACGCTGCTGGAAGCCGGCACCGCGCGGCACGTCACCCAGTATGAATTCGCCCGCGCCGGCATCATCACCGAGGAGATGATCTACGTCGCGCACCGCGAGAATCTGGGCCGCGAGAAGATGCTGGCCGGCGCCGAAGCGGTGCTGGCCGATGGCGAAAGCTTCGGCGCCGCGCTGCCCGCCTTCATCACCCCGGAATTCGTCCGCGACGAGATCGCGCGCGGCCGCGCCATCATCCCGGCCAACATCAACCACCCGGAAGTGGAGCCGATGGCGATCGGCCGCAACTTCCTGGTCAAGGTGAACGCCAATATCGGCAATTCGGCGGTGACCTCCTCCGCCGCCGAGGAAGTCGAGAAGCTGGTCTGGGCGATCCGCTGGGGCGGCGACACCGTCATGGACCTTTCGACCGGCCGCAACATCCACAACATCCGCGGCTGGATCCTGCGCAATTCCCCGGTGCCGATCGGCACGGTGCCGATCTACCAGGCGCTGGAGAAGGTGGGCGGCGACCCGGCCAAGCTCGACTGGGAGGTGTTCAAGGACACGCTGATCGAACAGGCGGAGCAGGGGGTGGACTACTTCACCATCCATGCCGGCGTGCGCATCGCCTATGTGCCGCTGACCGCGAAGCGCGTCACCGGCATCGTCTCCCGCGGTGGCTCGATCATGGCGCGCTGGTGCCTGTCGCACCACAAGGAGAGCTTCCTGTACGAGCGCTTCGGCGACATCTGCGACATCATGCGCAAATACGACGTTTCCTTCTCGCTTGGCGACGGGCTGCGCCCGGGCTCGATCGCGGATGCCAATGACGCGGCGCAGTTCGGCGAGCTGGAGACGCTGGGCGAGCTGACCAAGGTGGCCTGGGACAAGGGCTGCCAGGTGATGATCGAAGGCCCGGGCCATGTGCCCATGCACAAGATCAAGGAGAACATGGACAAGCAGCTGCGCGAATGCGGCGAAGCGCCCTTCTACACGCTCGGGCCGCTCACCACCGATATCGCGCCGGGCTACGACCACATCACCAGCGGCATCGGCGCGGCGATGATCGGCTGGTTCGGCTGCGCCATGCTCTGCTACGTCACGCCGAAGGAGCATCTCGGCCTGCCGAACCGGGACGACGTGAAGACCGGCGTCGTGACCTACCGCATCGCGGCGCATGCGGCGGACCTCGCCAAGGGCCATCCGGCGGCGAAGCTCCGCGACGACGCGCTGTCCCGCGCGCGCTTCGATTTCCGCTGGGAGGACCAGTTCAACCTCGGCCTCGATCCCGACACCGCGCGCGCCTATCACGACGAGACGCTGCCCAAGGACGCGCACAAGGTGGCGCATTTCTGCTCCATGTGCGGGCCGAAATTCTGCTCCATGAAGATCACCCAGGACCTGCGCGCGGAAGCCGAGCGCATGACCGGGATGGAGGAGAAGAGCGCGGAATTCGCGGCCGGCGGCGGGCAGATCTACCTGCCGGAACAGGCGGCGGAGTAAAGCCTTTCCCGGAATGGCGGGTTGCCCCCTGGGCGTGGTGGCGTCAGGATTTGCGCCACAATGACCCAGGGGGGATCAGCCGCCGCCATGAATGATGCCAGGAAAGCCCGTCTCGACGCACTCCAGCCAGCGCTGGTCGCGATCCGACACGACATCCACACCCATCCCGAACTCGGGATGGAGGAAGCGCGGACCTCGGCGCTGGTGGCGGAGACGCTGAAGGGCTGGGGGCTGCAGGTGGCGGAGGGCGTCGGGAAATACGGCGTCGTCGCCACGCTGAAGGGGCGGCGGCCGGGGCAGCGGGTGATCGGGCTGCGCTGCGACATGGATGCGCTGGCGATCACGGAAGCGACCGGCCTGCCCTATGCCTCGCAGAATACCGGGCTGATGCATGCCTGCGGCCATGACGGCCATACCACCATGCTGCTCGGCGCGGCGAAGATGCTGAAGGACGATCCGGATTTCGGCGGCACCGTCCATTTCATCTTCCAGCCCGCCGAGGAAGGCCGCGGCGGCGCCAGGGCGATGATCGCCGATGGCCTGTTCGAGCGTTTCCCGGTCGATGCCGTCTATGGGCTGCACAATGAGCCGGCCTTGCCGCTCGGCAATTTCGCGATCCGGCCGGGTCCGGCCATGGCGGCGGGCGACCGCTGGGTGGTGACCTTCCGCGGCACCGGCGGCCATGGCGGCGCGTCCCCGCATCTGGCGACCGATGTGACCGTGCTGCAGGCGCAGTTCATCCTGGCGCTGCAGACGGTGGTGGCGCGCAATGTCGCGGCGGTGGATGCCGCGGTGATCAGCGTCGGCGCCATCCATGGCGGGTCCCTGGTATCGACCAATGTCATGCCGTCCGAGATGGTGATCGGCGGCACCGCGCGGTCCTTCACCGAAGCGGTGCGCGACACGATGGAACGCCGCATGCGCGAACTCGCGACCGGCCTCGCCGCGTCCTTCGGCTGCACGGCGGAGGTGGAGTATGCCCGGCGCGGCACGCCGGTGGTCAATCACGTGGAGCAGACCGGCGTCGCCATCGCGGCGGCGACCGCAATCGCCGGCGCCGAGCGGGTCGAGGGTCATGCCGGGCTGATCACCGGCGGCGAGGATTTCGCGCTGATGCTGCAGGCGCGGCCCGGCGCCTTCATGTTCATGGGCATCGGCAATGGCGGCGCGAGCTCCGAGGCGCTGCACACGCCCACCTACGACTTCAACGACGACGCGATCCCGCACGGCATCGCCTATTGGCTGAGCCTGGTCGAACAGGAATTGGCCTCGCCCGCCGCCTGAGCGCCGACACAAGCAGCCGAACGGCCGCGGAAACCCCGCGGCCGCAGGCCGCCACCAGTTCCGGCAGGGCGAGCGCAGCGATGCCCTGGGGCCGCGAATGCGGCCCCGCGCGCGACCATCAGTCGCGTTCAGCGTGCGCTGACAGCGCGCAAGCCAAGCGCGCGGATGCGCGCGCCCGGCGCTTGAGGGCAGATATCAAGCAGGACGAACGTCCTGCGCGAGCGTCATTTCGTCGGCCCGCGGCGCGTGGCGCAGGCCCTGGCGCATCGCCCAGATGTTCTTCTGGATGTGCAGCGGGATCCAGGCGACGTCCTGCGCGGCGATGCGGGTCGCGTCCTGGAACAGCTTTTCCCGCGCTTCGTCATCGGCGGTCGCCAGGGCTTCCGCCACCTTGGCGTCGAATTCGCGGTTGGAATAGCTGGTCCGGTTCACCGTGCCCCAGCCGCGATCCATGTCGCGGGTGCCGATCAGGCCGCGCAGCCCGGCGGAGGGCTCGCCGCTGGAATTGGCCCAGCCGCCCATCGGGATCGAACAATCCAGCCGCGCGGTGCGCTGGGCGAAGGCGGCATAGGGCATGGTCTCGATGCGCGCCTTCACCCCGGCGCGCGCCCACATCTGCCCGATGCTCTGGGCGATCTGCGCATCGTTGACATAGCGGTCGTTGGACGCGTGCAGGGTGATGCTGAAGCCCTGCGGGAAGCCCGCTTCGCTCAGCAGCTGGCGGGCGCGGTTGGTGTCATAGGGCGGCGCCGGCAGGTCCGGCACGTTGCCATAGGCGCCGGGCGGCATGAACTGGCCGGTCGGGATCGCGGCGCCGGCCATGATGCGCTCCGCGATGCCGGCGCGGTTGATGGCGATGGACAGCGCCTGGCGCACGCGCAGGTCGCGCAGCGGATTGCTGCTGAGCGGCTCGCCGTTCGGGCCCGCGACATAGGGCGACTGCGCGCGGAAATCGGGGCGGAGATAGACCGAGCGCAGGCTGACGATCTCGGACAGCGCCAGCCCGCGTTCGCCGCGCAGCCGGGTGATGTCGGCGGTCGGCACCGCATCGATGAAGGCGACGTCGCCGGCCTGCAGCGCCGCGACGCGGGCACCGTCATTGGCGATGAAGCGATAGGCGACGCGCGCCCAGGCCGGCTTTTCCCCCCAGTAATTCGGGTTGCGCTCCATCTCCGCCCGGTCGCCGTTGCGATAGGCGCCCAGGCGGAAGGGGCCGGTGCCGATGACCGCGCGGCCGCTGTTGAAATCGCCGGTCTGGCTGAAACCGGCGATGCCGTGCCACAGGATGGCGACCTGCGACAGGTCGGCCGGCAGCAGCGGATAGACGCTGTCGGTGTGGAAATGCAGCGTGTGCGGATCGACCGCCTCGGCACGCCGGATGGCGCGGGTGAAGACCGCGAAGGAGCCGGGGCTGTTCACCACCTGCGGCACGCGTTCCAGGGTGTAGAGCACGTCGCGCGCGGTGAAGGGCTCACCATTGTGGAAGGTGACGCCCTGGCGCAGGCGGAATTCCCAGGTCGTCTCGCCGACCAGCCGCCAGGATTCCGCCAGCCCCGGGATCAGCCGGGCCTGCGCGTCGCGATGCACCAGGTTGTCGAAGAAATGCTGCGCCAGCGCGTTGTTCGGCGTGAGCGTGTGGTAGTGCGGATCGGCCGAGGTGGGCGGCGCGCCGACCGCCATCTGCAGCGTCGCATCGGCTTCCGCCGCGCCTGCCGCGCGGGCGGCCATGGGTAGCATGGCGGCGGAAAGCAGCAAGGAGCGCCTGGAAGCCTGCGGCATGAACGGATCCCCTGTTTGTGTGATGGTTGCCGCGCGAACTGCGCCAGCCTGCGGCACCCGCTGTCAAGGCAGGGATCCCAGCGCGTGGTCTATGCCCGTGGCGGCGGCCATTGCCTGGCCGTGTGCACCAGCGCCAGGACCACGACCATATCGGCCATCACCCGATACATCAGCCGATAGCTTCCATGCGGGAACAATTCGCGCGTGTCCGGAATCTTCCCCACGCGGCCGAGCCTGGGAAAATCGGCGAGCTTCGCCGCGGCATCTCTGAATGCTTGCAGGACGCGATCGGCCGCGGCGGGATTGTCGGCGGCGATGGCGTCCCAGATTGCGGTGCGGTCCTGCTCCGCCTCGAAGGTCCAGGCGACCTTCACTTCCGGATCTTCAGCCCGGCACGCCGTTCGGCGAAATCGGCTTCGACCTCCTCATTCGATCGGACGCGGCCGGCGCGTATCGACGCCTCCGCAAGCTCCACTTTCCGTCGCAGGAAGTCATCATACGCCTGCTCCTCCCGCCGGCGCTCGATATAGTCGCGCATCAGCTCGCGCACCACTTGCGATGCCGGCCGATGCGCGGCTTCCGCCGCCGCCATGAAGGCGTCACGCAGCTCCGCTTCCAGCTTCATCGTGAAAACCGCTTCCTTCACCAGCCGGCCCTCCTCCATCCCAATGATGTATATACGATGTTAGTATAGCATGGCGGTCAGATGGGCGCGCGGTCCGGCAGGGGCGAGCATGTCGCGGCATCTTGTCGCCGCGGCGGATCGCGGCATGCTGGCGGCCACGACCCGGGCGTGGCGTGGAGGCGCCGGCCGTGCCCCCCGCAACTTCGCCAGGGCCGCTCGCGGGCGGCGGCGGGACAGGGCTGCGACCACGACAGGGAAGGGGGCCGCGATGAGCGAGCTGATCATCTGGACCTATGACTGGGTGCCTGAAGGCCCGCGCGGCTTCGTGCGGGATCTCAGGCTCAGATGGGCGTGCGAGGAAGCGGGGCTCGACTACACGGTCCGCACCGTCCCCTTCGATGGGCGGGAGACCAATCACCTCGCGCGGCAGCCATTCGGCCAGGTGCCGTTCCTGGATGACGGGGCGCTGAAGATCTTCGAAAGCGGTGCCGGGCTGCTGCATCTGGCCCGCAAGAGCGACCGGCTGATGCCGGCCGATCCGGCCGGCGCGGCGGAAACCCTGCAATGGACGATCGCCGCGCTCAATTCGATCGAGATGGTCTCGGTGCCGTGGTGGTTCCTGACACTCCGCGGCGACAGGGACAACCAGCTGGCCGGATGGCTGGTCCAGCGCCTGGACCATCTCGAAAGGGTGCTCAGTGAGCGGGAATGGCTCGCGGCCGGCCGTTTCACCGTCGCGGACCTGCTGATGGCCGATGTGCTGCGGGTCGCGAAACTCCGCGCTTTCGGCGACCGGCCGGTGACCGAGGCCTATGTGGCCCGGGTCACGGACCGCCCCGCCTTCCGCAAGGCGCGGGCCGACCAGATCCGCCTGTTCGAAGCGGCCGATGCCGGCAGAAGGACTGCGGGCTGATCCGCCGGGGCCGCCGCTTCCGGTGCTACCAGTTCAGGCGCAGGCCGATGGTGCCCTGGACGGCGGTGCCGCGGCTGTCGCCATCGATCGCCCAGCGGTAATCGGCGCTTCCGTAGAAGCTGAGATTCTGCGTCACCCGCGCGGTGACGCCGGCACCGACTTCCAGCGCGGTGTTGCCGAAGCGGTTGGCGATCGGCGTGCTGCCGAAGCTGACCCGATCGGTGCCCGAGAAGGTGTGCCAGAGGTTCACCTTGGCATAAGGCTGCCAGAGCGCTTCCGGCGTTTGCGCGGTGTACTGGACGCGGGCGCCGAGCCGGCCGGTCCAGGCATCATCCGCATCCCAGCTGACCCGTGAGAAGGCGTCGCGGGTGCTGTCGATGCTGGTGCTCTGGTAGACGATCTGCGCCTGCGGCTCGACCTGCCAGCCCGGCGCGAAGCGGATCGGATAGCCGGCCTCCAGGGACACGGCATAGCCGTTGCCGTTGGTGCTGAGCCCGGTGCCGAAATCCGAGGTCGCCTTCACGTCGAACCAGTTGGCCTGGAACACCGCGTCCAGGTACCAGCCCGACGGCCCGAAATGGGTCCAGTAGGCGCCGGCGCTGGGGCCTTCGATCCCGAGCCGGCCGACCCGGATATTCGACTGGCCGAGCGCGAAGCCGGTGACGGAAGGGGCATCGTAGTTGGCATAGGCGACATAGACGCCGGCATGGTCGCGATGGCCGCCGGCATAGGGCTGGGTGCGCAGGATGTCGAAGCCGGCCTGGAAGCCGAACAGGTCGCCGGTGGCGCGGCTCTGGCTGTCGCCATCCCAGCGGCTGCGGCTGCGTTCGCCGAAACCGCGCGCCCAGGCGCCATTGGCGTAGGGGCTGCGCCCGGTGAGGCCGCGGATATTCTCCTCCTCGCCGACCCGCTCCTGCAAGGTGCCGAGCGTCGCCAGCGTCGCCAGGCCCATCTGGCGGCCGATGCCGCCGATCGGGGCGTAGAGCGGGACTTCCGGCCGGAACAGCGGCATGCCGGGGCTGCCGGGGACCGCCGGCGTGTCGGGCGAGGCCGGCGTGGCCAGCAGGAAGGAACGGAGATACCAGTCATCCGCGCTGGCATTGCCGCCGCGGAACAGCTGGTACTCGTAGGCGCCGCCGGTCACGCGGGTGTCGAGCCGGAAGGCGCCGGCGGCGGTGCTGCCGCCGGCCTGGGTTTCCACGACGCGGATGCCCTGCACGGTCTGGGCGCCGGTGCCGCCGGCATTGGCGATGCGCAGGCCGGTGGTGCCGGTGGCGCCGCCGCCGCGGATCACCAGCCGGTCGCTGGCCGAGCCGTCGCCGCCGAGCACCGTGTTCAGCGCGATGGTCCCGCCATTGCCGGCGTAGTTGCCGGCAACCGTGAGCGTGGTGCCCGGCGCGCCGCGCAGCGAGACGAGGCCCGCATTGGTGAGGCCGGCGATGGTCTGGCTGATACCGGCGAGGTCGAGCTGCGCGCCGGCCGCGACGGTGAAGGCGGAAGCCGGGCTGAAGGCGCCCGCCGCGCCGGCCTGCAGGCTGCCGGCATTCACAGCGGTGGCGCCGGAATAGGTGTTGGCGCCGGCGAGGATGGTGGTGCCGGTGCCGTCCTGCCGCACCGCGCCGATGCCGGAAATGGCGCCGGGCACGACCAGGGTGTTGCTGCGGTTGAACACCAGGGTGTGCAGGCTCTCGTTGACGATGTCGCCCTGGATGCTGCCGCTGGTGCCGCCATTGCCGAGCTGCAGCGTGCCGGACAGGATGGTGGTGCCGCCGGTGTAGCTGCTGTCGCCGGTCAGGATGACGGCGCCGCCACCGCCGATGGTCACCGCGCCGCTGCCGGCGATGACGCCCTCCACGGTCACGGCATCGCTGCGGTTGAAGGCCAGCGTGCCGTTGTTCAGCACATTGCCCTGGATGGATCCGCTGGTGCCGCCGGCGCCGAGCTGCAGCCGGGCGCCGGCATTGATGGCGGTGCCGCCCGCATAGGTGTTGGCGCCGGTCAGGACCAGGCCGCCGGCACCGCTGACCACCAGCCCGCCGGCGCCGGTGATGGCCTGCGGGATGGTGACGATCTGGCCATTGCTGTCGATGCCGCCGCCGCCCACGCCGATGGTGATCGCGCGGGAGGCCGCCAGATCGAAGCCGGCATCGAAGCGCAGCGTGCCGCCGTTGAAGGTCAGGCCGCCGGTGGGCGCGCCCAGCGCCGCATCCTGCGTGATCGCCAGCGTGCCGCGTTCAGGAAGGTGCCGCCGCTGTAGGTGTTGGCGCCGGTCAAGGCGAGCACGCCGCTGCCGCTCTGCTGGACGCTGCCGCTGCCGGATATGGCGCCGGCGAAGGTCACGCTGTCGCTGCGGTTGAAGGCCAGCGACCCGTTGTTGGTGACGTCGGTGGCGATGCCGCCGGTGGTGCCGCCATTGCCGAGCTGCAGCGTGCCGGCGGCGATGGTGGTGGTGCCGGTGTAGGTATTGTCGCCGGTCAGGATGGTGGTGCCGGGCCCGGCCTGGGTGACGGTGCCGGCGCCGGTGACGGCCGGCGCGAAGACATAGCCGGCATCGGTGTGGTTGAAGTTGATGCGGCCGGTGCCCGGCCCGAAGGCCACGCTCGCCGCCTCCACCACGCCCGCGGCAGCGGCGGCGGCACCCTCCGCGCCGCCGATGTTGAGCACGCCGGTGGTGCCGGCGGCGGCGGCCAGGGTGACTGCCCCCTGCACCGCGAAACGCCCGCCCTCCGCGACGGTCAGGATGCCGGTGCCGGATGCGGAGGTGCCGACGCTGGTGCTGGTGGCGGTCAAGGTCGATCCCGCCCCCGAGATCAGGACCGTGCCAGTGCCGACGCGGCCCACGATCAGTGCTGAGGCGCTGCTGAGGCTGCCGCCATCGAGGACGGACAGCGACCCCTGGTTGACGGTGACGCCGTTAATCCCGTTGGTCCAGGTCGTCCCGTTGCCCGACACCACGATCGTCGAATCCTGCGGGGTGGATATGGTGCCGCTTCCGAGGGTCACGACCCGGCTTGTGACCTGGCCACCGCTGGTGACGGTCACGTGGCTGGCGACCGCGCCGGCGGAGCTGCTGATGCCAAATGTGCCGCCTGCGTTAAACGCCCCGCCATCGCTGACGGTCAGCGTTGCGGCGCCGCTGCCGCCAGCGTTTCCCACACCCACGATGCCATTGGTTCGGAAGCTGCTGCCGGCACCGGTGATGATGAGCGTGCCAGTCCCCTGGATGGCGGCGCTGCTGGCTGAGGTGATCTGGCCGCCGGCCGCAAGCTGCAGAGTGCCGCCGGCGCTGATGGTGACGGCGCCAAAAAAGGGATTGGTGCCGGTCAGGACGATCGTGCCCGCCCCGGTAACGGGCAGGCCGGTGTTGCCCGTCAAGGAGCCGGAGAAAATGGCCGTTCCACCGAGAGGTGCCAAAGTGAGCGTATTCAGGCCGTTGGCAATGACCACGGGCTTGGTGGCGGCGCCCAGGGATGTGGCCGGGTCCGTCAGTGTCATCGGCGCGGTCAGGGTGATAGTCGAAGACGGGTCACCATCGGCATTGGCGGCCGCGACCGCCGCCTGGAGCTGGGCTTCGTTGGCAGCGGTGTAGTCGGCCGCCGCCGCCGGCGGCGCGGACCAGCAGGCCAGGGCGGCGGCGCAGGCGGCGCCGGCAAGCAGCCCGGCCCTCCGGTTGGTCAGGGCGGACGGCAGGCAGTGACGGCGGCTCACGGGCGTGATTCCCAAAATTATTCGGCTATGTCGGGAATTCTCCGCAACTCCTGCGCGCCGGCAACCCTCGTGACGATTACAAACACAACTATATGGTGTGTGGCCGGAGCGTGTTGCGCCGGGGCAACAGGCCGCCAGGCCCGCGCCACCACCGGTGGCGCGGCCGGCACCTCAGTCCAGCAACCGCGAGAAATACCGCACCGTCTTGTCGCCGCCATGGATCGCGGCGCGGCCGACCTCCACGAAGCCGAGCGCCGCGTGGAAGGCGTCCGATGCCGGGTTGGGCGGATCGGCATTCACCTCGCAGACCACGCGGTCATGCCCGGCCGCCGCCGCGGCGGCGAACAGCGCGGCATAGAGCCGCCGCGCATGGCCGCGGCCGCGCGCCGCTTCGGCCGTGACGATGCGGTCGACATAGACGAAGCGGCGATAGCGGTCGCGGAACCAGAGGAAATTCGGGCTGTCGTAATCGGCGCCCTCATCGAAGGCGAGCAGGAAGGCCTCCGCCTCGCCGATGCGCCGCGCCAGGAAGGCTTGCGCCACCAGGTGCCACAGCCGCGCCGGCTCCAGCCAGGACAGCTCCCGCGCATGCGCGTTGTTGAGCGCGAGCAGCGCCGCGCCGGTCGCCGCGAGATCGTCGGTGGTCACCGCGACCGGCGCCTCCGCCTGCGGGGCAGGGGCCGCATCACCGCGCCGCGCCGCGATGGCGCGATCGAGGCGGCCGGCCAGCGCCGCGCTCACCTCCGTCATCGGCAGCCGCACCTCCGGGCTGTCGATCAGGCCGATGCGCCAGAGCCAGTGCTTGATCGGCGCCGGGCTCGGCTCGGCGAAGAGCAGCCGCGGCACGTCGCTCAGCGCGCGCCAGGCGGCCAGCGCCTCATCCTGCGCGCCGGCGCGCAGCAGGTCGCGCACCGCCGCGAAGGCGCGGGGCTCGACATGCGCGGAATCTAGGATGCCGCCATCGGCGCCCTGGGTCAGCGCGGTGTGGAACAGCGCATCCTCCCCGGTCAGCACGGCGAAGCCCGGCGGCCGGCGGCGCAGCAGGTCGAAGGATTGCGCGGCATCGGCGGCGCAATCCTTCACGCCGATGATGTTGGTCCGCCCCGCCAGTTCCAGCATCGCGGCATTGCCGAGATTGACGCCGGTCCGATAGGGGATGTTGTAGATCAGGATCGGATGCGCGGCGGCATCGGCCAGCGCCGCGAAATGCCGCAGCAGCCCCTGTTGCGACGGCCGCGTGTAATAGGGGCAGGCGATCAGGTAGCCATCGATCGGCCAGGCGGCGGTCTTCGCCAGCGCCGCGACCAGCTTGCGCGTGTCGCTGCCCGACAGGCCGAGCAGGATCGGCAGCCGCCGCCCGATGGCGGCGAGTTCCGCCGCCGCCACCGCGACCAGCCGTTCCGTCTCGGCCTCGTCCAGGGTCAGGCCTTCGCCGGTGGTGGCGGCCAGGATCAGCCCTTCGATCGGCGCCGCCGCGTAATGCCGCAGCAGGCGGCGCAGCGAGACCTCGTCCAGCGCGCCGTCGCGGAACGGCGTGATCAGCGGCAGCCAGATGCCCTGCAGGGGCGGGTGTTGTCGGGGTGTCATGCGCTCCGTCTCTTTTCGCGATGCCGGAGGCGGGACATGAATGGCAACCCCGACCGACCGGTGGGGTTCCAAGGTGATGCTGCGATCCCGCGCCTAGGGCGCGCGCAGAGCCTCGCTCCCCGGGAGGGGGAGTTTTTTCGACGCCAGGGCCGTGCCGCGGTTCGAAGGCATGCGGGCATCATTCGGGGGCGCCGGCCCTGCCGTCAAGCTCACCAGATCCTGAGCCGGTGCCAAAGCGGATGTGTCCTGGCGAATTCCCGTCCGAGGAATAGATCAGCGGCAAGCGCCGACACTCCGGGGGCGGGGGCGGCGCGCCTGGGAAGATGAAGGAGACTGCATGGCACCGTTGCGAGCGGGGGACGGCGTATTCTCGAAGGCGGCGGCAGGGCGCCATGCCCCGGTCGCCGCCATCCTGGGTGGCCTGCTGCTGGCGGCGCTGGTCGGTGCCCCGGCGCCGGCCGCCGCGCAAGGCCCGCCCGCCGCGCCCGGCCAGTCGACCCTGTCGCCGGACCAGGCGCGGCGGGCGCTGGCGATCCTGCAGGATGACCGGCGCCGGCAGGATCTGCTGGATACCCTCGCCGCCGTGGCGCGGGCCGCCCCGGCGGCGGATCCGGCGGCGACGCCGGAGACCGACGGCCCCGCCGCCGTCACGCCACCCGCCGCGGCCGCGCCGCCCGCTGCCGCGCCACCGGCCGCACCGCCAGCCGCCCCGGCTGCCGCGGAGGAGCCGGTCGGGCTGGCCGAGGACGGGCTGCTCGCCCGGCTGATCCTCGCGGCCAGTGCCTGGTTCACCGCCGCGTCCGGCCAATTGGCGCGGGCCGGCAACACCATGGCGGACCTGCCATCGGTCTGGGACTGGCTGGTGCGCACCGCGACCGGGGAAGCGTCCCAGGCCCGCGTGCTGCATGTCGCCTGGAAGCTGGCGGTGGTGCTGGCGCTGGCCTGGGCCGCGCAATACCTGGTGCGGCGCGCGGTCCGCCCCTGGCTCGCCGCCGCCGCCCGCATGGCGCGGGAGAAGGTGGAGCGCCGCGCGCGGAAACGCCAGGCCGCCGCCGCCGCCGGCGAAGCGGCCAATACCATCGCCAGCCGGGCGGAGTTGCGCTTCCTGCGCCGCCTGCCGATGGCCCTGTTGCGGCTGGCGCTGGAACTGGCGCCCGTCCTCACCTTCGCCGCGGTCGGCAACCTGCTGCAGGCGACGCCGCTGACCCATGGCTGGACCGTCTCGCTGGTCGTCGTCGCGGCGGTGAATGCCTATGTGGTGCAGCACGCCATCATGGCGATGGTGCGCGCCCTGGTCTCGCCGGACAATGACGCGCTCCGCCCCTTCCGGCTGCAGGACGAGACCGCGGCCTATATCGAGATCTGGGCGGCCCGGCTCACCAGCGTGATGATCTATGGCGTGGCGGTGCTGGAGATCGCGCGCGCGCTCGGCCTCGGCTGGCCGGCCTATCGGGCGGTGCTGAAGCTCGTCGTCCTGCTGAGCCATGCGCTGATGGCGGTCGTCGTGCTGCAATGCCGCCAGGGCGTCGCGCGCTGGATCGCGGCGCCGCCGGGCGGGCGCGGCGCCTTCGCGCTGGCGCGCGACTGGCTGGCCGCCATCTGGCATGTGCTGGCGATCTTCCTGCTCGTCGCGCTCTGGTTCGTCTGGGCGGCGGAGATCAAGGATGGCTACACCCTGCTGCTGCGCTATTTCGGCGCCACGGTGCTGGTGGTGGTGCTGGCCCGCCTGATCCTGGTCGCCATCCTCGGCGTGCTGGACCGGATGTTCCGCATCGATGCGGAACGCCGGTTGCGGCTGCCGTTCCTGGAAGAGCGCGCCAACCGCTACTATCCGCTCATGCGCCGCGCGGTCTCGGCGGCGATGGTCGCGGTCACCCTGCTGGCCATCCTGCAGATCTGGGGCGTCGGTGCGCTCGACTGGTTCCGCAGCGGCGGCCTCGGCAGCCTGCTGACCGGCTTCATCGTCACGGTGGCGACCGCGATCGCGGTGGCGCTGCTGGCGTGGGAAGTGGCCAATGCCTGGATGGACCGGCATATCCGGCAGATGGTGGAAAAAGGCGACTACGCCCGGTCCGCCCGGCTGCGCACGCTGCTGCCGCTGCTCCGCACCGCGCTGCTGCTGCTGATCCTGGTCGTGGTGGGCTTCACCGCGCTCAGCCAGATCGGCGTCAACATCGCGCCCTTGCTCGCCGGCGCCTCGATCCTCGGCGTCGCCATCGGCTTCGGGTCGCAGAAGCTGGTGCAGGACGTGATCACCGGCATGTTCCTGCTGCTGGAGAACACCATGCAGGTGGGCGACTGGGTCACCGTCTCCGGCCTGTCCGGCTCGGTGGAGGCGCTGTCGGTGCGCACCATCCGGCTGCGTGCCGGCGACGGCTCCGTGCATGTGATCCCGTTCAGTTCGGTGACCACGGTGACCAACACCAATCGCGGCATCGGCAATGCCGCCGTCTCGGTCGCGGTGGATGCCGCCGAGGACACCGACCGGGTCGGCCGGGTGCTGCAGGAGATCGGCGCCGAGCTGCGCGGGGATGCCGATTTCCGCAACCAGATCCTGGGCGATTTCGAGCTGTGGGGCGTCGACAAGGTGGAAGGCGCCTCGACCACCATCGTCGGCCAGATGCGCTGCCGCGACACCGGCCGCTGGGGCGTGCAGCGCGAATTCAACCGGCGGATGAAGCGGCGCTTCCAGGACCTCGGCATCCGCATGGCGGTGCCGGCGCAGGCGGTGACCCTGGCGCATGCGCCGCCGCCGCCCGCGCCCCGGCGGGAACCGGCGGGGGAACCGCCGGCTTCCGGCGCCAAGCATGAATCGCCGCCGCCGGCGGCGCTGTCCAACACCGCCTGACGGCGGGCCGCGGCGGCTGGCGGCCGCGCGCCGCGGCCTGTAGGCTCGGGCCGCCGGTTGCCGGCGTCACGCCCGCACCCGGATGCCCGATGCCGCGCCACTTCCTCGTCCTGACCATCCTCGCGGTGACCCAGGTCATCGGCTGGGGGACGGTCGGCAGCCTGCCGGTGATCGCGAGGCCGGTCGCGGCCGAGTTCGGCGCCCCCCTGTCCTCGGTCTTCCTGGGCACATCGGTGATGTACCTGGCGACCGCGCTGGCCGCGCCCTGGACCGGCGGCGCCTTCCGCCGCTTCGGCACGCGGCAGGTCATGGCGGCGGGGGCGGGGCTGATCGGGCTCGGGCTCGGCCTGCTCGCTCTGGTGCCGGACCTGCCCGCCTTCCTGGCCGCCTGGGCGCTGATCGGGGTGGCGGGGGCGATGTTCCTGACCACCGCCGCCTATGCCTATGTCGCGGACCATGCCGGCGACCGGGCGCGCAGCCTGATCGGCACGCTGATGCTGCTGACCGGCCTGGCGAGCAGCGTCTTCCTGCCGATCACCGGCTTTCTCGACGACCTGGCCGGCTGGCGCTGGACCGTGCTCGGCTATGGCGGGCTGATGGTGCTGCTGGTCTGCCCGCTGGTCCGCTTCGGCCTGCCGGCGGCAGGGGCGGGCACCGCCGCGGCCGCGCCGGGCGGGGCGCGGCGGAAAGGCCCGGTCTTCACCCTGCTGGTGGCCGCCATTGCCCTGAACAGCTTCGTCACCTTCGGCATCCAGGCGGTGGGGATCGAGCTGCTGCAGGCGATGGGGGCGGAACTGTCCGCCTCGATCGCCATCGCCTCCGCGCTCGGGCTGTTCAAGGTCGGCGGCCGGGTGATCGACCTGCTGGGCGGGCCGCGCTGGGATGGGCTGTCCACCGCGCTGGTCTCGGGCGCGATGATGCCGCTGGGGCTCGCCGCGCTCTGGCTCGGCGGTGCCGGGTGGCTGCCGGTGGGCGGCTATCTGCTGCTGTTCGGCGTCGGCAGCGGCGCCTTCGCGGTGGCGCGCGCCACCATGCCGCTCGTCTTCTACAGCAAGGCCGATTACGCGGCGGCGATGGCGACCATCGCCCTGCCGATGAACCTGATCAACGCGCTGGCGCCGCCGCTGCTGGCGGCGCTGATGGCCAGGATCGGGGCGCAGGCGATCTTCGCCGTGCTGGGCGTGCTGAGCCTGGCGGCGCTCGCCGTCCTGCTGCGACTGCGGCGGCTGGCGCGGCGATAGGTGGGCGCCGGATGAGGTGCGGTTGTCGCTTCGGCGATTCACCGCAACTCAGCCGCCCCGCGAAAACAGGTCGAGGCGGCTGGTCAGGCGGCAGCGGAGCGGAAGGCGCTCATCGGAGGTCAACGACGCGCTGCTGAAGGCGGCACCAGCCTTGTCGCGTTTCAGGAGCTGGTTGGCACTTGGAATTCCCCGGAATTCCAAGCGAACTTCTTCTCGCATCGCAACCACAAGTTTAGCCTCCCGCGTAACCAGTGTCACGGGAGGTCGCCTCATGTCTTATTCGCGGACGAGCAGCAGGCCTGCCAAAAAGGAAAACAATACAAATTCTTCCCCGCAGATCGTCAAACCACCGGAAAGCAAGAAGCCCGTCGAGCTGTTCCAATGTGGTAAGTGCAAGCAGAAGAGGTCACTGGAGAAGAATCAATGGTGCCCTACCTGCAAGCCTCAGCATCACCACCTTCAGACAGGTCAGGCCCTTGGCCGTACGGCTCCGAACTGGCTGCCGAATCCTGTCACGGAGAATGCAGCCGCGACGCTGAATTTTGCTAAAAACCCATACCTCAAGGACCATGACAGCTTCGCTGAGCATATCCAGAAGCACGCCAGGAGGTATTCTGACTCGACCAGCTCGGGAGGGTTCGGCGACCAGAGCACCCT
>DASYDR010000233.1:0-4444 GCA_036499545.1 Roseomonas sp. | reverse complement strand
GATTGACCACGATGATATAGGCCATGGTCAGGAAGGTGGAGAGGCCGGCCAGCATCTCGGTGCGCGGCGTGGTGCCGCGCGCCGCCATATCGAAGAACCTCTCCATGCCGACGCCTCCGATTCGGGGAAGGCGTCAGCTTGGCGCGCCACTGGCCTCAGGCGAAAGGCCGCAGCGACCTGGTCGTCAGCGCCAGGCGCAGACGCGGCGGGGCTCCACGCGGACGTGGACGCGGCCGTAACGGTCGCGGAAGCGGACGCGCTCCTGCCGGACCCAGCAGCGGCGCTCGCGGCGGTACTGGACATCCTGCACGAGCGGCGCCGGGGCGGTGGCCTCGAGCATGGCGCGGGCGGGGGCGGCCTGGGCGGGCGCCTGGGCGAGCCCGATCAGGGCGAACGGCGCGCCGATGAGGGCGATACGGATGAGCCGGTTCAGGCGCATGGGGTGTCTCCTTCTTGTCCATTTCGCACCGGCGGTGCGATGCGAGGACCATTGTCCTGCATTTCAATGTGTCCAGGCAATCCGGTTCGCCTGTGGCATGATCGCGGCGAAGCCGTGGCAGAGCGTGACGGGAAGTTGCCGGCCCGATGTCATGCAGGCCTGAAAACGCCAGGCTCCGGGGCCCGATTGCGGCCTCAGCCCCGCCTTCGGCGGGCCGGGCCCAGGCCGCCCCGCCGTATCGCCTGCAGCCACCCCCTGTATCCAGGGTGGCCGCGCCGGCTTGGCGGCGGGGCGCCGCCGTTCCATAGATGCGGGTAGCTTCACTTTTCGCGGGAATACGCTCCATGCCCTTGATCGGCGACAAGCCCACCATCGGAATCGCCCATGTCGCCTACCGCTTCGGGGACCGCATGCAGGCCCGCGGCATCGACCTGCCCTTCATCGAAATGCGCACCCGCGAGGATTTCGCCGCCCGTATCGCCGAGATCGATGTGCTGTTGGTCTCGGGCTACTGGAACAATGCCCTGGCGCCCGCGGCGAAGCGGCTGAAGTTCATCCAGTCGATCAGCGCCGGCGTCGATCAGTATGATCCCGCGGTGCTCCGCGCGCATGGCATCCGGCTCGCCTCCGCCGCCGGCGGCAACGCCAATGCGGTCAGCGAGCACGCGATCAGCCTGATCCTGGCGATCAGCCGCCGCCTGCCGGAAGCGCGCGACAACCAGGCGAAGAAATTCTGGCGCGGCATGCAGGGCGATTTCTGGAAGCGCGAGGATGAGCTCGGCGGCAAGACGCTGGCCGTCGTCGGCCTCGGCCGCATCGGCGGTCGCCTGGCGCGGCTGGCGCGCGCCTTCGGCATGCATGTCATCGGCCTGAAGCGCGACCCCTCGACCGGCGCCGAGGGCGCGGACGAGGTGCACGCGATCGCCAAGCTGCACGAGGTGCTGCCGCGCGCCGACTACGTCGCGCTCTGCTGCCCGCTGACGCCCGAGACCCAGGGCCTGATCGGCACCGCCGAGCTAGCGCTGATGAAGCCCTCCGCGCATCTCGTGAACGTCGCGCGCGGCAAGGTGGTGAAGGAAGCCGAGCTCATCGCGGCGCTGAACGCCGGCACCATCAAGTCCGCGGCCCTCGATTGCGTGGAGGAGGAGCCGCTGCCGGAAGCCTCCCCGCTCTGGACTATGCCGAACGTCTTCATCACCCCGCATACCGGCGGCGAGACCTGCGCCTATGAGGACAATGTCCTCGACTTCCTGATGGAGAATCTGGGCCGCTTGCAGCGCGGCGAGGACCTGCTCCTGAACCAGGTGGTCTGACGGCGATGGAACAGGTCGATGCCGTCGTCATCGGTGCGGGTGTCGTGGGCCTCGCCGTCGCCCGCGCACTGGCGCTGGCGGGGCGCGAGGTGCTGGTGCTGGAGGCGGCCGAGGGCATCGGCACCGAGACCTCCTCGCGCAATTCCGAGGTGATCCACGCCGGCATCTACTATGCCAAGGACAGCCTGATGGCGCGGTTCTGCGTGGAGGGCAAACAGCGCCTCTACGCCTATCTGCGCGAACGCGGCCTGCCGCACGTCAATTGCGGCAAGCTGATCGTGGCCACCAGCGTCGAGGAGGCGGAGAAGCTGGAAAGCATCCGCCTGCGCGCGGCGGCCAACGGCGTCGACGACCTGCACCGCGTCTCCGGCAACGAGGCGCGCGGCATCGAGCCGGAGCTGTCCTGCACCGCGGCGCTGGTCTCGCCTTCGACCGGCATCATCGACAGCCACGCCTATATGGTCTCGCTGCAGGGCGATGCGGAGAATGCCGGCGCGATCTTCGTCTTCCACGCACCGGTGACCGGCGGCCGCGTGACGGAGGACGGCATCGAGCTCGATGTCGGCGGCGCCGAGCCGATGACGCTGAAGGCGGCGCTGGTCGTGAACAGCGCCGGCCTCCATGCGCCGAAGCTGGCGGCGCATCTCGCCGGGCTGGCGGCCGAGCACGTGCCGACCGCCTATTATGCCAAGGGCAACTACTTCTCGCTGATCGGCCGCTCGCCCTTCTCGCGGCTGATCTATCCTGTGCCGGTGCCGGGCGGGCTCGGCACCCATCTGACGATCGACCTCGGCGGCCAGGCGCGGTTCGGGCCCGATGTCGAATGGGTGGACAGCCTCGACTACGAGGTCGACCCGAAGCGCGGCGAGGGCTTCTACGCCGCGATCCGGCGCTGGTGGCCGGGGCTGAAGGATGGCGCGCTGGCGCCCGGCTATTCGGGCATCCGCCCGAAGATCGTGCCGCCGGCGGTCGCGACCCAGGACTTCAACGTGCAGGGCCCTTCGGTGCATGGCGTGCCGGGGCTGATCAATCTCTTCGGCATCGAGAGCCCGGGGCTGACCGCTTCGCTGGCCCTCGCCGATCATGTGGTGGGAGTGACACGGTCATGAGCACTGAAAAGAGTACAGGAACGACCATGCAGAATGCCGAGCGCATCTGGGACCTGGTGGACCAGCGCCGCAACGATTACGAGGCCCTGGCCGACCGGATCTGGGGCATGCCCGAGCTCTGCTACAACGAGCACCGCTCCGTCGCCGAGCACAAGGCGATGCTGGAGCAGGAAGGCTTCCGCGTCACCGAGAAGGTCGCGAACATCCCGACCGCGGTGATGGGCGAGGCGGGTGAGGGCGGCCCGGTCATCGCCATCCTCGGCGAATATGACGCGCTGCCGGGCCTGTCCCAGGAAGCCGGCGTCACCGAGCAGCGGGCGCTGCCGGGTGACGGCTCGGGCCATGGCTGCGGCCATAACCTGCTCGGCTCCGCCTCCCTGCTCGCCGCCGCCGCGGTGAAGGACTGGCTGGCCGAGAACGGCATTGCCGGGCGTGTGCGCTATTACGGCTGTCCGGCGGAAGAAGGCGGTGCCGCCAAGGCCTTCATGGTGCGCGAAGGTGCCTTCGCCGACGTGGATATCGCGATCTCCTGGCATCCCGCGGCCTTCGCCGGGGTGCAGGATGGGGTCAGCCTGGCCAATACCCGCATCGACTTCACCTTCAAGGGCCGCGCCAGCCATGCCGCGGCCGCGCCGCAGCTCGGCCGCTCGGCGCTCGACGCCGTCGAGCTGATGAGCGTCGGCGTGAACTACATGCGCGAGCACATGCCGAGCGATGCGCGCATCCACTACGCCTATCTCGATGCCGGCGGTATCGCGCCGAACGTGGTGCAGGCGCAGGCCAAGGTCCGCTACCTGATCCGCGCGCGCGAATTGCCGGAGCTGACCGACCTGATCGCGCGGGTGAAGAAGATCGCCGAGGGCGCGGCGCTGATGACCGAATGCACGGTCGAGCACCGGGTGCTGAGCGGCGTCGCCAACCTGCTCGGCAATGCACCGATGGAGAAGGCGATGCAGGCGGCGCTGGACCGGCTCGGCCCGCCGCCCTTCGATGCCGAGGATCAGGCGAAGGCGAACGAGTTCCAGGCGACCATGACCGCGGCCGATATCGCCGCCGCCTGGCGCAGGGTCGGGCTGACGCCGAAGCCGGGCCTCGGCCTGACCGACCAGGTCGTGCCGGCCGATACCAAGGGTGTGCCGATGGTCGGCAGCACCGATGTCGGCGACGTCTCCTGGGTGGTGCCGACCGTGCAGGCGCGGGGTGCCACCTATGCGATCGGCACGCCGGGCCATTCCTGGCAGCTCACCGCGCAGGGCAAGCTGCCGGCGGCGCATAAGGGCATGGTGCATGTGGCGAAGGTGATGGCGGCGACCGCGGTCGACACGCTGCGCGACCCCGCGATCATCGCGCGTGCCAAGGAAGACCTGGCCGCCCGTACGGCACTGACGCCCTACAAGAGCCCGATCCCGGAAGGGACCGAGCCGCCGCTGTCCATGTCGGTCTCCATCTGACCAGGACGGGCGCCGACCGGGATCTCCGTCCCGGTCGGCACCCTTTCCGGACGCGCGCTCAGCGCGTCCGGGTCAGACTCAGGGTGAAGCCGCAGTTCTGGGTGCGGTAGGTGCCCGTGAAGCGCAGCCCGT
>DASYDR010000232.1:0-7001 GCA_036499545.1 Roseomonas sp. | reverse complement strand
CACGAGGTCTATGCAAAGCCGGACGCCACGCCGGCGGAGCGGCATGCGATCTGGCAGCGGCTGGAAAAGCTGTACATGCCCTGGACCGACTACGGTGACCTGCCGCATCTCGGCATCGGCGGCCGCTGGCAAGCGAAGCAGCACATCTACAACAGCCCCTTCTACTATATCGACTACACGCTGGCGCTCTGCTGCGCACTGCAGTTCTGGGTGAAGAGCCGGCATGATCCGCGCTCAGCGCTCGACGCCTATGTCGCGCTCTGCGCCCGCGGCGGATCGCAGCCCTTCAGCGGGCTGGTCGCCTCGGCCGGGCTGATCTCCCCCTTCGCCGAAGGCGCGCTGGCCGAGGTCGTACACGAGGCGAAGGGCTTCCTAGGCACCGGCTGAGCGTGCAAGCTCCCCAAAACGGGAGAGACACGACCATGGCCCATGCCGGCTTGCGCTTCGGCATCTTCCTCGCCCCCTTCCATCGCGTGGGCGACAATCCGACGCTCGCTTTCCAGCGCGACCTGGAGCTGGTCGCCTGGCTCGACCAGCTCGGCTTCGACGAGGCCTGGATCGGCGAGCATCATTCGGCGGGGTGGGAGACCATCGCCTCCCCCGAGATCTTCATCGCCGCCGCCGCCGAGCGCACCCGGCATATCCGCCTCGGCTCCGGCGTCACCAGCCTGCCCTATCATCACCCGCTTCTGGTGGCGCAGCGCTTCGTCCAGCTGGACCACATGACGCGCGGCCGCACCATGCTGGGCTGCGGCCCGGGCGCGCTCGTCTCCGACGCTTGGATGATGGGCATCGAGGCCGGCGACCAGCGCCGCCGCATGGAGGAGAGCCTGGCCGCCATCATGGCGCTGCTCGCCTGCGACGCGCCGGTGACCATGAAGACGGATTGGTTCGAACTGCGCGAGGCGCGGCTGCATTTGGCGCCCTATACCTATCCCCACTTCCCGGTCGCGGTCGCCAGCAGCACCACGCCATCGGGCGTGCTGGCGGCGGCGAAGCACGGCGTCGGCCTGATCTCGCTCGGCGCCGGGCTGCCCGGCGGGCCGGCCAAGCTCGCGGAGCAATGGCGCCTCGGCGAAGCGACCGCGGCCGAGCACGGCAAGACCATGGACCGTGCCAATTGGCGCCTGGTCGTGAACCTGCACGTCGCCGAGGATGACGAGCAGGCGATGCGCGAGGTGCGCCTCGGCGAACGGCTGGAGACCATCGATTACTTCTCCGAGGTGCTGGGCCGGCCGCCGATGCGGTCCGAGAATCCGCTGAAGGAAGGGCTGGAAGCCGGCACCACCCTGGTGGGCTCGCCGGAGACCATCGCCCGCGGCATCGAGAAGCTGCTGGCCTTCACCGAAGGCGGCGCCGGCTGCGTGCTGTTCCGCAGCCATGAATGGGCGAACCGGGAGCAGACGCTGCGCAGCTACGAGTTGTTCGCGCGCTGGGTGATGCCGCGCTTCCAGGGCTCCGTCACCACCACCCACGCCTCCCGCGAATGGGTCAGCGCGAATCGCGGCACCATCTTCGCGCCCAACATCGCGGCACTGAAGCAGGCCTTCGTCGATGCCGGCCAATCGGTGCCGGACAGCGTCAGGCTGCGCCTGCACGCCGGGGAGAAGCCGCGAGACTAGGCGGATATCCAGACAAGTCCGGAAGTTGCGCGCCGCCCATATGTGACGGCGCGTCCATGTCATTGTTCGGTCACTGATCCGTCATCCCGCTGCATCGCCGCGCCCTTAACCCCTCGCCCAGTCGATGGAGGGGTTGATGGGCAAGCGGCGCAACGTGCTGATGATCGTGGTCGACCAGTGGCGCGCGGATTTCGTACCCGCCCTCGGCGCCGGCTTCATCCGCACGCCGAACCTGGACCGGCTCTGCCGCGAAGGCGTCACCTTCCGCCACCACGTCACGACGGCGGTGCCCTGCGGGCCGGCCCGCGCCAGCCTGCTGACCGGCCTCTACCTGATGAACCACCGGGCGGTGCAGAACACCGTGCCGCTGGACGCGCGCCATTTCAACCTGGCCAAGGCGCTGCGCCTGATCGGCTATGACCCGGCGCTGATCGGCTACACCACCACCACGCCCGACCCGCGCACCACCGGCCCCCGCGACCCGCGCTTCCTGGTGCTCGGCGACATCATGGATGGCTTCCGCTCGGTCGGCGCCTTCGAGCCGAACATGGACGGGTATTTCGGCTGGATCGCGCAGAACGGCTTCACCCTGCCGCCGAAGCGCGAGGATATCTGGCTGCCGGAAGGCGTCGATTCCGTGCCCGGCGCCACCGACCGCCCGTCGCGCATCCCGAAGGAATTCTCCGACAGCAGCTTCTTCACTGACCGCGCGCTGACCTTCCTGAAGGGCAAGGGCGAGAAGAGCTGGTTCCTGCATCTCGGCTACTACCGCCCGCACCCGCCCTTCGTGGCCCCCGCGCCCTACCACGCCATGTACCGGCCGGAAGACATGCCGCGCCCGGTGCGCGCGCCCAGCTGGGAGCAGGAGGCGGCGCAGCACCCGCTGCTCGACTTCTACCTGCGCAATATCCGCCGCGGCAGCTTCTTCCATGGCGCCGAAGGCGTCGGCGCCACCCTGGACGAAGCCGCCATCCTGCAGATGCGCGCCACCTATGCCGGGCTGATCACCGAAATCGACGACTGCCTCGGCCGCGTCTTCGCCTATCTCGACGAGACGAAGCAGTGGGAAGACACGCTGGTGGTCTTCACCAGCGACCATGGCGAGCAGCTCGGCGACCATCACCTGCTCGGCAAGATCGGCTACCACGACGAGAGCTTCCGCATCCCGCTGGTGGTGAAGGACCCGGACGCCGCCGACCGCGGCGGCGTGATCGAGGATGCCTTCACCGAGAGCGTCGACGTGATGCCGACCATCCTCGACTGGCTGGGCGGCGAATTGCCGCGCGCCGCCGATGGCGCGTCGCTGATGCCGCTGGTGCACGGGTCGAAGCCCGCCGATTGGCGGGACGCGCTGCACTACGAATACGACTTCCGCGACGTGCATTACAGCCGGCCGGAAACCGCGCTCGGCCTCGGCATCGACGAGAGCAGCCTCTGCGTCGTCCAGGATGCCCACTACAAATACGTGCATTTCGCGGCACTGCCGCCGCTGTTCTTCGACCTGCGCGACGACCCGCACCAGTTCCGCAACCTGGCCGAGGATCCGCACTACGCCAGCCTGGTGAAGGACTACGCCCAGAAGGCGCTGTCCTGGCGGCTGCGCCATGCCGAACGCACCCTGACGCATCACCGCTCGACGCCGCACGGCCTCGAAACCCGCGCCATCCACGCGCGCCCGGAGAGCGACCAATGACGCCGATCACCCGCCGCGCCGCGCTCACCGCCGGCGCCGCGCTGGCGCTGCCCCGCTTCGCCATCGCCCAGGCCGACCAGCGCCCGTCCATCACCGTCGCGGTGCAGAAGATCAGCAACGCGAATGTGCTGGAACCGCTGCGCGAACAGTCCAATGTCGGTGAGCGCGTCTGCCTGACCTCGCTCTGGGAAGGCCTGCTCGGCCGCAACTACCAGGGCCAGTTGCAGACCGTGCCGGTGCTGGCGACCGGGACCCGCCGCATCAGCGACAGCGTGGTCGAGCTCACGCTGCGCCAGGGCGTGAAGTTCCACAACGGCGACGAATTCACCGCCGAGGACGTCGCCTTCTCCTTCGGCAATGACCGCATGTTCGGCCCCGGCGGCCCGAACAGCAGCGGCACCATCAATGTCGCGGAAGCCAACCCGACCCGTGGCGGCAAGGAATTGCCGGCCGAGGTGCCCGCGGTCGCGAACCGGTCCTTCCCCGGCTTCGAGCGCATCGAGATCGTCGATCGCCACACGGTGCGCTGGATCAACCGCACCCCGGACGTGACGCTGGAAGGCCGCCTGGCCCGCTACGCCAGCGAGATCGGCAGCCGCCGCGGCTATGCCGAGGCCGCGACCTGGCTCGACTGGGCGCGCAAGCCCGTCACCACCGGCCCCTACAAGGTGGCGGAGTTCCGCCCCGACACCGCGCTGACCCTGCTCGCGCATGACGAATACTGGGGCGGCCGGCCGCCGCTGCGCCAGCTGCGCTTCGTCGAGGTGCCGGAGGTGTCGTCGCGCATCAACGGCCTGCTGTCCGGCGAATACCACTTCGCCTGCGACATCCCGCCCGACCAGATCGAGAGCGTCGAGCGCAACCGCGCCTTCGAGGTGGTGGGCGGCACCATCCCGAACCACCGCCTGACGGTGTTCGACAAGACCCATGCGGTGCTGCGCAACCCGCTGGTGCGCCGCGCCTTCACGCACGCGATCGACCGCCAGGCGATCGTCGACAGCCTCTGGGCCGGGCGTACCGTGATCCCGAAGGGGCTGCAGTGGGAATTCTACGGCGACATGTACATCGCCGACTGGGAAGTGCCGCGCTTCGACCAGGCCGAGGCCCGCCGCCTGCTGCGCGAGGCCGGCTACCGCGGGGAGCCGATCCCCTATCGCCTGCTGAACAACTACTACACCGGCCAGACCGCCACCGCGCAGGTGCTGGTCGAGATGTGGCGTGCCGTCGGCCTGAACGTCCAGATCGAGATGAAGGAGAACTGGTCGCAGATCCTGGAGCGGACGCCGGGCCGCGCGGTGCGCGACTGGTCCAATTCCGGCCTGTTCAGCGACCCGGTCTCCTCGCTCGTCAACCAGCACGGCCCGAACGGCCAGCAGCAGCAGGTCGGCGAATATAGCAACGAGGAATACAACCGCCTCTGCGTCGAGCTGGAGACCAGCACCGACCGTGCCCGGCGCCGCGCCGTGTTCCGCCGCCTGCTGGAAATCGGCGAGCGCGAGGACCCGGCCTATACCGTGCTGCACCAGAACGCGACCTTCACCGCGAAGCGCCGCGAGATCCACTGGCGGACGGCCCCGGCCTTCGCGATGGATTTCCGCGCGCAGAACTGGGGCGGCTGAGATGATGCCGCCGCGCCTCATTGCTGACCTGTTCGCCGCAGCTCCGTCCGTGGAGAGGCGCGGCGGCATCGCGCGCGGGGTTGGTGGGGCGGCCGCGCGCCAAACAAAGACTCATGCCGGTCAGCCGAAAGGCTGGCTGGCATGATCGCCCGCCGCACCCTCCTGGCCACCACGCTGGCGGCGGGCGCCCTGCCCCGCTTCGCGATCGCGCAATCCGACCAGCGCCCGGCGATCACCGTCGCGGTGCAGAAGATCTCCAACACCAATACGCTGGAGACGCTGCGGGAACAGTCCAATGTCGGCACCCGCACCTGGAACAGCTATGCCGAGACGCTGATCGACGTCGACTGGCTCGGCGATCTTGGCATGCTGCCGTCGCTCGCGGAAAGCTGGCGCCGGATCGATGCGCGCACCCTGGAACTGACGCTCCGCGACGGCGTCCTGTTCCATGACGGCCGCCGTCTGACCGTGGAGGACGTCGCCTTCTCCTTCGGGCCCGAGCGCATGGGCTGGGAGATGTCGACCGAGCAGGCGCGCAACCTGTTCGGCGCCGTGCCCGGCCAGACCCAGGGCCGCGCGGCGCCGCCGGAAGTGCTGGCCATCGCCCGCCGCGCCTATCCCGGTTTCGAGAAGATCGAGATCGTCGATGCGCGCACCATCCGCTTCGTCAACCGCACGCCGGATGCGACGCTGGAAGGCCGGCTGACCCGCAACACCGGCATGATCCTGAGCCAGGCCGGCTTCAACGCCGCCGGCACCTGGCTCGACCACGCGCGCAAGCCGATCGGCACCGGGCCTTATCGCATCGTCGAATTCCGCCCCGACCAGTCGCTGACCCTCGAAGCCTTCGACGAGTACTGGGGCGGCCGCCCGCCGCTGCGCCGCATCCGCTTCCTCGAAGTGCCGGAAGTCGCCTCCCGCATCAATGCGCTGCTGTCCGGCGAGGCGGATTTCGCCTGCGACATGCCGCCCGACCAGATCAGCACGGTGGAGCGTTCCGCGCGGCACCAGATCGTCGGCGGCTACATCATGAACCACCGCCTGACGGTGTTCGACAAGAACCACCCGCGCCTGGCCAACCCGCTGGTCCGCCGCGCCTTCACCCATGCGATCGACCGCCAGGCGATCGTGGAAGCGCTCTGGGGCAACCGCACCCGGGTGCCGAAGGGGCTGCAATTCGACTTCTACGGCCCGATGCTGCTGCAGGATTGGGAGGTGCCGCGCTTCGACCCGGCCGAGGCCCGCCGCCTGCTGCGCGAGGCCGGCTATCGCGGGGAGCCGATCCCCTATCGCCTGCTGAACAACTATTACGCCAACCAGGTGCCGACCGCGCAGATCCTGGTCGAGGGCTGGCGCGCCGTCGGCCTGAACGTGCAGATCGAGATGCGGGAGAATTTCCCGCAGGTGCTGTCCCGCGACGGCCAGCGCGGCGTGCGCGACTGGTCGAACAGCGCCGCCTATAACGACCCGGTCGCCTCCCTCTCCGCCCAGCACGGGCCGGACGGCCAGCAATGGCAGATCAACGAGTGGCGCAACGAGGAATTCGGCACCCTCTCCCGCCTGCTGGAATCGAGCGTCGAGCTCGAGGAGCGCCGCCGCGCCTTCCGCCGCATGCTGGAAATCGCGGAGCGCGAGGACCCCGCCTATACCGTGCTGCACCAGACGGTGAACCTGACCGCGAAGCGGCGCGACCTGCGCTGGGCGCCGGGGCAATCCTTCTCGATGGATTTCCGGGCACGCAATTGGGGTGCGGCGTGAACCTGGTTGAGATCCGCGACCTGGCCGTCAGCTTCGACGGCGCGCCGGCGCTGCGCGGCATCGATGTCGACATCGCGCGCGGCGAAGCGCTCGGCATGGTGGGCGAATCCGGCTGCGGCAAGTCGGTGACCTGGCTTGCCGCCCTCGGCCTGCTGCCCGCCAAGGCGCGCATCTCCGGCAGCGTGCGGCTGGAAGGCCAGGAGATCCTGGCCGCGCCGCCGGCGACGCTGGACCGCGTGCGCGGCGGCCGCATCGCGATGATCTTCCAGGACCCGGCCAGCAGCCTCAACCCGGTGCATCGCATCGGCA
>DASYDR010000231.1:0-11964 GCA_036499545.1 Roseomonas sp. | reverse complement strand
CTATGAGCCGGCGGCGGGGCTGTATTCGCTGTCGCCCGAGCAGGCGATGGTGTTCGCCGACGAGGGCGGCCCGGCCTTCATGGCTGGGGCGTTCGAGATCCTGTCGGCCGCCTTCCAGGACGAGCCCAAGATCAGCCAGGCGTTCCGGACCGGCCAGGGCGTCGGCTGGCACGAGCATCACAGTTGCCTGTTCCGCGGCACCGAGCGCTTCTTCCGCCCCGGCTACAACGCCAACCTGATCGGCAGCTGGATCCCGGCGCTGGGCGGCATGCGCGAGAAGCTGGAAGCCGGCGCGGCCGTCGCCGATATCGGCTGCGGCCATGGCGCCTCCACCATCCTGCTGGCGCAGGCCTACCCGAATTCCCGCTTCTACGGCTTCGACTACCACGGCCCGTCGATCGAGCGGGCGCGGGAGGCGGCGAGGAAGGCGGGCGTCGCGGACCGCATCAGCTTCGAGCGGGCTTCGGCCAAGGATTTCCCCGCCAGGGGCTATGACCTGATCGCGATGTTCGACTGCCTGCACGACATGGGCGACCCGGTCGGCGCCGGCCGGCATGTGCGGGAAGCGCTGGCCGAGGACGGCACCTGGATGATCGTGGAGCCGTTCGCGCATGACCGGCTGCAGGACAATTTCAATCCGGTCGGCCGCATCTACTACGGCGCCTCGACACTCATCTGCACGCCCGCTTCGCTGTCGCAGGAGGTCGGGCTCGGCCTCGGCGCGCAGGCGGGGGAGATGCGGCTGCGCCAGGTCGCGCTGGAGGCCGGCTTCTCCCGCTTCCGCCGCGCGACGGAGACGCCCTTCAACATGGTCTTCGAAGCCAGGGCGTGATCGATCGCGGCCCTGGCTGGCATTCGTCCGCGTCCGATGCTTTGGTTCGGGCGGGGCAGTGCCGGGAAGCACATGGATCCGACCGTCGAGCAGCTATGGGCCTTGGCGACCGCGCTCGGCATCGGCGCGCTGATCGGGCTGGAGCGGGAGAAGCGCAAGGCGGACGACCCGACCGGCGCGATCGGCGGCATCCGCACCTTCGTGACCGTCGCCCTGATGGGCGCGGCCGCCGGGCTGCTCGGGCAGCAGAGCGGCCAGCCCTGGATTCCCGCCGTGGTGCTGGCACTGGTCGGCCTGGCCGCCATCGCCTCCTACCACCTGCGCGGGCGGGAGCATGCCGACGACACGCTGGGGCTGACCAGCGAGCTGGCCGCGATCGCGGTCTGCCTGCTCGGCGTGCTGAGCACCATGGGCGCGCAGCAGCTGGCGGCCGGGCTCGGCGTGCTGCTCGCCGCGCTGCTCGCCTACAAGAGCCCGCTGCACGGGCTGGTGCAGCGCATCGGCTGGGATGACGTGCTGGCCGTGACGCGGCTCGGCCTTGCCAGCTTCGTGGTGCTGCCCTTGCTGCCGGATCGCGCCGTCGATCCCTGGGGCGCGCTGAACCCCTACAGCCTCTGGCTGCTGGCCTTGCTGATCGCCGGGCTGTCACTCGCCGGCTATGCCGCGGTCCGGGCGCTGGGACCGGGCCATGGCGCGGCGGTGACCGGGCTGACCGGCGGGCTGGTCTCCTCCACCGCCGTCACCCTGTCCTTCGCGCGCCGGGCCGGCGGCGGGGAGGCCACGGCGCCGCTCACCGCCGGCATCCTGCTGGCATGGGCGGTGATGTGCGGGCGGGTGCTGGTCACCGTCGCCCTGCTCAACCGGGCGCTGCTGCCGCCGCTGGCCTGGCCGCTCGGGCTGATGGGGCTGGCCGCGACCGCCTTCGCGCTCTGGCATCTGCGCGGTGCGGCCGCCGCGGCGGCGCAGGCGGCAGTGGAGGTGCGCAACCCCTTCAGCCTGACCGAGGCGCTGAAATTCGCCGCCCTCTTCGCCGCGGTGCAATTGCTGGTCGCCCTGGCCCAGGCCTATCTGCCGCAGGGGAGCGTGCTGATCGTCGCCGGCCTCGCCGGGTTGACCGACGTCGATGCGATCACCCTGTCGATGGCGCGCCAGGCGCAGGCCGGCGCCGCTTGGCCGGCGGTCGCGGCCATCGTCATCGCCTGCTTGTCCAACACCCTGGTGAAGGCGGGCATGGCGATCTATGCCGCGCCGGCCATGCGGGCGCCGGTGGGCATCGCCACCGCGGCGATCCTGGCCGCCGGCGCGGCGGGCATGCTGTTCGCCTGACGGGCGGCGGCGCCCGCGCATCGCCGCGGATGCCGGATTGGCATCATGCGCGCCCGCCAGGCGCGGCCTGGGACGCCGATGCCTGGTCCCGCGTCTCCGGCATCGCGAAGAGGTAGCCGAGGAAGCCGGCCGCGGCGACGGTGCCGAGCACCATGAAAGCGGCGCTGAAGCCATGCTGGACGATGACCGTACCGGCAAGGCTGGCGCTCAGCGCGGCGCCCACGCCCTGCGCGGTCGCGATCGCGCCCTGGCTGATGTTGAAGCGCCCGGTGCCGCGCGTCAGGTCGGCCACCACGACGGGGAACAGGGCGCCGAAGATGCCGGCGCCGATGCCGTCCAGCAGTTGCACGCCGAGCAGCCACCAGGGGTTGTCCGATACCGGGTAGAGCATGCCCCGGAGCGCGAGGATGGCGAAGGCGGCCAGGAAGATCGGCTTGCGCCCCCAGACTTCCGCCTTGGCACCCGCCAGCGCGGCGACGGGCACCATGACGCATTGGGCGGCGACGATGCAGGCGGCCATCAGGGAGGTGGCGTGGTCCTGGCCCACCACCCGCGTCAGCAATTGCCCGACCGAGGGCAGCATCGCGGCATTGGCCAGATGGAAGCTCGCCATCAGCAGGGCGAAGACCAGCAGCGTCCGGTTCGACAGCAATACCCGCAGGCCGGAGGGCTGCTGCATCGCCGCCGGTCCCGGGCCCGCCTCGCCGCGGGCCAGCGCATCGTCGATCGCCGTTGCCGGGATGGCCAGCATGGCGCCGATGCTGAGCACCGCGAGGGCCGCCATGATCCAGAACACCACGACCGGCCCGAACAGCAGCGCGGTGCCGGCGGCGAGCGCCGCGGCGGTCGCGTTGCCGGCGTGGTTGAAGGCCTCGTTGCGGCCGATGCGCCGGGCGAAGGCCTTCGGGCCGACCACGCCGAGGGTGATGGCCGCCAGCGCGGGCGGGAAGACGGCGCCCGCGATGCCGGCCAGCGCCTGGGTGACGGCGACCGCGTAGAAATCCTCGAGGAAGGGCAGCAGCAGGCAGGTCAGCGTCACCGCGAGCGCCGCGGCGATGACGATGCCGCGCTTGTGGTGCGTGCGGTCGATCAGCGCGCCGGCCGGCGTCTGCGCGACGAGGCCGGCGATGCCGGCGATGGTCATGACCAGCCCGATGGTCGCGGGGTTCCAGCCCTGCTCCGGCCCGCGCACGGCCAGCAGGTAGATCGCGAGATAGGGGCCGAGCCCGTCGCGGACATCGGCCAGGAAGAAGTTCAGGGTATCGAGCGCCCGGTCCCGTGGCATCGCAGCGCGTCCTTCCTCTCATCGACCAGGGCGCGGCCGGAACGCCGGAGCCGTCGACGGGTTGCGTCGCGGCAGTCCGAAAGCCGGCTTGTCTGCCGCGCCCGGGCGATGCAAGGACATGGGCAGGCCCGCGTCTTTCCGACGCGGGCGAGCCAGGGCGGGAACGACATTGAAGGTGCCTCTCTGGGCCAGCGCACTCGCTGGTACCCTGCTCGTGCAGACTGTCTGCGCCTTCGCCAGCATCTCCGTTCCGATCCTGGGGCCGCCGCTGATGGCGCGCGCCGGCTTGCCGCCGGAGAGCATCGGCCTGGTCTCCGCCATTTCGGCGACGGGCATCTGCTGGTTCCTGGCCTGCGGCGGCCCGATGCTCAGCCATCATGGGCCGATCCGCACGCTGCAGATCGGCATGGTCTGCATGGTCATCGGGCTGGCGGTGCTGTCCCAGCCATTGGGCCTGCTGGGGCTGCTGGGCGCCCTCGCGATCGGCTTCGGCAACGGGCCGAACACGCCGGCGGGCAGTCAGATCCTGATCCGCTCGGCGCCGCCGGCGCATCGGACCCTGATCTTCTCGATCAAGCAGGCGGGCGTGCCGCTGGGCGGTGCGCTGGCCGGGCTGCTGGTGGCGCCGCTGGTGGTGGCGCATGGCCTGTCCGCGGCACTGGGCATGATCATCGCGATCCTCCTGGTGTGCTGCGTCGCCGTCCACCCGTTCCGGCGGACGCTGGACGGGGAGAAGGGGCCGCGCCAGCCGGACTGGGCGCGCGCGCTGATCCAGCCCGCGGCCATGATGCGCTGCGTGAGCGCGTTGCGGGCGCATCCCTCGCTGCCGATGCTGACCGCGGTCGGGGTCGCCTTCTCCCTGATGCAGGCCTGCCTGACGGCGTTCACGGCGACCTTCGCCTATACCCGCCACGGCGCGTCCCTGGCGGAAGCCGGCCAGATCGTCGCCGTGATGCAGGGCGCCAGCATGTTCGGCCGGATCGCGCTCGGCTGGGTGGCGGATCGCCAGGGCGATGCCATGCGCCACCTCGGCACGCAGGCGATCGTCTCGGCCATCGCGGTGTGCCTGCTGGTGGCGGCGGGCAGCCGCGGGGACTGCGCATTGTATGGCGCCGCGGCCCTGGTCGGCTTCACCGCCGTGGGATGGAACGGCGTACACATGGCGGAGCTGGCCCGGGTCGCGCCGCTGCACCTCGTCAGCAGCGTCACCTCCGCCTCCAGCCTGTTCGGATTCGTCGGATCCGTCTGCGGCCCGCTGCTCTTCACCCTGCTGGTGAGCGGCGGCGGAGGCTATGATCTGGCGTTCCACGTCATGGCGGCGCAGCTCGCCTTTGCCGGACTCGTCTGCCTCCTGATGAAGCGGCGCTGAGCGCCGCCCGGAACCCGCCGTGCCTCAGCCGAAATCGTAGTCCCAGCCGATCCAGGCGCAAAGCCCGCGGCCCATGACCCATTCCAGGTCGCGTCCCCGCAGCCAGGGCAGTTCCTCGGTGAAGAAGGTCACG
Source organism: Roseomonas sp. (assembly GCA_036499545.1). Classification (GTDB taxonomy): domain Bacteria; phylum Pseudomonadota; class Alphaproteobacteria; order Acetobacterales; family Acetobacteraceae; genus Plastoroseomonas. Next base: position 7,019 of record DASYDR010000231.1, on the reverse strand, counting down.
CATTGCCGGTAGCTGCACGGCATGCGGGTGATGTCGGTGCCCCAGAAGAAGCGCTCGGGCCCGAAGGCGTCGAACAGCCGGTGCAGGCCGTCATGCAGGTTGCGGTAGGGATAGGGGGCGGTGGAGTAGGCTGGTGCCCCGGTGGCCTTCACGGCGACATTGGGCAGCCTCGCCAGCGCCACCAGTTCGTCGAGCCGGGCGAAAGCCGCCGCGTCCTCCGCCATCCGCACCAGGCCGCAATGGTCGAGGATCAGCTTCAGCCCGGGATGCGCCTCCGCGATGCGGCGGAAATCCTCGAGGAAGAGGCTGCCCATGGTCGCAATGGGCAGGCCCTCCCGCTCCGCCGCCGGCCAGAGCCAGTCGAGCGTGCCGTCGCGCAGCCAGGCCTGTTGCGCGGGCTGGATCAGCGGCCAGCGCAGCCCCTTCATGCCGGGTTGCCGGCGCCAACCCTGGATGAGCGGGCGGTTCTCCGGAAGCTGCGGCGGGAATTGCCCCATCACGGCGAAGCGCGCCGGGTATCGCCTGGCGGCGTCCACCGACAGGGCGTTCGAATCCGGATCCCAGCTGCAGGGCGGGTGGATCAGCGCGGCATCCACGCCGGCCGCATCCATCTCCGCCAGCGCCTCCTCGGCGGTGAAGACGGAGACCTGGCGGTGCATGTGCCCCGGCGTGCCCTGGCCCCAGATATGGATCTGCGCGTCGATGATCTTCATGCCGGCCGCAGTCCCGCGCGCACCGCCGCCGCCTGGGTGCGGGGCAGCTCGACCTCCAGGAAGGCCGTGAAGCCCGCTGGCGTCCGTTCCTGCTCCGCCGCCACCTCACTGCCCGTCTCGTTGATGCGGCGCTGGGTGTCCGGCCGCGCCAGCGCGTTCAGCAGCGCGGCCGCGAGCCTCGCCTGCGCCTCGGCCGGCGGATTGGCCGGCTGCACCAGGCCGATGAACGCGGCTTCCCGGAAGCCGCTGACCCCGGCCTCCTCGGCGGTCGGTATGGTGGGCGCCAGGGCGGAGCGCGCCGTCGTCGCCACCGCGAGGATCCGGATCTGGCCGCCGCGATGCATCGGCAGGGCGGTGCTGATCTCGGTGATGGCGGCCTGCACATTGCCCGCCGCCAGATCGGTCTGGATCTGCGCGCCGCTCGGATAGGGCACGTGTTGCAGGTCGAGGCCGGTCAGGCCGGCGAAATTGGCGATCGCCAGATGGCCGCTGCTGCCCACGCCGGAACTGGCCACGGTCACATGGCCCGGCCGTTCCCGGGCATAGGCGATGAATTCGCGCAGATCCCGCACCGGCAGGCCGGGCGTCACGACGACGGTGAGCGGCGTGCGGCAGATCATCCCGATGGGTGCGAATGCGCGCATCGGGTCATAGCCCAGATCGGCCTGGATGGACGGGTTCACCGTCAGCGGCCCGTTGCTGCCGATCATCAGGCTGTAGCCATCCGCCCGGGTCCGCGCCATCTGCAGGGAGGCGACGCTGCCGCCTGCCCCTGCCCGGTTCTCCACCACGATGGGCTGGCCGAGGACCTCCGACATCGGCGCCGACAGGATGCGGGCCATGACATCGGTGTTGCCGCCCGGCGCATAGGGAACGACCAGGCGCAGGGGCCGGTCCGGGAAGCCGGCCGCCAGGGCCGGCCTGGCCAGGGCAAGCAGCGGCAGCGCCAAGACGGCGCGACGCGGGGTGGGCATGCGCTTCCTCCGATGATTTGCGCCAGCCTAGAACAGGCTCCGCCAGGTTGGAAATCGGCCTGGCGGCGGATCAATGTCCGGCACCTCTCCTCATCGATGCAGGCCGATGCTGCGCAGCAAGGCTTCCTTGTTCCGCACATCGTTCGCGATGCGGGCGGCGAAGGCGGCGGTGCCGAGGTAGTAATGCGCCGGCTGCAAGGTCCTGCGTGCCATGGCCGCATAGGATTCATCCATGGCCGCCCCGGCGCAGGCGGCTTCCAGCCGCGACCGCAGCGCCGCGGGCAGCCCGGCCGGAGCGAGCACGCCGCCATAGCTTCCGACGGAGACGTCAAAGCCGGATTCCCGGACGGTCGGAATATCCGGGAAGCCGGGCGAGCGCTGATCGGCGAGGATCGAAATCACCCGCACCGGCTGGCCGACGGCGAAGGCCGCGACGGTGATGCCGAAATCGATCCGCCCGGCCTGCACGTCCAGAACCACGCTGCCATCGCCGCGATACCCGATCGGCTCGAGCCTGGTCCCGGTGGCCTGTGCCAGCGCGGTGCCTGCGAGGTGCTGGATGGAGCCGATGCCGAGATGCCCGTACTGCAGGCTGCCGCGGGAGCGGGCGGCGGCGATGAGGTCGGCCAGGCTGTGCAGGGGCGAGTCCGCGGCCACCACGATGGCGAAGGCATGGTCGTAGGTCTGGCAGATGCCGTCGAGGAAGTCCGCCGTATAGCCGGTGTCCGCCCGCATCATGGGGGGCACGATCAGCGGCGTCGTTGCGGTGAAGGTCAGGGTATAGCCGTCGGGCACGGCACGGGCGACGGAGGCGACGCCGATGCTGCCGCCGGCGCCGTCACGATTCACCACCACCACCGGCTGGCCGAGACGCGCGGACAGGCCGGGCGCCAATGCACGTGCGAGCAGATCCGTCACGCTGCCGGCCGGGTATGGATTGATGAGCTGGATCGGCCGCGCCGGCCATTCTTCCGCCCTGGCGCCGCCCTGCCACAGCAGGGTCGATGCGATCATCAGGACACCGCATGCCGCGCGGCGCGCGGCCGCACCCATGCTCTCGCACCACGCCATCGTCGATCCCCCCATTCGCCTTGAACCGCGCCATGCCGCGGCCGCGCTTTGCGGGAGAGTAGATCACATATCCGCCCCCCGCGCGTGCCGGCGCCAGGCGGGACGAACCAGAACATCTTGCCGCTTTGTCAGGTCCTACAGCGGCGACACGAGACGCCGGCCCATAGCCGCCGCGGTGGCCTCCTCGGTCTCCACGCACCCCTGCAAGGCGGCGTAGGACCGCCTGTCATTCGCCCGGACCTGATGGTCGCAGGCGTCGCGGACCTGGTCCGTCAGGCCGGGCCAGCGGATGCGGAGCAGGTTGAGACTGTCTCGCTCGCTCTCGATGCATCCCCGCATGACGGTGGCCGAGTGAAAGCCGGTGGCCGCCTGAACCTGGCGGCAATATCTATCCGGATCATAGCGCGGGATCGTCGGCGGCTGCGCCCATGCCGGGGTCGATGCCAGCACGGCGGCAAGAATGACGGCGTAGCGCATAGTCAACCTCCGCTTATTGTTCCCCCCGCGACCGCGGCATCACGACGATCAGGTGCAGCCGATCTGCCTATCGACGCGATGCCGGCGCGCGACAATACAGTCCTGGTCTTGAACGAGGGGACGAAGCGGGAAGTTGCGGATGGCCCCCGGCGCCGCCGCATACCCGGCGCGCGCGCCTTGTCGCCGGGCCGGTAGCCGTCGGCGGGATCGCGCATTACTATCCCGCCAGCATCGACAAACCAGCCCGGCCCCCATGGCATCGTCCACTGCGCAACCCGCGACCGGCTGGCGGGGCCGGCCACGCGCGGCCGCGTGCGCCACGGGAGGATCCGGGATCGAGCGGGAGATCCTGGATGGTGCAGCCATTGCCGACGCGGATGCGGCCCGGGGCGACCGATTCCGCCACGACCGGGCGGGAAGAGTTGCAGGCGGATCTGCCGAGCCTCAGGGACGAGGATGCCGTGCGCGCCGGCAAACGGCTCGACGGGGTCGACTTCAGGTCCGGTCCCGGCGCTTGGCGAAAACCGTTCATCCAGCGGATCAACGCGTCGATCACGATCCTTGCCAATGCCTTCGCCGGCGGCGAGGCGCGGCTGACAGTGGAAGGGGCCTGCAACTTCTACCTGCACTTTCACGCCGCGCATGAGGATGAGGCCGTCGGCAACGAATGGCTGCGACCGGATCGGGATGCCTATCTCCGCCGGCTGGCCGGCTTCACCCGCTGGCTCCTGCGCAGCCAGGGTGCGCTGCTGGCGATGCGGACCGCCGATCTGGTCCGGGCCAGGCTCGGGCGGCAGGTGGATCATTACCCCGCCTGGAGCGACCCCATCGCGGTGGCGCTACGCCTGGCACTGCCACAGGCACCGGAGGCCGATTACGATGCGGCACTCGCCTGGTGCCTGGCCGAGCATGCCGCCGCCCCTGATCCCGGGCGCGCGGCGTGGCTTGCCTTCATCTTCGCTGATGACCGCCCAGCTGAGCACGCGCTGCAGCCAGGCCCGCTGCTGCGCGATGCGGCGCTCCATTACGCCGAACGGGACCGCACAAGCCTGAGCTTGCCGGTGATGAGAGGCTGGGAATTGCCGCTTCTCCTGGAAGCGCCGGCGGCACTTCTCGGCCCCTGGCAGGATCGCGGCGCGAATTTCCCGCGCTGGGCCTCTTATCTCGCCCCATCGCAGGCGATCGCCACGGCGACCGCCACGGCACGGGCGATGCACCAGTCCGCGCTGCCGGCGCTGGGCATTTTGCTGACGCTGGCCGCGGGCGAGGAAGGCGCGCCGGTCGCCACGGCCTTGCTGGCGACGCAGGAGCCGGGCGCCCTCGCCATGCTGCTGCCGCGGCTCGGAGAAAAGAATATCCGCGAGGCCATCGACCGCGCGGTCGATGCCTATCCGGCCATGATGTTCCGGCAATGCCTGAGCCTGGTCGCGGGAGGTTGCCCGGAGACGGCGATCCGGTCCCGCCTTCTGAAAGCGATCAGCCAGAACGGGCCGGAGGTGGTGCGCGGTTGGATCGCTGGCCTCGACGCGCAAGCTATCGACCATCTGGAACGCCTGCTCGACGCTGCCGACAGCGATATGGCGCCGCGCGATACCTGGCCTGAGGTGCTGCGCGCGCCACCTTGGCGGCAAAAGGGCCGGAAGCCTGTCGAGAGTATCATCCTCAACATCGCGCCGATTTCGACGCCGTTCATCTGCGTTCTGAATACGGCAGTTCGCCTCGAAGCCAATTACGGAAGCCCCTTCTTGCCGAAGCTGGTCGGCGCACTGCGGTGGCGGCCAGTCCAATGGACCTGGAACGTCATCAGATTTGTGGACGCCGCGGAGATCGCGCCCGAGGCGGCGCTCGCCCTGCTTCGCCTGAAACGGGTCCGCAGCCAGGCCGTCGAATGGCTGCGTCGCTACCCGCGCACCGCCATGACCCGCCTGTTGCCGGATGCCGTCGGCCCGCATGGCGAAGCCCGCGACGCCGCCGGGCATGCGCTGCGCTGGCTGCGGCAGGAGGGTAGCGAGCACGCGGCGACGATGGATGCGGTCATTGCCGCATACGCCGCCATCGATCCGCGCGTCGTCGCCGCGGCGGCGCAGGTGCTGGACCGCGACCCGTTGCAACTGGCGCCGCTACGGGCGCCGAAGCTGCCCGGTTGGTTTCCGCAGGCGGCGCTGTCGCGGCCCGTTCTCCGCGCTGGCGGCAGGTTGCCGGACGAGGCGCTGATCCTCCTGGTGGAGATGATGGCCTTCAGCCCGCCGGGCCTGCCCTATGCCGGGCTTGCCATGGTGCGCGCCGCCTGCACGCCCGAAAGCCTCGGCGCTTATGTCCGGGAGTTGCTTGCGGCCTGGCTCGCGGCCGGCGCGCCGCCCAGGGATGGCTGGGCCATGCGGGCCATCGCCTGGCTCGGTGACGATGAGTGCGCGTATCGGCTGGCGCAGCTGATCCGGCAATGGCCGGGTGCCAGCGGTTATGGGCGCGCGGTCACGGGCCTTGATGTTCTCGCCGAGATGGCGAGCGATGCCGCGCTGCTGGCCTTGCAGGGGCTTGGCGAAAAGGGCCGCTCCCTGCCGCTGCGCGAACTCGCGCGGCAGAAGATCGCCGAGGCCGCGGAGGCCCGTGGCCTGACCTCGGAAGAACTGGCCGATCGCCTCGTCCCGGATCTTGGCCTCGACGCGCGCGGCGGGCTCGACCTGGATTTCGGTTCCCGGCAGTTCCGGGTGGGTTTCGACGAATTCCTCAAGCCCTGGGTGAGGGATCCTTCGGGCATGAGGCTGAAGGAATTGCCGAAGCCGAACCGCAGCGACGATACCGACCTGGCGGCGGCGGCGGCGACACGCTGGCTGGCGATGAAACGGTCGGCGCGCGCTGCCGCCAGCCAGCAGATCCCGCGCCTCGAGGCGATGCTGATGACGTCGCGGCGGCTGCGCCCGGATGCGTTCCACACCTTCTTCGCCACGCACCGGCTGATGCGCAACCTGGCCCAGCGGCTGGTCTGGGGCGTCTATGCGGATGCCGAACCCTTGCGCCAGCCGCGTCTCACCTTCCGCGTCACCGACGATCTCAGCCTGGCGAATGCGGCGGAGGAGACCGTGGCGATCGACCTTTCCGAGGATGCGCCGGAACTGATCGGGTTGCTGCACCCGCTGCAGGCGTCGCCGGGCGAGCTCGAAGCCTGGGGCGCGGTCCTCGGTGCCTATGAAATCGCGCCGTCCTTCCCGCAGTTGAGCCGGGAGACCTTCGCGCTGAGCGAGACGGAAAAAAAAGCTGCCGCGCTGGACCGTTTCCAAGGCCAGGAAGTGCCGATGGCCCGGCTGCATGGCTTGACCGCCCGGGGCTGGACGCTGGGCCCGGCCGAGCAGGGCATCATCCCCTGGCTGGACCGCAAGCTGACCTGTTCGGATGGCCGTGCGGGTATCGCGCGGCTCGAATTGGCCGCCGAGCCGGATCCCGGGCGCTTCCGCGCCCTTGGCCTGCTGCGCCTGAAGCCGGATTGGGATGCGGCGCGCACCGGCGGTCTGCGCTTCGGCGATCTCGATGCCGTACTGGCCAGCGAAGTCCTGCGGGCTGCCACATTGCTGGACGGGACGACGCGGCCGTGATGGGCGCGGCGCATGTCGCGGTGCTGGACGACAAAAACCCCAGCGGCCCGTTTGGCCTGCTGGGGTTTTTGTGAATTTGGATGCGGGGACAGGATTTGAACCTGTGACCTTCAGGTTATGAGCCTGACGAGCTACCGGGCTGCTCCACCCCGCGGTGGTGGTGTGGTGGGCGGGTGGTAGGGTCCCGCTGATGT
>DASYDR010000230.1:0-7867 GCA_036499545.1 Roseomonas sp. | reverse complement strand
TGAAGGAATACGGCAAGGAACCGGCAATGCGCGCCTGCGCCGCCGCCGACCGCACCGGCCACGCCATCCTGCACACGCTGTATCAACAGTCGCTGAAGCATAACTGCGAATTCTTCGTCGAATACTTCGCCCTCGACCTGATCATGGACGAGGACGGCGTCTGCCGCGGCGTCATGGCCTGGAACCTGGAAGACGGCTCCATCCACCGCTTCCGCGCCCAGACCGTGGTGATGGCGACGGGCGGCTATGGCCGCGCCTATTTCTCCTGCACCTCGGCCCATACCTGCACCGGCGATGGCGGCGGCATGATCCTGCGTGCCGGCCTGCCGCTGCAGGACAATGAATTCGTGCAGTTCCACCCGACCGGCATCTACGGCTCCGGCTGCCTGGTCACCGAAGGCGCCCGCGGCGAGGGCGGCTACCTGACGAATTCCGAGGGTGAGCGCTTCATGGAGCGCTACGCGCCGACCGCGAAGGACCTCGCGTCCCGCGACGTCGTCTCCCGCGCCATGTCGATGGAGATTCGTGAAGGCCGCGGCGTCGGCCCGCACAAGGACCACATCCACCTGCACCTGGAGCATCTCGGCGCCGAGCTGCTGCATGAGCGGCTGCCCGGCATCTCCGAGACGGCGAAGATCTTCGCCGGCGTGGACGTGACCAAGGAGCCGATCCCGATGCTGCCCACCGTCCACTACAACATGGGCGGCATTCCCACGAACATCCACACCGAGGTGCTGAACCCCGGCGGCGGCGACCAGGACCGCGTGGTGCGCGGCCTGATGGCGGTGGGTGAGGCGGCTTCGGTCTCCGTCCATGGCGCCAACCGCCTCGGCACCAATTCGCTGCTCGACCTGGTGGTCTTCGGCCGTGCCGCCGCGCTGCGCGCCGCCGAGACCATCAAGCCCGGCGCCACCCAGGCGCCGCTGCCGGCCGGCGCCGGCGAGCGTTCGCTCGACCGCCTCGACCGCGTGCGCCATGCCAAGGGCGGCACCTCCGTCTCCGACCTGCGGCTCACCATGCAGCGGACCATGCAGGAGCATGCCGCGGTGTTCCGCACCTCCGAACTGCTGAAGGAGGGCGTCGAGAAGATGGCCAAGGTCGCGGCGGGCTACAGCGACATCCGGGTCAAGGACCGCAGCCTGATCTGGAACAGCGACCTGATGGAGGCGATGGAGCTCGACAACCTGATCGGCAATGCGCTGACCACGGTGGTCGGCGCGGAGGCGCGCAAGGAAAGCCGCGGCGCCCATGCCCAGGAAGATTACCCGGACCGGGATGACGTGAACTGGATGAAGCACACGCTCGCCTGGGTCGATGACAAGTACCAGGTGAAGCTCGACTACCGCGACGTGAAGATGCGGACCCTCACCAACGAGGTCCAGGTCTTCCCGCCGAAGCCGCGCGTGTACTGAGAAAAAGGCGGGATCACCCAGATGGCGACCTTCACGCTTCCCAAGAATTCCACCGTCACCACCGGCCAGACCTACAAGGCGGAGCCGGGGGCGAAGAACATCCGGTCCTTCAAGATCTACCGCTGGGATCCGGACAGCGGCGAGAACCCGCGCTACGACACCTACGAGATCGACCTCGACAAGTGCGGCCCGATGGTCCTGGACGCGCTGATCAAGATCAAGAACGAGATCGACACCTCGCTCACCTTCCGCCGGTCCTGCCGCGAAGGCATCTGCGGTTCCTGCTCGATGAACATCGACGGGCTGAACACGCTGGCCTGCCTGAAGCCGATCGAGGAAGTGGCGCCCGGCGACGTGCGCATCAACCCGCTGCCGCATATGCCGGTGGTGAAGGACCTGGTGCCGGACCTGTCGCAGATCTACGCGCAGCTCCGCTCGATCGAGCCCTGGCTGAAATCCGACACCGCGCCGCCGCCGGATGGCGAACGTCGGCAGTCGAAGGACGAGCGCGTGAAGCTCGACGGCCTCTGGGAATGCATCCTCTGCTTCTGTTGCTCGACCGCCTGCCCTTCCTATTGGTGGAACGGCGACCGCTATCTCGGTCCGGCGGTGCTGCTGCAGGCCTATCGCTGGATCGCCGACAGCCGCGACGAATACACCGGTGAACGGCTGGATGCGCTGGAAGATCCCTTCCGCCTCTATCGCTGCCACACGATCATGAATTGCTCGCGGACCTGCCCGAAGGGGCTGAACCCGGCCGAGGCGATCGGCAAGATCAAGCAGATGATGGTCGAACGCCAGGGCTGAAGCAGCACTACTCGACGCGCCTGGAAAGGGCGGGGCCGGCAACGGCCCCGCCTTTTTCTTCAGCTTTGCCGGGCCGGCTCCGCGATCTCGACGGCCGCCTGCGGTCGGCCGGCCAGATCCAGCAGGCGTTCCAGCCCCGCCGGATCGGCCAGCACCGCGGCCTTTTCGGCCCGGGTCAGCCTGCCCAGGGCGTCCGGCAGGGTATCGGCCTCCTCCACCTTCACCTGGCCGACCAGCAGCACCGTGTCGATCGGATCGATGCGGGGCCGTCGTGGCTGCGGCAGCATCCGCCGATGCGCCTCCAGCAGGGCGGGATCCTGCCGCAGCCGCGCCACGGCTTCGCCCCTGTGGGGCGTTTCAGCGGCAAGCTGCGCCCGGATCGCATTGGCGCGCTGCAGCACCGGGGGCGGCGCCGTCTCCTCCGGCGTGCGCAGCAGGCCGAGCCGTTGCAACGCCGCGGAGGGGCTGGCGGTCAGCGCCGCCAACGGCACCGACAGCGCCAGGCCGATGGTGACTGGCAGCATCCAGAGCGCCAGGAAGGGCGATACGAGATAGGAGGCGATGCCGAACAGCACGCCGAACAGCGTATGGCGCCAATAGAGCCTCGCGGTTTCGCGGAGCCGGAGGCGGCCATCGTCGCGCTGCTGCGGCTGCCAGCCGGCGTCGCGCCCGAGCAGGATCGACACCACGTCGACGCTCTGGGTCAGCATGGTCACCGGTGCCAGCAGGCCGGCGATCAACGTCTCCAGCACCATACCGCAGAAGGAGCGCAGGGCGCCGCCCAGGCCGCGCCGTTCGGAGCGGCGCAGGACCATCGCGAACCAGGCGAGCAGCTTCGGCACCAGCAGCAGCGCCATGGCGCCGATGAACAGCCACATGGCGCGGACCGGATCGATGACCGGCCAGTCCGGGAACAGCGAAGGACGGTTCGGGAAATACTCCGGCCGGATGAAGCGTGCCTCCAGCGCGACCAGCACGCCGACGATCAGGAACAGCAGCCAGAGCGGCGCCGTGATGTAGGAGCCGATGCCGGTCAGCAGATGCAGCCGGCTGACCGGATGCAGTCCGCGCGCCGTCACCACCGCGGCATGCTGCAGGTTGCCCTGGCACCAGCGCCGGTCGCGGACCGCGAGGTCGGTGAGCGCCGGCGGGCTTTCCTCGTAGCTGCCGCGCAGGAAGGGCACCATGTGCACCGCCCATCCGGCGCGCCGCAGCAGCGCCGCCTCCACGAAGTCATGGCTCATGATGTGGCCGCCGAAGGGCTTGCGCCCCGGCAGTGTCGGCAGCCCGGCATGCGCGGCGAAGGCGCGCGTGCGGATCATCGCGTTGTGGCCCCAGTAATTGCCTTCGCTGCCGTGCCACCAGGCGATGCCGGCGGCGATCATCGGGCCATACACCCGGCCGGCGAATTGCTGCATGCGGGCGAAGACCGAGTTGCCGTTGATGATGACCGGCAGCGTCTGGATCAGCCCGACATCCGCATGCCGCTCCATCGCCGCGGCCAGGCGCACCAGCGCGTCACCAGCCATCACGCTGTCGGCGTCCAGGATCAGCATCTGCGGATAGGCGGCCCCGAACCGCGTCACCCATTCGGCGATATTGCCGGCCTTGCGCTCGATATTCTTCGGGCGTCGGCGATAGAAGATGCGCGTGTGGTCGCCGGTGCGTTCGCGAAGCGCGAGGAAGGCGGCTTCCTCCGCCACCCAGGCATCGGCATCGGTGGTGTCGCTCAGGATGAAGATGTCGAACCGGTCGCGCGCCCCGGTCGCGACCAGGGATTCGTGCGTGGCCTGGAGCCCGGCCATCACCCGGTCGGGCGGTTCGTTATAGATCGGCATCAGCAGCGCGGTGCGCGTCGACGGCTCCGGCAGCGGCGCGGCGGGATCGATGCCGAGCCGGTCGCGGCCGCCTGCCGGCAACATGCTGACGAAGCCGCAGAGCGCGCTGAGGAAGGACAGCGCGACCCAGGCGAACAGGATCAGGAACAGTGCCAGGATGATGATCTGCAGCACCGTCGGGCGGCTGACGTCGAGCACCAGGCCCATCTGCCACCCGGCGGAGCCGGTCAGCAGCACGGCGCCGCCGATCACCAGCAGGCGGCGCAACCAGAGGCCGCGCGGCGCGGAGGGCCGTTCCGCCAGCTCTCGCCCGGGCATCGCGCGCAGCGACTGGACCGGCATGGCGAGCGGCGCGGGTTCCGGCAAGGCGTGCCAGCCCATCTCTCCGGGCGATGCCATGCCTAGGCTGTCCACCGGTAGAGCCAGGTCTCGGTGATCGGCTGGTCGCCGACCTTGAGCACGGCACGCAGCTCGGCCAGCGGCGCATTTCCCGGTGCCAGCTCGAAATGGACGCGCCAGCCATTGGTCTCCGGGTTGCGGAGCACGACAGGGTTGCGGATCTCGCCCGTGCCGGTGGACAGATCGAGGGTCGGCAGCGCATCGGCCGCGAGTTGCGGCGGCTTGCCGCCCTGGGTGTCGAGCACGAAGAGCCGCCCGCTGCGGCCGGCGGCGCCGACCCGCGTGGCGGTGAATTGCGCCAGGTCGGGATTGCCGGGCGCCGTCGTCAGCCAATGCAGCCGGTAGACGAAGTTGTATTCTTCACCGGCGCGCATCGGCTGCGCCGGCCGCCAGAAGGCGACGATATTGTCATGGATCTCGCCATTGGTCGGGATCTCGACCAGCTGGATTGCGCCTTCGCCCCAGTCGCCGATCGGCTCCACCCAGAGGCTGGGGCGCCGCTCATACCCCGCTTCCAGGTCGTCGTAATCGGCGAAGCCGCGGCGGCGCTGCATCAGGCCGAAGCCGCGCGGATTGGCCTCGCCGAAGATGCTGGCCTGCAGGTCGCGCGGATTGTGCAGCGGCCGCCAGAGCTGTTCGCCGCGCGCGCTCGCGATCATCAGCCCATCGGAATCATGGACGGCCGTGCGGTAGTCATCGACGCCGGCGCGATCGTTCGGGGCGAAGAAATACATGCTGGTCAGCGGTGCGATGCCACCGGCGGCGAGTTCCGCGCGCGGGAAGATGGTGGCCTGCACGTCGAAGATGGTCCGCTCGCCGGGCCGGATGCTGAAGCGGAAGGACGCCGTGGCGCTCGGGCTGTCGAGCAGGGCGTGCACGACGACGGAATCGGCGCCCGCGCGCGGGCGTTCCAGCCAGAAGGCACGGAAGAAGGGAAACTCCTCGCCGCCGGGATCGGCCGTCTTGATCGCCAGGCCGCGGGCCGAAAGGCCGTAGCCCATGCCCTTGCCGACGGCGCGGAAATAGGAGGCGCCGAGGAAGGCGCAGACCTCGTCGAAGACCTCCGGGCGGTTCAGCGGGAAATGGATGCGGAAGCCGGCATGGCCGAAATCGGGACCTGGCGGTTCCCGCCCGCCGAGGGTGAAGGCGGTGGGGTCATAGGGGATCGGCCGTGCCTGGCCATCGGCCACCTCATGCAGCGCCACGCGCTGGGCATAGAGGAAGCCGCGATGGAAGAGCTGTAGCTGGAAGCGCAGGCGCCCATCGCGCCAAAGCGCCCGCTGCGGATCGAAGCGAAGCGTCCGGTACGCATCGTAATCGAGGTCGCTGAAGGCGCGCGGCAGCGCGGTGTCGGGCGCCTGGTAGGGGCGGCGGGCGAGATCGCGCGCCAGCCCCTTCACGGTTTCGTCGTTGAAGGCGGCGGCTGCCGCGGGGGCCGCCGCCGGCCGCTGGGCCGCGGCCGGCTGGGTACGGAGCCCGCCGAGCAGCGTGGCGGAGCCTGTGAGGGCAATCAGGGTCTCTCGACGGAACACGGGCTTCTCCAGGTCGGGCGCGCGGCGGCGGCGCGGCGTCGCCGGCAGCACCCGGGCATGCTGGCGCCCCCGTGTGTCCACCCGGCGGCGCGTTAACGGCGGGGTTGCGGCAAGGTTCCCTGCCATCGTCGATGGGCGCCCCCTGGCGCCGGGGCCCGGTTGCGGCTATCCGCGCGGATCATGGATGCCGCACCGCATATACCGGCCGAGGCCACCAGCGCCGGGCCCTTGCCCGCCTATCGCGCCCGCGTCGCCGCGGGCGCCCTCAACGCCGATCCGGCCCAGGCCCGGGCGACCGAGCAGTTGCAGGAATTGTGGCGCCGTACCCGGGGCTATGATCCGAAGCCAGGCGCGCCGCCGCAGGAGGAAGGGGGGCTGCTCTCCCGCTTCTTCCGCCGCAAGCCGGTGGAGGAGGCCGCCGACGCGCCGCACGGCATCTATCTGGTGGGGGAGGTGGGGCGCGGGAAGTCCATGCTGATGGACCTGTTCTTCGCGACCGCCGATGTGCCGCGCAAGCAACGCCTGCACTTCCATCAGTTCATGCAGAACTGCCATCGCCGGATCCATGCCTGGCGGAAGGAGCATGGGGAGACGGCGGACCCGATCGGGCCGCTGGCGGACACCATCGCCGCCGATGCGGCGCTGCTCTGCTTCGACGAGTTCCAGGTGCACGACATCGTCGATGCGATGATCCTGGGGCGGTTGTTCGAAGCGCTGTTCCAGCGTGGCACCGTGGTCGTTGCGACCTCCAATACCGCGCCGGACGACCTGTTCAAGGGCAAGCCGGGGCGTGATGCCTTCCTGCCGTTCATCGCGCTGATCAAGCAGCATGTGGAGGTATTCTTCCTCGATGCGCAGCGCGACTACCGGCGGGAGCGGATCCGCGGCCTGCCGACCTGGCATGCGCCGGCCGATGGCCGGGCGGAGCGGGCGCTGGACGCCGCCTTCGGGGAATTGACCGGCGTGGCACATGGGGAGCCGACCCGGCTTTCGGTGCTCGGGCGCTGGCTGGAGGTGCCGCAGGCGGCGCGCGGCGTGGCGCGGTTCGATTTCGACGAACTCTGCGGCAAGCCGCTGGGCCCGGCCGACTACCTGGCGGTCGCCACCCATTTCCACACCCTGGTGATCGATGGCGTGCCGCGGCTGGGGCCGGAGAATTTCGACCGCGCCCGGCGCTTCATCACGCTGATCGATGCCCTCTACGAGCATCGCTGCAAGATCGTGGTCTCCGCCGAGGCATCCCCGGACACGCTCTATGAACGGGGAGAGAACGCGGCGATGTTCGAGCGGACCGCATCGCGCCTGAATGAGATGCAGAGCCAGGAATACCTGGCGATGTCCCATTTGACCTAGCAGGGTGCTGGGATATTAAATCGACAATTGCAGATTAAGTTCGGATTGCCTGAAACGCGATGCGGGCTTGTCCGGTCTCACGGAATATGTCACCCGGTTTCCGACACGAATCCGGGAGATATCGACGGTATGCGACTCCTCGCTCTTGCCATGCTTGCCCTCTCCCTTGGCGTCGCGGCCATGCCCGCGGACGCCGACGCGGCGAGCGACCGGGGCAGGGCGCGGGTCGCCGCCCAGGCGCCGCAGCACGGCCCGGCCCATCGCAGCCGGGTCGCGATTGCCGCCACCAGCACCCGCGCCGCGACCGCCCGCCATGCCATCCCCCTCGTGAGCCGCGCCGCGGCCGCCACCCCACGCCGCGCCGCCACCGCCGGCAGCCGGGCGGTCGCGACCCGCAGCGCCGGCCATGGGGCGTCGGCCCGCAATGCGCGGTATGCCGCCGCGCCCGCGCATGCGCTGCGGCGCAATGCCGCCATCGCCCAGGCCTGCCCGCGCGGCGCCCGCCGGTCCCGCTGCGGCGGCGTTG
>DASYDR010000229.1:0-2027 GCA_036499545.1 Roseomonas sp. | reverse complement strand
CATCCTGATCGTGGAGGACGAGGCGGATATCCGGCGCTTCGTGCGCCTGGCGCTTACCCGGGAAGGCATCGATGTCTTCGAGGCGAAGACCGCCGAACAGGCGCGCATCGATGCCGCGAGCCGCAAGCCGGATCTGGTGGTGGTCGATCTCGGCCTGCCGGACGAGGACGGCAAGGCGCTGATCCGGGAAATCCGCGCCTGGTCGGCGGTGCCGATCCTGGTCCTGTCGGCGCGCGAGCGGGAGGCGGAGAAGGTGGCGGCGCTGGATGCTGGGGCCGACGACTACCTGGTCAAGCCCTTCGGCGTGCCGGAGCTGCTGGCCCGGGTCCGGGCCCAGCTCCGCCGCGCCAATTTCACCGCCGCCGGCAATGCCCCGTCACCGGTCGCGCGCTTCGGGACGGTCAGCGTCGACCTGGCGACGCATGAGGTGGCCCGCGGCGGGGAAGCGGTGCATCTGACGCCGATCGAGTTCCGCCTGCTGACGGCGCTGATCCGCGGCCAGGGCAGGGTGCTGACGCACCGGCAATTGCTGCTGGAGGTCTGGGGGCCGGGCTATTCCGACCGTCCGCATTACCTCCGCATCTACATGGCCCAGCTCCGCCAGAAGCTGGAGGACGACCCGGCGCGGCCGGCCTGCCTGATCACGGAGCTGCAGGTGGGCTATCGCCTGGCCGGGCTGGACATGCCGGAGGCGGCGCCGTGACGCGGCCGGCCTACTCCACCGCCCGCAGCCGCCCATCCACCCGCGCCGTCACCGCCCCGGCCGCTTCGATCGCTTCCGCCACTAGGTTGACCAGCAGCGGCCCCGCCGCGGCATCGACCAGCACCCGGGCGCCGTGCAGCCCGGCATAGCCGTCGCCGCCGCGGGCCAGGAAATCGACGGTGGCCAGGCGGTAGCGGCGGCCGGGGTCGAGCGGCGCGCCGCCGACCGCGACGTCGCGCAGGCGGGACCCGGCCGGCGCGTCCGGGTCATAGGTCAGGGCGATGCCGGAGACCTGCGGGAAGCGCCCGGCGGCGCCTTCGGTGGCGGACAGCCCGTGTTCCAGCACGCCGAGCAGCTCGGCACCGGTCAGCTCCAGCAGCATGCCGACATTGCCGAAGGGCATTTCGGTCAGCAGGTCGCGGCGGGTGAAGTCGTGGCCCACCGGGTATTCGCGGTTGCCGCGCAGCCCGCCGCCATTGATCAGCGCGGCATCGGCGCGGAAATGTGCGCGCAGCGCATCGGCGACCAGGTCGCCGAGCGCCGCTTCCCGCGTGCGCACGGTGATCACGCGGCTGTCGAGCGGCGTGGTCAGATGCGCCAGGCTGCGCGACAGCAGGCGGTCGAGCTGCGCGTCGATGGCGCCGACGGCGGCGGCCAGGCGCGGCTCCGCCGGGGTGCCGACATTCGGGATGAAGCGCCAGCCGAGGCTCGCGACCGTGGCGCGCTGGCCGGGCGTGCGCACGAGCTGCATCTCGACGACGCCGAGCCAGAGCGCGTCCTGCCCGGCCTTGAACACCAGCGGGCCGTGTTCCAGCACGCTCATCGCGTCATGGTCGTGGCCGCCGAGGATCAGGTCGATGCCCGGCACCTCATGCGCGATGCGGCGGTCATCGGCGATGTCGAGATGGGTCAGCGCCACCACGATCTCCGCCCCCTGGGCGCGCAGCCGGGCGGCGCCGGCGCGGAGCGCCGCATCAGGTGGCGCGAATGTAATCCCGGCCGCGTTCGACATCTGCGCGGTCGCCGGCGTCAGCACGCCGACGAAGCCGATCTTCAGCCCGCCCGCCACCTCCCGCAGGGTGGTGGCGACGGCGCCGCCGAAGACCTGGCCATCGGCGCCCAGCACATTGGCGCCGAGCCAGGGGAAGCGGGAGGCGCGGATGTTCTTCTCCGCCTCCTCCGGCCCGAAGTCGAATTCATGGTTGCCGAGCACGGCGGCGGCCGGCGCCAGCACGTTGAACAGCTCCACCATGTGCTGCCCATGCGTGATGGAGGAGGCGAGGGAAGGGGAGAACAGGTCGCCGCCGAAGGTGAAGACGACCGG
>DASYDR010000228.1:0-10612 GCA_036499545.1 Roseomonas sp. | reverse complement strand
TCACGGCGCGCGAAGCCGCCGATGCGGTCAGCGCCGCGAAGACCCGCTTCATCGCCCAGATGAGCCATGAACTGCGCACGCCGCTCAATGCGCTGCTCGGCTTCGCGCAGTTGCTGCGCGACGATATCCGGCTGGCGCCCGACCAGCGCCAGCACGCCGAGATGCTGGAGGATGGCGGCCGCCACCTGCTGGTCCTGGTGAATGACTCGCTCGACCTGGCGATGATCGAGTCCGGCCGGCTGACCCTGCACCCCGAGCCGGTGGCGCTGCGCCCGGTGCTGACCGAATGCCTTGCCATGCAAGGGCCGGCGACGGCGGCGAAGTTCGTGGAACTGTCGCTGCTGGTCGATCCCGGCCTGCCGGCGACCATGGCACTCGACGTCACCCGGCTGCGGCAGATCCTGATCAACCTGCTGGGCAATGCGACGCGCTTCACGCCGAAGGGCGGCCGCATCACGCTCGGCGCTGCGGCGCTGCCGGCGGGCGGCATCGCCCTGACGGTCGAGGATACGGGCCCGGGCGTCGCGCCGGCGCGACGCGCCACGCTCTTCACCGATGCCGCGCCGCTCGACCCGCTGAGCCCGCTCGGGCACCGGAACACCGGGCTGGGCCTGGCGATCAGCGCCGGGCTGGTGCGGGCGATGGGCGGCAGCATCGCCTTTTCCGACGGGATGGGCGGCAAGGGCGCGGTGTTCCGGGTGGAGCTGCCGGCGGCCCCCGGCCTTCAGCCCCCGGCCGCTTCCGCATAGGCCGATCGCAAGGCCGCGACGCAACGCCGTTCCTGCGCCATGCGCACCGCCGGATCGCGCATCCGCAGCAGCGCGGACGGATGCATCGTCGCGCGCAACGGCACGCCGTCTTCGGTGTGCAGCGTCCGGTCGCCGACGCGCGTGAGCGTCAGGGCCTTGCCCGTCAGCGCCCGCAACGCCGTCGCGCCGAGCGCCACCACGAGCCGCGGCGCGACCAGCGCCACTTCGGCACGCAGGAAGGGCCGGTAATGGGCGATATCGCCGGCATTCGGCGACTGGTGCAGGCGCCGCTTGCCGGCCTGGGTGAATTTGAAATGCTTCACCGCGTTGGTGACGTAGGTCTGGCGCCGCGGCACGCCGGCCTTGTTCAGCAGCCCATCGAGCAGGCGGCCGGCGGGGCCGATGAAGGGCCGCCCGCCGCGGTCCTCCTCGTCACCTGGCTGCTCGCCCACCAGCATCAGCGCCGCATCGGGCGGCCCTTCGCCAAAGACCGGCCCGGTGGCGCGGGCGGCCCAATCCGGCAGGCCGTCATCGGCAATGATCGCGGCCCGCAGCGCATCGAGGCTGTGCATGACCAGGCAACGCGGGCCCCGGCCGATGGATGCCGCTACTGGGGTTCGATGCCGGCCTGTGCCGCGACCTCCCGCCAATGGACGGTCTCGTCCCTGACCAGCTTCGCATAGGTCTCGGTGGGGCTGCCGCCCGGCTCGGCCACCTGGGCGGTCAGGAAGGCCTTCATGTCATCCGCCTGCATCGCCCGCGCCACCTCCTGCTGCAGCCTGGCGATGATGGCGGCGGGCGTGCCGGCGGGGGCGCCGAGGCCGGTCCAGTAGACCGGGGAGAATTCCGGCAGGCCCTGCTCGGCGAAGGTCGGCACCTGCGGCAACAGCGCGGAGCGGCGCGGCCCGGTCAGCGCCAGGGCCCGCATGGTCCCGCCACGCACATGCTCGATCGTCGCCGGCGTCGGGGCGACCGAGAATTCCACGGCGCGCGACAGCAGGCCGGTCATCGCATCGCCAGCGCCGCGATAGGGCACGTGGAAGAACTTCACACGGGCCGCCTGCGCCAGGCCTTCCGCGAAGAAGTGCAGCACCGAGCCGATGCCGCCGCTGCCGTAGATCCGCTGTTCCGGGTGCGCCCTGGCATCAGCGAGGAACGCTGGAAGATCGGGCCAGGGCGCATCGGCCCGGACCACCAGCACCGATGGCGACCACGCCGTGTCGGTGATGCCGGCGAAGCCATGCTCATGATCCCAGCTCAGCCGCCGGAAGACGGTGCCGACCATGGGATAGGTGCTGTCCATGGCGAGCAGGGTCAGCCCATCCGGCGCGCTGCGGGCCGCTTCGCCCATGCCGATCGTGCCGGTCGCGCCGGTGCGGTTCTCGACGAAGAATTGCTGCCCCATCTGCTCCGACAGCTTCTGGGCGATCTTGCGCGACACCGCGTCCAGCGCCCCGCCGGGCGGGAAGGGCGCGATGACGCGTACCGGCCGCGACGGATAAGCCTGCGCCCGCGCCACGCCCGGCGCGGCGAGAAGAAGGGGTGCGCCAGCAATCAGCGCGCGGCGGTTGATGACCATGGAAGGCTCCTCCTGCGGATCCGGCTCTGTGGCCGGATGGCGCGGGGAGGTTCCGCCTTGCCGCGCAGCCCGTCCAGGGCGGGCGTCGGCCAGCGCTCTACCGCGCCCGCGCCGCCGCCATCCGCGCGATCGCCAGCACCGCGCTGCGCGCCACGGCGACGTCCGGCAGCCCGGTGGTCTTGGTGCGGCGTTCGGCTTCCAGCAGGGCGGCGCCGGCGATGTCGAGCGCATGCGGCGGCCAGAGGCGCAGCGCGCGCTCCATCGCCGGGCGGTGCTTGAAGAAGACCGGCGGCCGCAGGCCGGCCAGGGCATCGCCAGGGCGGGCGCCGGCGGCGACGGCCAGCGCGGCGGCCTGCATGCGCTGCAGGTGGCGCAGCGCGCCGCGCACGAGCTGCACCGCGTTGGCGCCTTCGGCGAAGGCGGCATCGAGCGCGCGGTCGGTCAGTGCCACGTCGCCGGCGGTCGCCGCGAGCAGCGCTTCGTCCATGTCGAGGGCCGCGCCACCGGCGATGCAGGCGGCGGCGTCCTCTTCGGCGATGCGGGCGCCGGGCCCGGCGAACAGCGCGAGCTTCTCCAGTTCGCGCCGCATCAGCATCCGGTCTTCACCGAGGCGTTCGGCCAGCCAGTCCAGCGCGGCGGGCTCGGCACTGACGCCGAGCTCCTTCAGGATGGCGGCGATCGCACCGGCGAGGGCTGCGCCCGTCTCCGGGTAGCAGGCGATGACGGCGGCGGCTTCGTGCTTCTCGAGCGCGGCGCGCAGGCCCTTGTTGCCGGCGAGTTCACCCGCTTCCAGCAGCACGAGGCCCGGGCCCCTGCCGGCACAGGCGGCCTTGGCGGCATTGGCCAGCCCGTCGGTCGCGTCGCGCACCCGGACGACGCGGCGGCCGCCGGTCAAGGCGGGGGTCGATGCTTCGGCGGCGAGCAGGCCCGGATCCTTGGCGGCGGCTTCGCGGGCGATATCGACCATGCGGAAGCTGTCGCCCTCGGCGACCAGGCGCAATAGGACCTCGGCGCGTTCCCGCACCAGGCCCTGGTCCTCGCCATGCAGCAGGACGACGCGGGTATCGCCGGGATCGGCCAGGAAGCCGGTGATGCGCCGCGCGTCGAGCTTGGTCATCGCAGCCCTTCTGGCAACAAGGGCTTTCAGCCCTGGGCGTCGGCGGGGCGCCCGGTGCTGAACCAGACCGCCAGGCGGCGGGTCATGTCCTCGGCAAGCTGGTCCATCATCCGCCGCATGGAAGCCTCGCTCGAGATGTCGGAGGCGAAGAACTGGTTCTCGGGGATGTTGTAGGCGTCGAAGGCCCGCTCGGTGCCACGGGTGAGCGGGCGCGGCGGGGTATCGAGGGTGAAAAGCTGCCAGTTCGCGGTCGCGGTGTAGCGCACCCGGGACGGGGTGCCGTCCTGGCGGTAGCCCTGGACGTCGGTGCCGAAGCTGATGGCGGTGTGCAGGTCGTAGCGCGCCGGCACGCCTTCCGACTGCAGGCGCTGCTGCAGGGCACGGCGCAGGATCTGGCCATTGCGTTCGCCGACCAGGGCGACGCGCACGGCCGAGAGTTCCGTCTGCGCATCCGGATTGGTGCCGCCGCCGGTGGCATAGAGCGGGCGGAAGCCGCAGCCCGGCAGCGCCAGCGCGGCACCCAGGGCGAAAAGATGCCGCCGCGCGACCGGGGACCGCGCCTTGCCGGTCCGGGCGTCCGCCATCGGACGCTCAGACGACGAAATTGACGATGCGTCCCGGGACATGGATGCGTTTCCGGATGGGCTTGCCCGCGATGGCACGCTGCACATTCTCCTCGGCCTCGGCCAGACGGAACACGGTTTCCTCATCCGCGTCCACCGCGACCTCGATGGTGGCGCGGAGCTTGCCGAGGACCTGGACCGCCAGCGTGACGCTTTCAGCCTTCAGCAGGGCCGGATCGGCCTCCGGCCAGGGCATCTCGGCGACCAGGAGGGCGCCGGGGTCGAGCATGGCGTTCAGCGTTTCCGCCAGATGTGGCATGGCCGGCGCGCAGAGCCGGGCCAGGATGCCGATCGCATCCCGCAGGGCGGGGCCGGAGGCGGCCTTGGCGTCCTCGATCGCATTGGTGAATTCGTAGAGCTTGGCGATCGCGACGTTGAAGGAGAAGCTTTCCAGCGCCTCGGTCACCGCCGCGATGGCGCGGTGGGTGGCACGGGCCAGCTCGCGGCTCGCCTTCTCCTCCCCGGGCTCGGCCAGGCGCGGCAGCGCCGCCTCCGCGATGCGATACAGGCGCTGGGTGAAGCGGTAGGCGCCGGCGGCGCCGGCTTCCGTCCATTCCATGTCCCGGTCGGGCGGATTGTCGGAGAGGATGAACCAGCGGGCGGTGTCGGCGCCGTAGCGGTCGATGATGGCGCCCGGGTCGATCGTGTTGCGCTTCGACTTCGACATCTTCTCGACCCGGCCGACCGCGACCGCTTCGCCGGTCTCCCGGTGGCGGGCGCCGCCATCGGCCAGCATCTCGATCTCGTCCGGGGCCAGCCAGCGGCCATCCTCGCCCTTGAAGCTGGCATGCTGGACCATGCCCTGGGTGAAGAGCGCGGCGAAGGGCTCCTCCACCTTCACGTGGCCGGTCTGCTTCAGGGCGCGCATGAAGAAGCGCGAATAGAGCAGGTGCAGGATCGCGTGCTCGATGCCGCCGATATACTGGTCGACCGGCAGCCAGGCATCGGCGGCGGCGGCGGTCAGCGGTGCCTTCGCATGCGGGGAGGCGAAGCGGGCATAGTACCAGGAGCTGTCGACGAAGGTGTCGAAGGTGTCGGTCTCGCGCCGCGCCGGCTTGCCGCAGGCCGGGCAGGCGACGTGCTTCCAGGTCGGGTGGTGGTCGAGCGGGTTGCCCGGCTTGTCGAAGGTCACATCCTCCGGCAGGCGCACGGGCAGCTGGTCATCCGGGACCGGAACGGTGCCGCAGGCCTGGCAGTGGATGACCGGGATCGGGCAGCCCCAATAGCGCTGACGGGAGACGCCCCAGTCGCGCAGGCGCCAGTTCACCACGCCCTGGCCGATGCCCCTGCCCTCCAGCGCGTCGATCGCGGCGCGCTTGGCCGATTTCACGTCGAGGCCGTCGAGGAAGCCGGAATTGATGATGCTGCCATCGCCGGTGAAGGCGTGATCGCCCAGGGCGAAGCCCGCCGCCTCCGCGCCGGCCGGCAGCACGACGGGGGTGATCGCCAGGCCGTATTTGCGCGCGAATTCGAAGTCGCGCTCGTCATGGCCGGGGCAGCCGAAGATGGCGCCGGTGCCGTATTCCATCAGCACGAAATTGGCGATCCAGACCGGGAAGGTGACGCCTTCGAGGAAGGGATGCGCGACGCGGAAGCCGGTGTCGAAGCCGCGCTTCTCGGCCTGCTCGATGGCGGCCTCGGACGTGCCCATGGAACGGCATTCGGCAACGAAGGCGGCGGCGGCCGGGTTGCGCGCCGCCGCGGCGGCGGCCAGCGGATGCTCGGCGGCGACGGCCAGGAAGGACATGCCGAACAGCGTGTCGGGGCGGGTGGTGAAGACCTCGACCTGGCTGGCGCCGTCGACCGGCTCGGCCAGCGCGAAGCGCACGCGGGCGCCTTCGCTGCGGCCGATCCAGTTGGCCTGCATCAGCTTCACCCGTTCCGGCCAATGGTCGAGGGTGTCGAGGGCCGAGAGCAGGTCCGGCGCGTATTTGGTGATCGAGAGGAACCACTGGCTGAGCTGCTTCTTCTCGACCAGCGCGCCGGAGCGCCAGCCGCGGCCGTCTTCCACCTGTTCATTGGCCAGGACGGTCTCGTCCACCGGATCCCAGTTGACCCAGCTCTCCTTGCGCTCGACCAGGCCGGCCCGCATCAGGTCGAGGAACAGCTTCTGTTGCGGGCCATAATATTCGGCGTCGCAGGTGGCGAATTCGCGCGACCAGTCGAGGCTGAGGCCCATGCGCTGCAGTTCGGCGCGCATCGCCGCGATATTGTCGTAGGTCCATTGCCGGGGATGGACGCGGCGTTCGCGGGCGGC
This sequence comes from Roseomonas sp., assembly GCA_036499545.1. Classification (GTDB taxonomy): domain Bacteria; phylum Pseudomonadota; class Alphaproteobacteria; order Acetobacterales; family Acetobacteraceae; genus Plastoroseomonas. Next base: position 4,287 of record DASYDR010000228.1, on the reverse strand, counting down.
GTTCTCGGCGGGCAGGCCGAAGGCGTCCCAGCCCATCGGGTGCATCACCAGGTGCCCGCGCGCGCGCTTGTAGCGCGCGACGACGTCGCCGAGCGTGTAGTTCCGCACATGCCCCATGTGGATCTTGCCGGAGGGGTAGGGGAACATCTCCAGCACATAGTACTTCCGCGCATCGGCGGGCGGCACGTCCGGCACGGCAAAACTGGCGCGGTCCGCCCAGGCCTGCTGCCAGCGCGGCTCGGCAGTGCGGAAATCGTAGCGGGGCGTCGGGGCGACAGGCGCGTCGGTCATCGGTGGACGGTATCTCGGTGAAGGTCGTTCGTCCTACTGCCCGGGCCCCGGATTTCCTAGAGCCCGTTTGCGTGCCGGATGGCCGGAGGGGTTCGGCCCATGCGTCGAACGGCCCGGACCGGGCGCGGCCAGCAAGGTTTGCCGGATCTCAGGATGGATCGGCCCTTGCGGTCCTGCACGCGGCACGCGAACTTCGCGGCGCGATGCGATCCATCCTGGTCCTGCTGCTGCTATCCTCGCTGCTGGCAACCGCTTCGGCGCGGGCGCAGCGGCCCGCCGATCCGGGGTTCGAGGCCTATCGCGCGGTCTTCTCCGCCGCGACGCTGCCGGCCGCGGCGGGGGCTTCGGCCATCACCGGCTGGTCCCTGCAGTATCGCGGCGCCGTGCCACATGCCGCCTTCGCCGCCGCCGTGACGCTGGAAGGCCGGGTCTTGCGCTGGCGCTTCGTCGGCGGCCGCCCATCGCCGGAGGTGGCGGCGCGGGAGGTGATGGAGGCCTGCGGGCGTGAGGATCTGCGCGGCGCCCCGATCGGCGCCGGCTGCCGGCTGCTGGCGGTGGATCTGGCACCCGGCGGCCTGCCGCCGCTGATGGCGCCGCATGGGGAGACGATCGGCCCGTTCCGCGCCAGCCCGATGCATTGGCGCTTCGGGCCGCGGCGGGCCGTGGGCGTCGTGGTCTGGGGCCATGGCTACAATGGCCGCACCCACGACAATCGCACCAGCGCCGCGCCGGGCTTCCTGTCGGTGCTGAACGATGCCGGCTGGGACATCCTGCGCTACGACCGCGACCCGGCCGATGACGAGTTGCAGGCCAGCCTGGCGCGGCTGGTCGCGGCCCTGCCCTTGCTGCGCCAGGCCGGCTATGCCCGGGTGGTGATCGGCGGCCAGTCGCGTGGCGGCTGGCAGGCATTGCTGGCGGCGGGCGAGCGGCCGGACGCGGTCGACGCCGTCATCGCCACGGCCCCGGCCGCGCATGGCGAGGCGCCGAGCCGTACCGGCAGCGCGATCGAGGATTTCGGACGGATCCTGGCCGGCCTGCCGCGCGGGCGGCTGCGGGTCGGCGTGGTGCTGTTCGACGACGACCGCTACGACCCCGACGTCAACCGCCGCAGCGCCGCCGTGGAGGCGACGGCCGAGACCCGCCTGGCCCCCACCTTGCTGCTGCGCCCTTCGGCGCCGCTCCGCGGGCATGAGGGCGTGGCCGAGGCTGGCTTCACCACGCGCTACGCGGGCTGCCTGCTGCGCCTGATCCAGGCACCGGACGCCACCGTGCCACGCGGGCTGCGGCGGTCCGGCTGCGACAGCGAATAGAGTGGCGCTGGGACCTACCGCGCCGCCGACTGGCCGCGCAGTTCCCGGGCGCGGGCCAGGACCCGGTCCTCGAGTTCGGCGCCGGTGCTGGTCGAGACCGGCGCGTCCACCCACTGGCCATTGGAACCGCGGGTCTGCCGGAACAGCGACACGCGGATGCCATCGGAGCGGAGCTGGCGGCCAAGCACATAGGCGGTGGCCTTGAAGCGCTCGCCCGGGGAAGCGGCCGGGGAATACCAGTCGGTGATGATCACGCCACCGAAGGGGTCGGCCGAGGCCAGCGGCATGAAGGAGAGGGTGTCGAGCGTGGCGCGCCAGAGATAGGCATTCACCCCGAGGCCGGTGGCGGCGCCGCCGCCACTGCCGCCACCCCCATCGCCGCCTTCGCTGGTGAGGCCGCGGCCGCCGACGCCGAACAGCGTCACACCGCCGCTCTGGGTGCCCAGCACGCTGGCGCGACCGCTGCCGTCCCGGTATTCGTCGCGGCCGGGAACGCGGAAATTGCCGTCGTCACGGCTGCAGGCGCCAAGCAGCGCAAGGCCGGGAATCAGGGCGAGGAGCAGGTGTTTCGCGCGCATACGGCCCGTTCTTGCCAAGGTTGAAGCCCAGAGCGTGATGGCCTGAGGCGATATCGCCGAAAAGCCTGAATCACGCGATCCAACATGGTCCCGGCGCGTGATCCGTGGGCGCAAGCGAACGCACCATGCTCCAGGGGACCGCTGTTTAGCGCTGATCCAGGGGGTTTGAAAAGCAGAAGGGCGGCGGATCGCTCCGCCGCCCCCCTCAGACCTGGCCGTTCTGGGATCAGAAGGCGATGCGGAAGCCCGCCATGTAGACTTCCAGATTGCGGTCACGCTGCACGCCGGGGCGCGCCGCGTTGTTGTCGATGTAACCGCCACCCACAACCTCGTTGGAGTCTTCGAGGTGGGTGTAGGTCAGGTAGGCGGTCATGCCCGGAGCAACGGCGTAGTTGACGCCGCCCGAGTAGATCTTCTGGGTACGGGACGCGAAGCCCGGGCCGTTATCCTGCGTCGCACGGCCGTAGAAGGCGCCGATCTGCAGCGGGGTGCTCGGGATGTTGTAGGTCGCGCCGGCCACCCACTGGGTGGAGTTCTCACGGCCGCGCGGAATGGCTGCCGCGCCGACCGAGACGCCGCCATACCGGCCCCAGGTGTACTCGCCACCGACCGTGACGCCGAAGGCGGAGAGCTGCAGGCCACCGGAGTAGGCAGTCGCCGCGCTCTGCAGAGCGGCATCGGCCGAGCCAGCGGCCGCGTAGCGGCGCGCGCTGTCGGCGCGCATGCCGCCGAAGCTGGCCGCGACGCCCACGCCGCCGAAGGTGCCGCGGTAGCGGACGCCGGCCGACATGATGTTGCGCAGGCCGGTGCGGTCACGCTGGGCGGCCGCGCCGGTGCCGACGGCCGGCGACACGGTGGTGCCGAGCGAGTAACGCTCGCCTTCGCCGCGGTTCGCGCCGTAGGACAGGCCGAAGTCGAAGCCGAAGAACTGCGGCGACAGGTAGATGATCTTGGAGGCGTCGCTGCCGTCATCGAGCGCCGTGAAGAAGGACGGCGAGGCGTCGGCACCGCGGCGGAACGTGAATTCGTCCCAGTAGTTGTCGGTATCGGCACCGCGGATCAGCGGGGTGCGGACCTGCAGCAGGTTCGCCGCGTGATCTTCGTCACCCATGCGGAGGGTACCGAACATCGGGTGGCTGATGAAGCCGTAGAATTCGTCCATGTCGATGGACGTGCCGCCGCCGCCGGCGCCCACGTTGTCGACCTGGAATTCAAGCACGAGGCCGTACTGCAGGCCGTTCGAGGCCTTGCCGTCGACGAACACGTTCAGCTCGAAATCCGACTGGAAGTCGGTCCGCTGACGACCCGCGCGGCCGGCGGTGGCCGCACCCGGCGTGCCGGCCAGGGCGCCGCCGCCCGAGCCGAGGACCGCACGGTCGTTGTCGTCGTTGATCAGGCCGCCGCGGAAGTCGAAGTAACCGCCCAGGCGGACCGCGAGACCGGCAGAGGAGCCGGCGAGGGCACGCGGGGGCTCGACGACGACGGGCATCTGCGCCATCGCCACCGGGGCGATGAGCGCAGCGCCGACCACCGCCGTGGTGCCCAGCAGAATCTTGCGCATTCCTAATCCTCCATAACTGCCAGGCGAACCCGGCTGTTCCCTTGGCCCCCCCCTGCCCCCCCGGACAGGAATGACGCATGGACATGCGAACAAGGTTCGACGTCCAAAGCTGTCAGGCCCGGTCGGACTATGGTTCAGGCCCGTCCGGCGGAGCAACGGCCCAAAACCATCCGACGCGACTATCGCGAGACACTGTGGCGTCTAGGCCACAGCCCTGTTGCGTGAAAGCCCAGTGACAAAGGGGGAGATCGCCGCGATCCCGGCCAGATGCCGCCGCGGCAGGCGCCAGGCCGTACCCGGCGCGATCCCCCCGAGCGCCGCCGCCGGCGCCCCCGCGCGTGCGGCAGCGCGTCCCCAGCGCAACGGGCCGAGCGCCGGCGCCCCCGGATGGCTGGCGGTCGGGAAGGCCGGAGAGAGGAAAACGAGGTCCGGATGCAGCCTGCGCGCCCGGGCCGCGGCCGCCCGGCCATGTGCCGCCAGGCTTAACCGCGTGCAAGGTGCCCCCCGCCGCCGCGCCATCAGAAACGGTAGCAATCCGACTGCACCG